>NZ_CALIBF010000068.1 GCF_938045465.1 uncultured Campylobacter sp.
GTTTAGACGAGGCGGAAATGAGCCGAATGAAGGAGCGTATATATAAATACGTGACTGAAATTCGGCGAAATTTCTAACGAAGTATAAACCAAAAAGACAAGCCTTAAAATCGCAAAATTTAACCCGAAATTTCCTTCCGCCAGTTCTTACCCCACACGGCATACGCCGCGCTTTCTTTCTCGTGCTCCTGTAGCCCCGAGATCGCGCGCGCAAACAGAGCTTTGTTCGCAGGCCCCTTCATTAGCGCCTTTAAGCTTTTGTAAATTTTATCCTCCTGATATGACAGCAGCCCCGCGACGATCACCTCTAAATTACGCTCGCTAATGCCGTAGCGATCGATAAACGCCTCGATAAATTTAATATGCGCGCTTTGATGTTCGGCATCCACCGTCTCAAAGTAGCGCCGCGCGAGACCAAAGTATTTTTCGCTCTTTAGCGCGAGGCCGAAAACTGCATAGCTGCCGCTCATTAGGCACTTTTCGCCGTCCGTGTCGGCGTAGAACTCAAACCTGTGCTTTAACGCCTCGTTCGCGTAAAGCTCAAGCTCCCCGTCCAGCTCGTGTGCGAGCGCGGCGGCGAAAAATCGGTGCGTGGGCGTGGGTGCAAGGCCCTCGATCGGCAGATAAATTTTCTGCGCTTTAGAGCTAAGCTTTACGGCGTAGCTTGCAGCAAAGCCCGCTTGCAGCAGCTTTATGATGAAATTTAGCGCCTTTTTATACGCGTCCGCCGTTTCATTTTTGATTTTTACTCGAACTTGCGCGAAAACGTCGTTCGCTAGACACTCTACGTCCGCGTCTTTAAATTTTACTAGCTCGCCCTCAAGCTCGCCCGTGCCGTGATCCAGATAGCTTTGCGCCTGCGCCGAGCCGAAAATTTTAGCCGCGCACTCCAAATCCTTGCGCGCAAGATTCACATCCCAACTATAGCGCTTAAATTTGATATTCCAAAGCGCCGCCCGCACGAAAAATGCAAGCTCACCCGCGTCTACGCTTTGCAGCGAAAAGTCCTTTTTAAGCTCGT
>NZ_CALIBF010000069.1 GCF_938045465.1 uncultured Campylobacter sp.
ACGAGACGGCAAAATTTTATGATTTAAGGAGTTTGATGTATCTGCCTAATACTTGATGATTTTATTAATTTTAGACTATTAGCTAAGAATAAACTTTGTAGATAAAATTCTTAAATTGGAATTACAGACGTACATTTTTGATTTTTAAATAAAGGCAAAAGTAAAATTTAAAGTCACGATGCTGCGGTAGAAATTTAATGATAATTTGGTTGCAGAGGGTGGATTTGAACCACCGACCTTCGGGTTATGAGGAATTCGTGCACCTAAGTAGCCATTAAGCTACAAAAATATATAATAGCTTTATGCAAGTAAAATATACTCCATACTTTGAAAAATGGTATAAGAATTTATCGGATTACAAAGCCAAAGCTTCTATTCTGCGTCGTATCGACAAAATAAAAAATGAGAACTATTTTGGCGATTATAAATCCGTAACTAATGCTACTGATATATATGAGCTTAGAATTTTCGTTTCAGGCGGCATTAGAATTTATTTTACTTTCAAAGGCGATACGTTGATTATTTTGCTTTGTGGTGGCGATAAATCCACTCAAGCACGCGATATAGAAAAAGCTAAGGAAATTTTAAAGGAGTTATGATGGAACTAAAAACTTTTGAATTGTCTGACTTTTTAGATAATGACGATGTAAGAAAAGAATATTTGAATCAAGTTTTAGCTGACGGCGATTTAGAGGAGCTTAAAAGAGCTCTTTTGTATATTTCAAAAAGCTATGGCGTTGAAAAAATAGCTAAAAAAGCTAATCTTAATAGAGAGAGCTTTTATAAAATTTTTAAGCCTAATTCTAAGCCTAGATTTGAGACGATCTCTAAAATACTTCGTGCCTTTGATATGAATTTAAGCGTTTCTGCTTAAATATTAAGGCTGCGAGTTTGAAATTTTAGTGATTTTTAGTGCATTTCGATTTGGATACTATTTTTGTTTGTTTTTTTTCGTTCGATAGTTTCGCCTTTTTTGTAAGTTCCTGCGTTGTTTAGAGCAGGCTTTATGTTGTCTGAAAAATATCTATAAACTTCTTTTATCCTATTTCTGTGATCTATGCAATTTGGTTGCGAATTTTCGCTATATCCGAATTTATAATGATAAAAATCACTTTGCGGATTCCATACACTAAATTCTAGCCTGGCTTTTGTATAAAGTGCGGCCGATAAAAATGGTTCTTGGCAAATTATTCTTTCTACTTCGTTTTTAAATTTACTTATGCTTATATTATTGCTATCTCCAACTTTCAATTTTAGGTAGAAAACATTATTTTTTTGCTCATAATTATATCTATATTCTTTTTCTAATTCCATATGATTAAATATCTTTCTTTTATCAACTTGTTCGTAAACATATTCTGCTACCTGTTGCCCACTTTGACCTTGATACCATTTTTTAAATAAATTGTATTCGTAGTCAAATTCTTGGTTTGCATTCATAAAATTCGCTAGTATTACTATTAATAGTAGTTTTTTCATTGTTTTTCTTTCATTGTGTTGATTTTTTCAGAGCCTGCTTTTTTTTTAATGGCTTCTAATTTTTTAAGATAAATTTCCGTTTCTTTGATTTGTTCATCAAGCGCTAAGCCTTGATTTATGAGCCTTATTAGCTCGGGTTTTTCTTTTTCCCAGTTATTAAGCGTTCCTCTGCTTATGTTTAATAATTCTGCTAGTTCTTGTCTGTTCATTTTGACATCTTTTTAATATTTTAGTAGATTTCGTTTAATTATTAAACATAAATTAAGAATTCTTTGTGTAATATCACAATGTTCGTTTTGTTTAATTATTAGACGAAATGTGTTTTTTTGCTTCCTTATTGTTGATCTTTTTGACACATTGATTTTAACTAAAGTAAGCAAATTCTACACTTAATTCTCGCACTATGCCGCGACAGAGTAAAGATGTCTAGGGCCGAAGTTAGGCGGGAGTTCCACCCGAGCAAGTGGTAAAACTACTCGGGGCGGTTTGTGAAAATAACTCTTCCTTCCGCCCTTCAAGGTTTAATCGAGTTAGGCTTAATCAAATATAAAGGAAGAGTTATGGACTACATTCTACAAGATTTCAAGGTTTCTTACGAAATTGCAAGTGCTATCGCAAAAAGTGGTGCTAAAGGCGAGATGAACGGACGGGCTTACTCAAGCTCCGTGAAAATTACCGCTCGCAATCGATACGAGGAAGAAAATTCTGTAACGAATTGCGTCGATCTCAAGGAACAAGAACTCATAGTTAGAATTCTATGCAAAGATGATCTAACAGCTGGGGTTCTTACTACGAAATTTAATCAGTTTTTCAAAAACAAGGGCATTCTGAAATTTAACGCCGGGCTTCCGTCTTTTAATAATGGTGCATATACGCTTACTACTGATGAAGATGATGCTTACTGGATAAATTTCCTAAATAACGTTTCTCCTAAGAAATAACAAGCTTTACAAAGCCGATCCGTGTGGTCGGCTTGATAAAGTCTGCGCATGACTTAAATTTTAAAGAAAGGTGTTGCTATGAAAAAGTTGTCTTTTCTAAAAGAAAAACTTTGTTCTGCAAAGGCTAAGCTTTGTTCAGCTGTTTGTGTCGGTTTTAGTGCGATGAGCGCTTCTGCTGCTGGCATCGCTATTGACCCCGCTACAGGTGCCGTCACTGGTGACCTAGATAAAGCTACGTTTATGGGCGTTGCTGGTGCGGTTTTGGTCCTTTTAGGCGTCATTTTTGGCGTTAAAAAAGGTCTTGGTCTTTTGCGTTAAGCTCTTTCCCTCTACCTTTTGGTGGAGGGATAAATTTCAAGGTTTTATTATGTACGACTTTATCGATTTAACTAAGCTTACGATTTTTGTTAATAGTTTTGTGGCTGTCGTTATTGTCTTTTTTGCTGCTATTAAGCAGGTAACCGTTGCTTTGGATATTTTTAAGAATATGGACTAAGTATGTATAAGCTTGATATATCTTTGGAGCAATACAATTTTTTAATGGGCTTGAGTGGTATTTTATGCGCTTTTTTACTCGGTCTATTCGTTTTTTTAGTTTTGAGTAAGCTTTAATTTACGTTTAAAGTTTTCTCAAATTTAAAGATTAACGCGCGCCTCTTTTTATTTAGCTCGCTAAATAAAAAGTAGTGGCGCAATGCGTTAATCCCACGCCTCCAAGGCGTGTGTCGCGAAGCGTAGAAAGGAAGGGTTATGCAAATAGGCGTTTTTACTGTAACTGGCGTTTTGTCGTTTGATTATTTTTTCTCAATCATAGTGTGGTTTTTGCTTATATGTTTGCCTATATGCGCTGGGCTTATACTTTTTTCTAGGAAGTTTTTATAAGGTGGGGTTATGCTTAATAAGTTTAAATTCATCCCCCTTATTTTAATATCCTTGGTTACTTTTTCTTTTGCTGTCCGAATTCCCCTTTCGTCTAGTTCTTACGATTATCGTTTTAAAATTTCTACCGCTGGTGATATGTGGCTTTATAATGGTGTAGTTGATGGTATAGTCGAGCATTGCCAATATACTCAGATTGAAAATAATGCTTATGCACAGCCTAATTTTAATGAATCGTTTAAAAAAGACTCCTTTTATGCCCAATCGGATCCAGCTTCTAAATCTCCTAATGGTTATTTCGATGATCCTGCCACTATTTATAAATTTTTAGGTTCTGAAACTTATGAGGGTAGTGTATCCTTTAAACACGAAACCTATTCGTGGGCTAAAAAGCCTGATTCTATTCAAAAGATTTGCGTTCAATGTAATACCAAAGTCGGTGAGTATTTTGACTCTACTACAGGTTTATGCGTGAATAAATGTGAGGATATTACTAATCGATCTGATCGCTTGAATTGTATGTGTAAGCGTGCAGGAAAGCTTGGTTTTAGTGGTCATTTTTCTTCCTCGTTTATTGGCGGTGATGGTTCTGGGGTTTGTTGGTATACTTGCACTACAACTAAAGATGATCCCGAAGCTAGACCTAATGGCGATGGTACGGAATTTAGTGTTAGCTATGATATTGATGACACTTACCCAAATGCTAATGGCTTTTGTTTTGCCGATGATACTTATGCTCCTAATGCTAAGCCTGGTCCAAATCCCAAACCGGACGACCCGGGTAATAATAATGGCACAAAACCGGGTGGCGATAATCCTAAACCTGATGACCCAGGCAATAATAATGGCACAAAACCGGGTAACCCCGATAATAATAATGGCACAAAACCAGGTGGCGGTGGCGGTAAGCCTAGTAATCCGGGCAATAATAATGGGGCAAAACCGGGTAATCCCGATAATAATAATGGCACGAAACCGGGCGATGATGATAATGGTAAATTTGATTTTAGTAAATTAAATGAACTTAATGAAACTGTTGAGGGTGGCACTAATAAATTTATGAAAATTTTTGAGGATGCCAAAGATCAAATCGTTGGTGCTTATAATAGACTTAAAAAAGGTCAATTGAGCGATTTTAAAGTTCATGGTTCTGTTAATAGTTGTCCTTATACTCGTGATTTTATTATGGATGAAAGATTTAGCAAAAAAATTACTATTGATATATGTGCTTTTTTAAAGGATGCTCGCCCCTTCCTTTATTTTATTTTTTATGCTTTGTTTTTATTTCTTTTCTCATTATTCACTTATAAAGCTGTTGCGAGGTTATTATAATGGGCAGGATTGTAAGTTTTTTAGGTTCTTTTTTAGCTAAATGGGGTGGTGCTATAATCAGATTTGGGCTTATGCTTGGTATGGTTATGTTTTTTGCTAAATTTGCCGTTCCTTTTTTCGTAGATTTAATGGACGCTGTTGCTTTCATATTATCTAGGGTCAATGCTTTAATAGATTATATAAATTCCTATGTGGGTAATACCGATGAGCTTATAACCCTTTTCTTTAACGTGCTTAAGTCTATCGGCTTTTTTGATGCTTTCAGAGATGCTTATACTTTATTCAAACCCATATTTTTTACTCTGATCGTAGCTTTGGGCGGAAAGGTTGTTATGAGATTTTTATCCCTATTTGCTAGGTTGCTTAATTATCTCTTTATCTCAAGGATTGATTAGAAATGATAACTTACATCGTCGGTAACCCTGGTAGCGGTAAAACATATTACGCAGTCTTTAAAATTCATCAGCTTTTTATTTTCAAGCCAAAGGATACTTTCCTATCAAAGGTCATTAAGCCTGAGAAGCAAAAAGAGTATTTATATTGCTATACCAATATCAACGGCTTTAAGTTCGATTTGGACGCTAAATTTATAAAATTTGACTACGAAAAATTTTACTCCGATCTCGAAGTTTTATATCTGCTTTATATGGATAAGGTGGGCGATGACGTTCTAAACGAAAAAGCCAAAGAGTTAAATTTACACAATGTCTTAATAATCCTCGATGAAGCTCATAATTTCTTAAAAGCCAAAGAGGATAACATTTTAGTTTGGTGGCTTACTTATCATCGCCATTTATACCAGGATATTATGCTTATTACACAGGATTTATCGCTTATAAGTAATGAGTATAAACGTATAGCCGAGCATTTTGTAAAAGCCGTAGATAGCTCCAAGCGCCTATTCAAAAATAAATTTAGATATATGCTTTATGGCTCTTACAAGATGTATCAAAAAGACGTTATGCAAAAATTTCACGTTCCGTATATGAAAGAGGTTTTTAATCTCTACCATTCGGGGCAAAACGCCTCTCAAAAATCTTTTGTCCGTAAATTTCTTTATGTATCGTTATTTTTGTTTATCACTCTATCTATATACTTTTATTTCTTTGTAAAAAGTTTCAATTCTGATGAACCCGCTGATTCCTCCACTCCCGCCCCCGATACTCAATCCAATCAACCTATCGAAACCGCAAGTGGTAACAGCACTAAAGCCCTATTTAACGCCTCTAATCCAAATCCTAATGAGCCTCCTATAGGCTATATATATCAAATCCATTGTTTCTATGACCGTTGCTCCATTCAAAACG
>NZ_CALIBF010000070.1 GCF_938045465.1 uncultured Campylobacter sp.
TTGCCGCCTAGATTGCCTGCACCCTCTTTTACGATTACGGTGTTGCCTTTATTGCCGAATAGCTCGATAGCGCCCGCAGCCTTGTTGGAATTTTGATTTTGCATTAGCTCGCTTTGATCGAAGTTAAGGTCTATCCAAGAGTGAGTTAGAGTACCCTTTTGCATAATTAAATTCTTATTGTTTTCGACTTCGATCGTGGTTCCGGTGATCTGATAGTGATCCTTGTCGGTAATCGTGTAAATTTGATTATCTTGCACGGTTTGCGCGGCTCTGGTGATCGTGCCGCCACCAGAGTTGTGGATCAGATAGTACTTTCCTTCGCCAAGATCTGATTTTATACCCTCTATCTTTGTGTCGTTTAAATTTGTATTGCCGCCAGTGGTTAGAGTAAGCGGCGCATCGGCTTGGGTAGTGGAATATAGATCGTGAAAATTTATAGAGCCGAAATTCTTAATATCTTTAGCTTTTTTAATGCCGCCGCCGACCCAGTTTTCTATATGCAAGGTATTGGTTTTGTCTAAATTCTTATTACTGCCCCAGATCGTGCCGTTTATAGTGCCGCCTCTAAAATTTACGTTGCTATTCTCGACGCTGCCGCTTGTAGCGTAGCCCGCAAAGACGTCTCCTGCTATCGTCGTTCTTTCTTTATTGATATAAACGACTGCGTTTTTGACGCTTCCCGCACGTGCGCCATAGACATTGCCGCCTACGTGCACGCCTTTGTTGGAGTCTG
The DNA here is from genome assembly GCF_938045465.1 of uncultured Campylobacter sp. GTDB lineage: Bacteria > Campylobacterota > Campylobacteria > Campylobacterales > Campylobacteraceae > Campylobacter_B. The sequence goes on from NZ_CALIBF010000070.1 coordinate 734, forward strand.
ACGCTCCTAGAGTAACTCTATCGCCATCCGATTCGCCTGCAATGCCGCTTGCTGCCGCGACATCACCTTTTACTGTACCTTTTATAAGATCAACTACGCTTCGCGAGCTTGAGGCGCCGCCCAAAGAGCCTGTGACGCTGCCTACGATTGCATCGTCGTTGTTGATTTCTACGCGATTTGCGCTCATTACGCTAGCGCTATTTGCTTGGCCGCCGATTACTTGGTAATTTTGCGCTTTTAGCTTTGCGCTTATGGATACGGAGTTTGCGCTAGAGTTTCCGCTTCCACCCGCTGCGCCCCAAATTCTACCGCTACCGCTTAAAGTAATAGTGCTTGTGCCGCCGTAATAAGGCGCCGTTATATTGACGCTATTAGAGTTACTTTGCCCCGTGGAGGATTGAGCGCCGAATATATCAAAGCTTCCTCTAAATGTGCCGCTTTTGATAGTTATTCTATTTGATACGGCATCGCCGCCGCCGCTTACTATACCGCCTACGATTACATTTTTAACGGAGCTGTTGCCAATAGTGCCTCCGTCGATCGTTACGGCGTTGGAGGAGGCTTTTTTATCCGCTCCACTTCTGCCGCCGATGATATTATAATGTCTATTTGAGCTGCCGCCGAAGTTATCGGCATTTCCCGTAATTTCGGCGCCGTATTTTACAAAAACCTGATTTCGCGTCGCTTCGCCTTCGTTGCCCGTTTTTGACGCCGCTATGCCTTGCCCGCCCACGGCCAAATTTACCTTAGAGCCGTTTTCCAAGCTCACGTAATTATCCGATACACCCTTGGCCTCAGCACCTATTGCGATACCTACGTAAGCGTTTGCGCCTTTAATCGTAAGTCTATTGTTGGAGGCAGAGTTTAACTCGGTAAAGCCCGCGATCCCGTCGCCACTTCCTCCACCGTAAATCACGCTGCCGGAGTAGTCCGTCCCGCCGCTTACAACGCCCGTAATCGTCGTAATATTGCCATTTGGGCTGGTGCTTCCGCTGCCGCTAGTATTGCCGCTAAATCCAGCCGAATAGAGGTTATTATGGGTATGGATAAGCGGCGGATTAGAATCTGCATTGCAAAGCGCTTGTGCGGGTGCTAGTGCGAGCACCGCTGCGAGGCTAAGCATAGAGGAGCAGATGGATTTTTTCATATATTGATCCTTTAAAATTCATAAAGTTTGCGATTATACATAAAAATAGATCAGTTTGCAATATGAAAATCACTGATCGGTTTTTGACAGAGGGGGGCTGCATTTGTAATTTTAAGTAGTAAAAATTTACTCTTTGCGCAGAATAAATTCTTGACTGCAAAATTTAACCTTTTTTAGAGGGGGCATTTTGAGCGGATTGTAAGAGGTGAAAAAATCATAGTAAAGGGATTCTGAGTAAAATTTGAAATAATAAAAATCTGAGCTAAATTTATTTTAGCAATTTCAAGCCGCGGTAAAATTTATGCAAAATAAATTTTAAACGAGCGGAATTTTATATAAATGCCGTTTCGCCCGCGAAAAAGCTTTTTTGAAAAATTTAAACGAGCAAGATTGCGCGATAAATTTTATGTGATCCCCGCTGCAAGAGCTAAAGCATAGCAAGCAGGAGATAAAATTTACGTGATAAATCTTGCGTAATAAATTTTAAAATGAGCCGCAAATCCTACAAGAAGCTGTAAATTCCATCTAGCAAGAAATATCTTTTATCCGCAGCGCCGTGATAAAATGGATTAAAAGTCCCTTCGTATGCCTTTTCAAAAAAGCCCTCTTTGCTTAGCTTTATAAGCTCTGCATTGACGAAATCCAGTAGCTCTTTATTGCCCTTCTGCACGCCAATACCCATGAAATCGGGCTTGCCTAGAGTTTTAAGCGGCACTTCTACCTCGCTATCGACTACCGGATATGCCATTGCGATGAGATTATCGGTCGCGTAGGCGTCCACGTCGCCGTCTTTTAGCATGCGGTAGCACTCCCTGGCGATCTTGCAAAATGTAAAATTTCCAAAGCCTTCTTGTTTAAAAAATGCCTCGCCTGTACCGCCGCTTTCGAGTAAAATTCTCTTCTCTTTCAGATCGGCTAAGGATTTTATTCTATCGGCCTTGCGGGTTAAAACCCCAAGATTTACTGAAAAATACGGTGTTGAAAAATCGATCTGCTGCGCGCGTTCAGGCGTAATGGTAATCGTAGCGATGACGATATCTACGCGGTTGTTTACTAAAGCTGGAATTCTATCCTCGACCTTCATCGGCACAAGTTCGATTCTGCCGCCTTTTTCGCCGAAAAGATCATTTGCTATGGCCTGCGCCATCGTAACTTCAAAACCCTCAAAAGTTCCATCGTTCAGCTCGCTAAAAGGAGGCTGTCCGTCGTAAACGCCGATGCGAACGACGCCTTTTGATCTGATCTGTTCCAAACTATCGGCAAAAGCAACAATAAATGGTAGCAACATTGCAAGAAGCAATTTCATGGCAAATCCTTAAATTTAATCTCTTTTCCACTTTCAAATGAAGCAGGAAATTTTATTTACTAAAATTCTAAAAGCCGAACTTAAAATTTAAATAAGCTCTTAGAGCATATTATAAATTCCGTCTAGCAGAAAATATTTCTTATCCGCCGTACCGCGATAGAATGGATCAAAGCTCTGCTCGTAGGCCTTTTTGAAAAAGCCCTCTTTGCTCAGCTTGATGAGCTCTGCATTGACGAAATCAAGTAGTTCTTTGTTGTCTTTCTGCACGCCGATGCCGATGAAATCGCTAGGGCCTAGGTTTTTAAACGGCACTTCCAAAGTATCATCGATGACGGAATATGCAAGCACGATGAGATTGTCGTTTATATAGCCATCTGCATCACCATTTCGAATCATTTCGTAACATTCCTTAGCCGAAGCGCAATGGCCTAAATTTTTAAATCCCTTGGTTTTGAAAAATTTCTCGGCTACTGTCGCGTCGCCTTCGAATACGATCTTTTTATCATGAAGCTGCGCGATATCGGTAAAAGCGTCGGCTTTGCGCGTTAATACGCCTAAATTTACGGAGAGGTAAGGGAGGGAGAAATCGATCTTTCTTTTTCGTTCGTTGGTGATGCTAAATAGACCGATCACCAAATCAAGCTTATTTGCCTCTAAAAATGGAATTCTATCATTTACGCTTAACGGGATGAACTCGATTTTGCCCTCTTTTTTGCCGAAAATTTCTTTAGCAATAGCGTTTGCAAGATCGATTTCAAATCCTTCAAATTTGCCGCCATTAGACTCGCAAAGCGGCGGATGGGCGTCGCGCACTCCGATGCGAATGACGCCGTTTTGTCTGATTTGATCTAGGCTATCTGCAAAAAGCGCCGCACAAAATAAAAATATAGCGATAAATGCCCTCATTCCCTATCCTTTATCGTTAAATCTCAACGTTATTCTAGCGAAAATAAGGCAAAAAGAACTAAAATTTTATGAAAAATTGAATTTATTTTTTGAAAACTGAGTAATTGAATGAGATTTTAAAAGATTTTTTGAAATTTAGCGGGTTTTGTACTAAACCCGCTAAGTGTTTATAAAAGGCTGTAAATTCCATCTAGCAAGAAATATTTTTTATCCACCGCCTTTTTGTAAAATGGCTCGAAAGTATCGCTGTAGGCCCTTTCAAAAAAGCCCTCTTTGCTTAGCTTGATTAGCTCAGCATTCACCAGTTCTAACAGCTCTTTGTTGCCCTTCGAAACGCCCACGCCGATAAATTCTGTAGGTCCCAGCGCCTTAAAAGGCACGTCCATCGTCTTATCCATGATCTCGTAAGCAAGCACTATTATATTATCGTTTACGTAGGCGTCGGCTTGGCCGTTCTTTACCATCTCGTAGCACTCCTTTGTAGTAGCGCAGCGCATTAGATTGTCGAATTTTTCCTTTTTAAGATACAGCTCTGGGGCCGTTGCATTGCCCTCTACTAAAATTTTCATATCTCTAAGCTGCGAAATATCGCTTATAGTATCTGCTTTGCGGGTCAGTACGCCGAAATTTACGGAAAGATAAGGGATTGAGAAGTCGACATGCTTACTGCGCTCGGGCGTAATGATGAAAGTTCCGATGATCAGATCGACTTTGTTATTTGCCAAATAGGGTATGCGTTCACCCGCCG
>NZ_CALIBF010000071.1 GCF_938045465.1 uncultured Campylobacter sp.
TTAAGATTTGCTATATCGCCTGCGGTTTTTTGAGTAGAGGCGTTATATACGTTTAAGGTGTTATTTGTGCCACCTGCACTGGATAGACCGTAGATAGTTTTATCGACTTTACCACCATAGAAATTTACGGTATTACCGCTACCGCTAGCCGCATATGCTGCGTAGACGTTACCAGCGACTTGCGTGTTGCTTAAATTCACGGTACTGTTTGTTGCAGAACCGCTAGCTTTTGAGCCGTATACATCGCCGGTAACGCTACCGCCTATTAGGCTTACTTGATTATCATCGGTATTACCGCTTTGGGCTTCGCCTCCGATTACATTCTTACTCGCTGTGACATTGGTTAGCGTGACTCTACTTCCAGTTACGTTGCCGCTAGAGCTTTTGCCACCTATTACGTTTCCATTAAATTTTGTTCCGCTGGCTATTATCTTACCACCAACTGCACCTGTAGAGCCTAAGCTGCCGATTGAATCTCCACCGATCTCGCCGCCGGTCAGATCTAAATAACTATTAGTAACCGTTCCGCCGCGACTTTCTCCACCGATCAATCTTCTGCCTATTTTTGCGCTACCATTAATTTTTGCGTAGTTATTCGCGACATCTTTATTGTTGCTTCTTCCGCCGATTGCATCACCGCTTATCTCGCCGCCTGTTAGATCTAAATAGCTATTATTAACAGTGCCGTCGTAGCTAAGCCCACCAAATACTCCGTCATCGCTAGCAAAATTTACACCCGAAACTTTACCACCACTCATATCTACATGAGCTCCATCTATATCGCCGTAATATGTGAAAGCACCAAAAGTTGCCTTATCTACGGTACCGCCGCTAATGGTAACATAATCGCCTTTGCTATTAGATTTAAGTTCATGGGCGTCGTTTCTATAATAACTTCCGTATACGTAGTTAGTTACATGGCCACCCTCGATAGTAGAGTGATTTTTTTCGGTTTTGCTAACCATGTATGCGCCGTTGAGATTTCCGACCGTGCCTTTTATCAGTTTACCATGATTATTTTTAGCTGTTGCTTTGCCGCCGGGACCGTGGATGCCGCCGCCCGTACCATTAGCGACTAAAACATCGGTAACTACAGCACCATCGTTATTGATAGTGACGATATTATTTTGTAAAGTGGCGGTGCTGTCTTTTGAGGCTATTACTCCACTTACATTTGCTAAATTTACAATAGCGTTGATATCTACTTTATTGCTGTCTGCATCGCCGTTTTCTACCGCAGCGCCAGCAATTCTACCAGCGATAGTAGGTGTTCCCTTAATATTTACTTCATTATTATTGGCTTTATTTGTGCCTGTTGCTCTACCACCCATTACCGATGTGCTATTGAAATTTATGAAATTATTATATTTAACTTGCGTAGAACCGCTAATATTTACAATATTGTGGATAGCATCTCCACTGCTATCTGCTTGACCGTACCACGTACCGTTACCACCAAGCACGACATTATTCACATCTGCGTCAATCAAGTTGACAGTATTATTTTTCGCACCTTTTCCTTCGCCGCCCACAAGTATCGCCACCGTAGCGCCGCTGTAAACATTAAGCGTATTATTTTCGGCTGCGCTAGTTTGCTTATAATAAAAAGGTGGGGTTGTAGGAGTACCGTCTCCGTTACCTCCACCATAAATCGTATAATCCCACATAGCTTGACCGCCGCTATCAACGCCAGTTATCGTTACGATATTATTGTCGTTTTTACCGTGAGCATTTGTGGAGCTTTCAAAGCCACCTGAGAAATTTTTACCTGATGAATGGTAAAAGTTACCTGGATGGCCGTCTGTAGTAACGGTTACCTGCCCATCTTTGGCTAAGACCTGTATAGGCAGCAATGCTAGCGTAGCAGCGATGCTCAGACCTGAGATAATTGGGATTTTGATCTCTTTCATAGTTGTAATCCTTCGTAAAAAATAAAAACTATCCATTATACTATAAAAATACCTATTTACAATAAATTTAATACAATTTCTAACGAAAGGTAGCTTAACGCGAAAAAATGGGTATCGCGATGTAACGTTTTCGATAATAAAGTAAAATTTCAGCTTATTTTTGTTATCGAAGCTTAAATGAAAAATTACGATTACAAAATGATGGAATTTTAAAATTCCGACCTTAAAATTTAGCCGGCGGGATTCCCAAGAAGCGTCGCTGCGAGAAAAGCATTAGAATCAAGAGGCAGTAGTTTCTGATATCAAGAAATGGGGTAGGGCACAAATTTTCTAAAATTTGGATTTTGTGGAATTTAAAGCGAAGCAATATATATACGAGAGGAATTAAAATTTGAAGTAATTCTAGGTTAGAAGCACATACTTCTGCTGTATGTTGTTAGCAAAGAGATTAAAATTTTAAAGCAGTCCCAGACGAAGCGATAAAAACGATAAAGTAGCGGCGTGGAAGGTTAAATTTTAAAAATTATAAGTGAAAACAAAAGCAAGGGGGGCAAAATTCTAAGAATTTCAAGCTAAATCTAGGCTTTCGGCGGAGGTGCTTTAAATAGCAGAGGGCTTTCAGAGGCGCTTGAAATAACAGAGAGCTTCCGGTAGCTTTAATGCCTGCCGGAAGCCCATTTTTATAGTTTATGTATCTTTTGTGCTCGAAAGCTCGAAATTCCGCTTGTCAGAAAGTTCAAAATCCCAAGAACTTCTGCTGGCTTACTCGCAATGTTCCGCTAATGCTTTGTCCTGGGCTCGCCGCGGTTAAATTTTAACGCTTTCGCGTTACTCGCCGTTAAGCTTGGTGGACCAAGCTTTAGCGGATTACAAGACCTTGCGGAATTCCGCGTCTGATGACCCAAACTAGGGTTTTCTTGCCCTTGTAATCTTTGATATATCGATCGAAATCATCTGAGCTTTTGACATCGTTTTGACCGACTTGGATGATCACGTCGCCTACCTCAAAGCCGTAATCATCGGCTTTTGAGCCATCTTTTACGCTTAAGACGAGGGCGCCCGAGACATCGTCGTCGAGGTTATATTTGCGGCGCAAGCTGTCATTTAACGTCCTTAGCTTTAGCCCCTCTATTGCGCTTTTTGAGTCCTCGCCGGCTGAGCCTAAGGTGGTGGAGTCGGATTTCATCGCGTCTAGCTTGATAGTCGTGCTCTTGCTTTTGCCGTCGCGCTCAAATTCTACATCCACTGAGCTTCCTGGAGCCATTGAGCCGATTAAATTTTTTAGCTCGTTGGCGTTTTTGATAGATTTGCCGTTTATTTTGGTAATCAAATCGCCGCGCTTGATGCCTGCTTTATCGGCAGGCATGTCTTTTTCGACGCTTGAGATTAGCGCGCCCTCTTTGCTTTCATAGAGCTCTTTTTGATCTTTAGACATATCTGAGATCGTAACGCCTATAAAGCCACGCTCGATCTTGCCGTTTGTGATGAGCTTTTCTGCGATCTCTTTTACCATATTTGAAGGGATCGCAAAGCCTACGCCGTTATTTCCGCCGCCGCGACTTAAAATAGCGGAATTTATTCCCAAAAGCGCGCCGCGACTATCCACTAGCGCGCCGCCTGAGTTGCCCGGGTTGATCGAAGCGTCGGTTTGGATGAAATTTTCATATTGATTTAGCCCGATATTGTTTTTATTTAGCGCCGAGATTATGCCTTGAGTGATGGTGCCGCCCACGCCGAAAGGATTTCCGATAGCAAAGACGATATCGCCCTCCATAGCCTTGGACGAGTCGGCAAATTTAACCGCAGAGAGATTTTTTTCGTCGATTTTAATAATTGCAAGGTCGGTTTTAGGATCGGTGCCGATTACCTTGGCTTTATACTCTTTATCGCCTTCTAGTAGTGTAACTACGATCTCATCGGCATTTTCTATTACGTGATTATTTGTGACAATATAGCCGTCTTCGGAGATGATGACACCAGAGCCTAGCGAGCTTCCCTCGCGCTCCTGCTGCTGCGGAATGTCAAAGTCGAAAAATTGCTTAAAAAACGGATCGTCAAACATCTGCGACATCGGGCTATTGCCTGCTTTGATCTTGGTTTTAGTTGCGATATTGACGACGGATTTTTTTACGTCCGCAACGGAGCTGTGATACGAAAGCACGACATCTTGATTAAAGCCCGGATTTACGCGCTCATAATTGCTTGGAGCTTCTTTAATGTCGATATTAGCGCCAAAAAGCGCACCTGCTAAAGCTATCGATATGATGATCGATTTTTTCATTTTTGCTTCCTTTGTGATAATGAAATTTTGGCGGAATTATAAATTTTGTCCGCTAATATATTCTTAACGCAAAATTAAAATTTATAAATAGAATTTAGCAAACTTGATTGACACTCACTAAAGTTTTATGATATAATCTACATAAATTTTAAGATTTTAAGGATTAAAATGGCAAGCACAAGCAGTTTATACGAAACCTTAGGCGTGGATAAATCAGCAAGCGCCGAGGAGATTAAAAAAGCTTACCGCAGGCTAGCTCGCAAGTATCACCCGGATATCAATAAAGAGCCAGGAGCTGAGGATAAATTTAAAGAGATCAACGCCGCGTATGAAATTTTAAGCGACGAGAAAAAGCGGGCGCAGTATGACCGCCACGGCGACGAGATGTTCGGCGGGCAGAATTTCCACGATTTCGCGCAGGGTTCGGCAAACATGGGCGATCTAAACGACATCCTAAACAGCATTTTCGGCGGCTCCTTCGGCGCAAAAAGCGCGGGCTCACGTGGCGGATTTAGTTTCAGCTCTTTCGGTGGTGGCGAAGGTTTTAGTGGCTTTAGCGGCAGCAGTTTCGGCGGCGGCTTTGGCGGCGCGCAGAGCCTAGATACGCACAGCTCGATTGAAATTCCTTTTGAGACCGCGATACAAGGCGGCGAGATGAGCGTGCGCGTGGGCGGTGAGACGGTTAAATTTAAAGTGCCCGCGGGTATAAATGCGGGCGAGAAGCTGCGCATCAGGGGCAAAGGGCAAAGATCGGGCGCTCAAAGCGGCGATCTAATTTTAGAGATAAAAATCGCGCCAAGTGCCGAGTATACGCGCGAAGGCGACGATCTTTTTAAAAAAATCGACATTCCTTTAAAAACGGCGCTGTTTGGCGGAAAAGTAGAAATTTCGACGCCAAGTAAAAGCGCAACGATAAAGATCGCAAAAAATACCAAAAACGGGCAGAAATACCGCCTAAAAGGCTACGGCGTGCAAAACCGCAAGAGTAAAATTTTAGGCGATCTATACGCAGTGGTAAATGTCGTCCTGCCAGACGTCGATTCGCTGGATGAGGACGTCAAAGCCGCGCTGCAAAAGCTATAAGGAGGCATCAAAATGCATGATTACGACGAGCCGGTTTATCTCATATCGATAGTTTCGAAGGTCCTAGATATCCATCCGCAGACGCTACGGCAATACGAGCGCGAGGGGCTCGTAAGCCCGGGGCGCACGGAGGGCAAGATGCGCCTGTACTCGGCACACGACATGGACCGCATACGCACGATTTTAAACCTTACAAAGGAGCTTGGCGTCAATCTTGCGGGCGTGGACGTGATCTTTCGCCTGCAAGAAAGGATCGCCGAGTATGAGCGCGAGATCGAGGAGCTGCGGGCTAAAATTTTAGAGCTTGGCGGAGAGACAGAATAAGGTCTGCGAGATAAAGATTAAAGCTCAGCAAAAATCGAGGTCTTAGCGCTATAGGCTGAAATTTTAATGCTATCAAAAAGCAAGATCGCCTCTTAAGCGTAGATTAAAGCGATAAATTTTGACTTTCAGTGCAGATTTATAGGCGCGTCAAATTTAAAGTTGCGCTAAGTAAACCCGGGCGAATTTTCTTGCAATTAAATTTAAAAACCGCCTTGATATAATTTGGTTTTAAAATTTAAAATTCCAAGCCGTGTTAGGCTTTAAAATTTTGTCGCGGACCTCTAAATTTAGCGATAAAGTGCGACATAATTTCTCTATTTTTAAGCGGGATTTTAGTAAAATCACATTATAAAATTTACCCGTAAATTTATATGAAAAGATAAAATTTCATCAATTATCGCCTCCGGTAAATGGTCGCGGATAATGTAAAATTTAACAATAAATTTAGCGCTAAATTTTATGCATAATCTTACAAAAAAGGGAGTTAATGGAGCTTGTTATAGAGCTATTTCTTGCGATCACCGCGCTTGCGATAGTGCTAAATATCGTCTTTAAAATTTTTGAAATTCCCACCATCATCGGCTATATCGTCGCGGGCGTGTGCTTTTCGCAGATCTATAGTCTAAGCAGTGTCGAAAACGCCCATATGTCTGAGCTGGCAGAATTCGGAATTGTTTTTTTGATGTTTACCATCGGGCTTGAGTTTAGTTTCCATCACCTGATGAGTATGAAAAAGGACGTATTTTTTAACGGCATACTCCAAGTGCTTGGCACCGGTATTATCTTGGCACTCATCATCGATCAAGCTTTCGGCGGAAACATAAAAACCGTGATGATTATCGGGCTTGCGCTCGCGCTTAGCTCTACGGCGATCGTGCTAAAAACGCTCAACGAAACAGGCGAAATCAACCAAAACTACGGGCGCAAGGTGCTTGGCATCCTGCTATTTCAAGACCTCGCCGTCATCCCTATCTTGCTTATGATCGACATCTTCGGCTCGACCGACAATACCCCCGTGAACTATCTAATCTTAAAAACCGCCGTAAGCGCCGCCATAGTGGTAGTGATCCTTTTCGTGCTCGGTAAATTTGCTTTTAACCGCTTCCTCTACTACGTCGTAAGGACAAATTCTAAAGAAATTTTCATCGCGACCATCCTTTTTACCGTCGTGGGGGCTAGCTTTTTAGCGCATGTATTCGGCTTTTCATACACGCTGGGCGCATTCATCGCGGGCATGCTCATCGCAGAAACTGAGTATAAACACGAGATAGAAGCCGATCTGACGCCGTTTCGAGACATACTGCTCGGACTTTTTTTCATCACGATTGGCATGCAGATAAATTTTGAAGTCATCGTCTCGCACTATGGGCTAATCCTGCTCGCTATTATCGTTATAATGGCGCTTAAAACGGTTGTGATTTACGCGATCTTATTTCTCTCGACCGGCAAAAGGATAGCGCTAAAAGCGGCGCTGTCGCTATGCCAGATAGGTGAGTTTGCGCTTGCGATCTTTTCGCTGTTGATGAGCCGCGATATGCTAAGTAAGGAAAACGGGCAAATTTTAATTACAGTCGTAACCGCGACGATGATTTTAACGCCGTTTATTCTTAAAAATTTAAACAAAATCGCCAACCGTTTCGAATCAAAGGTTGAAAAGCTCGAGGATGAGGAGCATAAAACTCAAATCCCGCCGATGAAAAATCACATCATTGTAGCAGGCTACGGCAGGATAGGGCAGGAGGTGGTGTTGCGCCTTAAAGATCAGGGGCTGCTATACGTAGTCGCCGAGAGCGATTTAGAGCTTGTGGATCTGGGCAAATCGCGCGGAGAGAATATATACTTTGTAAATATAATGCAAAAAACTGCGATCGACGAGCTGCATGCGCGCGATGCGTCGGTCATCATCCTAACGATCGCAAATCAGCAAAAGCTCGACATCGTCGCCAAGATGCTAAACGGCTCTAATTTAAAAGCAAATATCATAGTGATGCATACGGGTGCCGATCCACAAAGCGAGCTGCAGAGCGAATACGGCGAAAATTTTATCTTCGTAAAAAAGGAGAGAGTAGTAGCCAATGCGCTTTTACAAGAGGCGCTGAAATGCAAGCTAACGCAGTAGCCTTGAGCGTTTAAGATTAAATTTAAACGCATTTGCTATGCCTAAAATCTCCACGCTCTTTATTTTCTTACTTCTATACTCAGCTAATTTAAAGCGTTTTAATGAACGTAGATAAATAGATATATTTAAATGGTGGGCTTGCAAATTTAAAGACGCAAAGTGCTGCTTTGGATTGATTTAAATTCTAAATTTAAGCTGTCATTCCACAGCAAAGGGATACTCCGACAAGGAGCTGATGAAATATATTTGAGCGATAAAGTTATTTAAAAACTCGTTTAAATTTTACTAATTTCACTCTTTTATCTCTTTATAAACGCTTAAGTTGCGTGCTAGGCAAACAAGGGTAGTAATAACGGACACAGGCGTCACTGCTAGAAGATAAAATAAGCCAAAAAATAGCCCTATATCGCTCTATATTCACTACCGCCGCCGGCAAGCCATAACGCTATAGCCATAATGGGATAATACAAAACCAATGTCACAATCGCAAAATTTTCTATCGCGAAAATAGTATTGCTTTTTTTCAGGATTTTCTACGAAAAGTTTGCTGTATCTGCGCTTTGAAAAGAGAAATATAATCGTGCAAACGGCGCTAACTATAAACGCCCAGTGTAATTCGTACGAATCCGATAAAAATAAAATCAAAAAAACCGTTGTTGCAAAACTCGCGAAAGCAAATCTGATCAAACGGTGAAGTTGATATTTTTGCTTTAAATTTTTTGCAATTTGTGCTAGAGCTTTGCCGTATTCCAGCGCCTCCTCTTTGCTTTGGATAGATTCTGCTTCAAGGCTCGCGTCATTAAATTTTTGCTCAAATTTAGCGGCTTCATCTTGGGCGCCTTGCGCCTCGCCGTTTGTTTTGTTAAAATTTTGCTCGCCGGAAATTTTATCAGCGACCGCTCCGCCGATTTTTGTCTGCGATTTTGGTGCCGGTAGATACACGGTCTCATCGGCGTCAAATTCCGGATTTGCGTTATATGCTATTATCGCCACCAGAGTAGCTATAAAAATAGCGGGTATAATCTGACGTGTATCCCTGATATTTTATCTGTAAATAAAATCAGATTAAAGCATAAAGGACGTAAAATATCGCAGCCACATGTATCCATATAAGCATAAAGGCTTTATCTGCATCGCTAAATAGAAGCAGGGCATATTTTTTATACTTCAGCCTGTTTAGGCAGACGAGTATATTTATCGCAGATAGTGCAAGCATGCATAAAAACGACATTATGGGCGCATCATGTACAAACGTAAGAAACACGACGATATAAATCAGGAAGGTCAAAAGTGCCCCTAAAAACAGATATCTACAAAAGCGAAATCTATCGTAGCTTTTTAAAATTTCTTGCGGAATTTGGCTGATGTCCGCGGGGATTTTGTCTTTTTGCGTTTTCATTTTTACCGCTTTTCTCGGTTATTTTAGCTCAAATTTTGCTTTTTTACTCCGTAGCGTTTTAAATTTAATGAAGCGGGCTTTTTTTGGCTTGCTTCTTTTTTGGCAGACAAGCGACCCCGATTTCTCATTAAATTTTTAAAAGCTAATACTTACCGGCTCTCGCAATTTTATCGATAAAATTTTTAGCAGGCTAAATTTACGCTTCTTTTCTAGCTAAATTTAGCTTCAAAATTTATCCTGCTTCATTCATAAAATAAGGCAACTAAGCTAAAGCTCATTCGTTTTATCCACCCGCACGAACGCCCAGTGTATAAATCCTTGCCTCGGTTTATATTTGCCGCCACCAAAATCAACCTTGATTATAAATTCATTCGCGTAGCTAGTTTTAACAAGCCATCGTTGAAGCTGGGTACCTTTTTGCTCCAATGCTCGGCAAATTTTTTGCCAAAGCAGAGCAAGTCTTGGGCTATTTTTGAAATTTGGCTTTGAAAAATGGGGCGAGCCGCCTAGCATTGCCTGATGGATAATGAGTACAAATATGCCGTTATCTTGGGACTAAAGCTATAAAAGCTAAACATTAAGCAAATCAAGATATAATTTCGCCCCAATCCTAGGTAGACGTCCGAGCGGTTTAAGGAGCACGCCTGAAATGCGTGTGCGGGGCAACTCGCCGAGAGTTAGAATCTCTCCCCGCCATTTTTTAAATCTATTAAATTCACTTAGTGCTGAGGATAGGTATGAAAATTTTATCCTTAGACGCTAGCGGAAACCTTGGCGGCTACGTTATAGGCGCGCTCAAAGCCTCTACATAGACTCAGCCAAGATCATAGAAAACTAAGCTCTTGACTACACGCTGATACGTCCGCAGTGGTTTAGTAGTGCCAACGAGATAGACTACGAGGTCACGAGCTGGGCAAAAGGGGAGAAATTTAAAAACGAAAATACCCAAATTTCAAGAAAATCTATCGCAAATTTGGTTAAAATATGCCTAGTTGATAGCTTTGGCATAAAAGATAGCCTAGGCATCAACAAAAAATAAATTTAAAGGAAAAAGATGATTGAACACTTACTGCTATTTTTGGCTTTGCTAGCTATCATCATCGCTTTAGTGATGGTCTCAAATCGCCTAAACGTCGCCTATCCTGTGCTTTTGGTCCTTGGTCGGCTTGCCATTAGCTTTGTGCCAAATTTGCCAAGCATTAAGATCGATCCCGAGCTTATTTTCATCATATTTTTGCCGCCACTTCTTTATGAGGCTGCGTGGGCAAACTCGCTAAAAGAGCTCTACAAATGGCGCCGAATGATCGGAAGTTTTGCATTTATCGTCGTTTTTATCAGCGCAGCAGCTGTTGCCGTGATAGCAAATTTAGTGATCCCCGGCTTCTCGCTCGCCCTTGGCTTCATGCTAGGAGCCATCGTCTCGCCACCAGATGCGGTGAGCACGGCAGCTATCCTTAAATTTGTCAAAGCCCCACGCAGGATCAGCGCTATTTTAGAGGGCGAGAGCCTTTTAAATGACGCCTCCTCGCTCATCATCTTTCGCTTTGCCGCAGTTGCAGTGACGACCGGGCAGTTTGTCTGGTACAAGGCGGCAACGACCTTTTTAT
>NZ_CALIBF010000072.1 GCF_938045465.1 uncultured Campylobacter sp.
GATGTTTGCCAAAAACCCGCGAAGCGGCGCGTGGAGCCTGTATTATGATTTCGATTAGGCGCGCGAAATGTAAATTTAGCTCGCTCGTAAAATTCCGCCGCTTTAAACGGACGCCGGGAGCGAGTAAATTTACGATGAAATTTTATTGGCGCGCGGCTTTGAGCCCGCTCGGTGTGGATTAAATTTTAACGGCGCCCGATCTAGGTTAAATTTAAGCCGTCGAAAGATGAGCCGTATAGATGCAGGCGAGCCGAATACAGCGAGCGGGCTGTGAAAAATTCGGCACCGTAAAATTTTAAAATTTTATAGCTCGAGATTTCGGCTTTGAGCTTAAAATTTAAGACGCGCTTGAAATTTCAACCCGCAAATTTAAAGGAGCGAAAATGAACGCAAACGAGCTTGCAAACATCTGGCGCAGGCCGATCTACCTGCCCTATCTACAAGATCCGCTCACGCCCGAGGCGCTGAGGACCGCGGAAGAGGAGCTAGGACGCACCCTGCCGCGCGAGCTAGTCATGATGCTAAGCATCCAAAACGGCGGCTACCTGCGCTACGAGCTGGAGGGCTACCCGCTAGACGCCATCGGCGGCATCGGCGAGGCGTATCCGTCGCTTACGCGCTTTAACTGGGGCGAGGAGCGCAAGTGCGTGAGCTTCGAGCTTAACGGGCTGGTGCCATTCAGCGGCGACGGGCATTGGTATCTGTGCCTGGACTACCGCGCGAGCGAACGGCCCGCGGTCGCCTACATCGACGTCGAGTGCGATGAGCAAAGCATCATCGCGCAGGATTTCGCTTCGTTTTTGGCGCTTTTGCGGCTCGATGCGAGCGGCAAGATCGCGGTGCAAACGGGGCTCGATCTAAATGGCACAAAGGCGCGGCTGGAGGAAATTTTGAGCGTGCGCGCAAGAGCTGCCGATCCGCAGCTTTACGGCTTTAGCGTGTATAATTTCGCTCGCGAGGGCGGCGTGCTGAGCCTTAGTCCGAACGAGGTTCGGCTCGGATTTTCCAGGCGGGGCGAGCGGCGGTTTAAAGAGCTTAAAAACTTCAGCGAGCCCGCCCTGCGCTATGCTGAGCTGGACGCCGGCGCGATGATACTGGACGTTTTCAAAGAGGAGCTGATGGATAAAATTTTGCGCGAACTAAAGAGTGCAGGCTTGTGCGCACAGAGCCTAAAAGACGCGGTCGGCGCGTAGGCTTTCGCGATTATTAGCGTAGTTTTGCGACGGCGCGCTCGTGCAACCAGCAATGCGGGCTTGCGAGCGCAAATTTAGCTCGCCGCGGCGGGTAAAATTTCACTATAATTTTGCCGTTTCAATAAGGAGAAAACGATGAGCGTAGAATTCCGCGTCAAAAACAAAAAGCGACCGCTATTTATGGGGTATTCGGACGCTATGAGCGTTAGCAAGGCATTGGATCTGCTGCCCGATCTATCGGTGTTTGGCATAGACGAGAGCGCCGAGGACTTTGACGAAAAGGCGTTTTTAAAATCGCCTTTGAGCGAGTATGAGTGTCTGATTTTGGGCGTGCGGGGCAAGAGCGGGCGCGGAATGGAGCTAAGATATAATGAGGAGCAGCAAAGCTACGCCGTGCGCGTAAATACGCCCGCGACGATCTTTGATTGGGTTTTGGCGATCTCGTATCTACAGGCGCTATCTAAGCAGCTAGGAAGCGAGATCACGGATGAAAACGGCGAAATTTACACTCACGACAGGATAGAGCAATTCTACTACGAGCGCGATATAGCGGCGGGGCTACATTCGATAGATCAACACTTAAGCGGCGATACGGAGGTAAATTTTTGCTACGGGGTGCAGAGGCCTTTTGCGATAAACCGCGCGATGATGGATGAAATTTTAGCCTCGTATAACCCCGCCGCCGAGTTTGGCAAGCGGCTGAGCGAGGTGCAATATCTTGACGCTTACAGCGCGCACCAGAGGTTTTACCGAAATGGAGATGACGGCACGATAATGGGCTCATACGCGCTCACGCAGGACCTGCCCACTATCCTGCCCTACAAGCCGTTTGTGGAGTGGCAAAACGCGGAGATGCTGAAAAATAGCGACGTAGCGCGCTGGCAGATCGCGCTCATAGGCATAGAGGGCGACGAAAACGACGCCGGTAACTACTGCGCCATCGCCGAGCTGGAATATGGCGAGTTTATCGCGCGGCTGCCGAAGCAAAACTACCGCTTCATCGATGCGAGCTATATTTTGGTTGACGGGCTAAGCGCCGAGCAGCTAAAGGCGCTGGCGGGCTAAATTTTACTTGCGGTGAAATTCTACAGGGCTTCATCGAGGATTGAAGCCGCAAAATTTAAAGGGGCGGAATTCGCGGTAAATTTCGCGGCGCGCGAAATTCTAAAAGATGGAATTTTATCGCAGCGGAATTTTTAAATTTATATCGCGGTGAAATTCCGTCGTGATAAAATTTAGAAAGTCTAAATGAAAAAGACCTACTACGATCTAAAAATTTACGATAACGGCATGATGCGGGGCGTACTGCAAGAGGACATTGAGGCATTGCCGTTTTTCGGCTACTGGCAAAAGATGAGTCTTGGCTCGACGCAGGGCATATACATAGACGAAAGCGGCAAAGAGCATAGGCTCGTCTATCTGCACGACTGGGAAAAATTTTGCAGATTATTCGCTCGCGAACAGGAGCTACTTAAGCGCGCCCCAGTCGGTAGCGAAAATGAGCGATCCAAGCCGTAGCGGATCTCGATCGGCAGCGGAGAATAACGGCGATCCTAGCTGCAGCGCAAGTAAATTTTAGCCGATAAATAGCGGCGCGCATTAATCAGCCAAAATTGCCGCCCCGCTTAAATCCGGGTTTAAATTTAGCTCGTCTATGATAGATAAAAGCTCTGAAATTTCCTTTTTGATCCCCGCGGCGTCCTCGAGGCTAGGCGGCGGCGAAAAGAGCGTCGTTTCAAACTTATTTTTCGCTCCGTTTAAAAATAGATAAAATTTATCGTCCATAAACGCCGCGCTCACGCCCATTTTCCCCGCGAATTTTTCCTTTAGCTCTCGCAGACGCTGCATAAACGCGGGCGTCAAAAGATATCGCGCCTCTACTCTATCATCCGCAAAGACCCTAAATTCTTTGCTAAAAAACACGTCGTCCATCTGCTCTTTTTCGCCCAAAAATCTGGTGTTTAGCGTGCGGCTCGCGACTATAGTTTGCCCGCTAAATTTCTTGTAAAACTCGCAGACCAAGACCGAGCCGCTGAACGCCTGCATATCCTTCATCGTCGACCATGCAAAAATTATCGCGGATAGCAAATTTAACGCCGCCGAGTCGCCGATTTCCAGCGTCGCGCCGTTTGGGATGCGGGTCGCTTCGCTGAGGTTAAATTTGACGCCGTTATAAATGCCTCCGATTTGATCTTCGGCGCGAAACTCATCGGGCGAATAGATGCCGATTTTGCGAAATTCTTTACGGCTGATGCCGGCATTCGGATCGTAGTTAAAATTTGGATCTGTGCTCCGAATAGCGGCGCGGACGAAAACGTCTTTATAAAACGCTTTGTAATCCCCCAGCTCGTCGATCACTCGGCCCCTGTTAGCCATTAGCTCGGCTTGAAAAAACGGAATATAGATAATGATGAAAAATAGCGGCGCAAGGCGATTTTCAAAAAGATGCCCTACGGCAAACCCGCCGCCCACGGGCAGCGCTATTATAAATAAAATTCCTAAAAACAGATACTTTACAAATGCTAGCCGGCACTCTTTTTGCTTTTTGGCGGTAGCAACTATCGCCTCGTTTATATTCAAAATTTTACCTTTTTCTAAATTTACGCAGCGGATTTCGCGCCTGGAGCGAATTTTAGCAAAATTTACGCCGCAAAGATACGGCGGCGCGAGTAAATTTTATTCGGCGGATTAAATTTATGAAATTTACGCCGCGGCAGCGATCTACTCGGACGTGCGTTGATTTAGCCACGCTCTTAGATTGCCCGCACCCTCTTTTAGCACCCCAAATCCTGCGGCGGCAACACAGACAAAATTAATTAGAGAGCCCCTCCCGCCGACATTTAAAATCCCAAAGCCTACGATCCACAGCGCCGCGCCGAAACCCAGCGTGCACACGGCGGTCGCGATCCCCAGCTTACGGCGCAAAGGGCTTGGTTTGCGTACCACCTGAACTCGAGTGATCACGTAGCTGCCCGCATATCCTCCGCGGATGAAATACGCGCGCGCAAGCTCGCCCTCTTCTACGGGGATATCGTTAAACTCGCCGCGCAGCTTCACGCCGTCTATCTCGAAAAATACCCAAATTTTGCTATTTCCTCTTGCGGCGTGGACGCGGAGATTTCGAACCTCGCCCGTGATCTCATATTCCAATTTGTCTCCTCAAACAGCTTTGCATTTTGCTTCCGCGCTAAATTTCGCGTCGTAAAATTTTAAAATCTAAATTTTGTCTTGCTTGCAGCACTGCCCATGAAATTTTAAAGTTGAGATTCTGCAAGCCCTAAATTCAGAGCTAAACCTTAAAATTTCATAGCGATAGAATTTCAAGTAAAGCTCCGCCGCTAAATTTGGCTAATCGCATGCATGGGCTATCTACGCCTTGCCGAATTTCGCACGTCGCAAAATCGCGGCGAAATTGCGCGCGCTACAAAAGCTCACAAACCCGTCTCGGCAATATCGCAGGCAACCTCATATCGCAAAATGAGCATACTATGACTAGCAGCGCAAATATGCGGTGCAAGGCGGATAGCACAATAGACGCCATACGACAGACGGTGCACGGCGAGCAATACAAAACAGACGACGTGCACGGCAGGCAGTACAAACCGAAATGTGCGCCGGGCTACCGACCGCCCTGCTTCTTTAAAATTTTCTCTTTTATAAACTCGTAGAACTCGCAGGATTTTTTATTGCCCGCGTCGCAGCCCTTTTTGACCCATCCAAGCCCCTTGGAAAATCCGCGCAGATCCCCCTCGCTCAGATACAAATAGCCTAAATTATTGCAGGCATCGCCGTAGCCCAGCTCGCAGGATTTGGTGTAAAGCTTCTCCGCCTTGTCGCGATCCTGCGGCGCGCCGAGACCCTTATCATACGCAACGCCAGCGTTATAACAGCTATCCACTAGCCCGCCGTCACAGCCTCGCTCGAAAAAGCTCACCGCCTTTGCCGGATCCGCCGCAAGCCCAAAACCGCCTATGAAATAGACTACGCCCGCATTGTGGCAGCTCTTGGCATAGCCCAAATCGCAGGCCTTGGCGTAGCGCTGCGCGGCGGCAACGAAGTCCCTACTCAGGCGCCCTCGCTGATATAGGTTGCCTAGCTTGTGGCAGGCTACGGCGACGTTTTTATCGCACGCTGCGGCATAAAATACGCCCGCTTGCGCCACATTGCCCTCGCCGTCGTATAGGGCACCCAAATCAAAGCAGCTATCTTTCTCGCCCGCCTCGCAAGCCTTAGCAAGAGCGGGCTTGGCGCCGTCGTAATCTCCGCGGGAGAGCTTGTCGCGCCCCAATTGCGCGCAGCTTACTCCGTCGCCGCGGTAGCACTTAAACGACAAAACGGGTGACGGCCAAAAAAGCACCATAACCAAGATGCAAACGGCGATAGAAAGCGCCGTTATGTCGATGATCTTTCTCATATCTATCCTTTTTGCGGCGATGCGCCGCGGGGTTTAAGGAGCACTCTTACAGGCAAATCCCGCCAAGGAGAATTTTACGAATTAAATTTTGTCGCATGAAATCTAATCTGCACAAAAATTTTAGTACCTCAAGCCTTGTTTTAAAATTTTACTTCGAACTTCCACGCTGCAAAATTTTAAAATTTCGAAATTCCGCAAGCGGTAAATTTGCAGCCGAATTTAAATTTTACGAACAGCGCAGTGGCGATACCGTAAAACAGCTCGTAAAATTTTTAAAATCGAAATTTTACGAGCTGTAAATTTAGAACTAGCCTTAAAATTTCATAGAAGTAAAATTTCGCTTTGTATTTTAAATCATAAAATTTCGTTCGTGAGATTTAGGGATATCGGCGCGAAATGTAGCCTGCGCGGCTACATTTTCTCTTTTGCGCTTAGGCCCATCAGAGCAAACGCCGTGCGGATGCTAAGCGCCACGAGCGCGAACAGCTTGAGCTTCGCATCCTCGTTCTCGCTGCCTACGACGCGGTTTTCGTTGTAGTATTTGTGAAAGTCCGCCGCGAGCGCCTTTAGGAAATCGGGCAGCTTCTGCAAGCCGCGCGAATTAAATGCGTCGTTTAAAATTTCATTCAAGCTAAGCGCCGCAAAAGCTAGGCCGAGCCCCGCTTCATCCAGCGTGCAGAAATCCGCGCCCAAGACGTCCGCCTCGCGCTTGCCCGCTTTGGTAAAAATTTGATTGACCCGCGCGTGGGCGTAGTTGATGTAAAAGATCGGATTGCTGCTGTCCTCGCGCGCGAGCTCGTCCACGTCGAACTCAAGCGGCGTCTCGCCCTTTTTGCTGATGAAGATAAATCGCATCGCGTCTCTACCGATCGCGGCGAGCACGTCGCTCATCAAAATCGCGTTGCCCGCACGCTTGCTCATCTTGTAGGTC
Organism: uncultured Campylobacter sp.; assembly: GCF_938045465.1. Taxonomy (GTDB): domain Bacteria; phylum Campylobacterota; class Campylobacteria; order Campylobacterales; family Campylobacteraceae; genus Campylobacter_B. Next base: position 6,539 of record NZ_CALIBF010000072.1, read on the forward strand.
TGCCCGTCTTTGAGCAAATTTACCATCTGCATTAGGATGATCTCGAGCCTGCTTTCGTCGTAGCCCAGAAAATGCACGGCGGCCTTTAAGCGCGCGATGTAGCCGTGGTGATCGGCGCCCCAGATGTTGATGCAGCGCTCATATCCGCGCTCAAATTTGTTGTTGTGATAGACGATGTCGCCCGCAAGATAAGTCGGACGCGCATCCTCGCGGATGACGACGCGATCCTTTTCGTCGCCGAGCTGCGATGAGCGGATCCAAATTTTGCCCTCCTGCTCATACATCTTGCCGCTGCGCTCAAGCTTCTTAATCGTAGGCTCAAGCTCGCCGTAGAGGCTCTTTTCGCTAGCCCAGTTTTGGATATGAATGCCCGCATCTGCGAGATCTTTTTGGATGATCTTTAGCACTTCGTCTTTAGCAAACTCCGCAAGGATCAAAACGCGCGATTCGTCGCGGAAAATTTCATCGCCGAATTGGGCGCGCGCAAGAGGGATGATCTCGTCGATATACTCGCCGCGGTAGTATTTCTCGGGATAGCTCACGTCCTCGCCCGCAAGCTCGCGCGCACGAAGCGCGATCGAAGTGCCCAAAAGCTCGATCTGATTGCCCGCGTCGTTGATGTAATACTCGGTATCGACGCGGTGCCCCAGATAGCCTCCGATGCGTGCAAACGTATCGCCGTAAACGGCGCCGCGCACGTGCCCGATATGAAGCGGACCGGTCGGATTGGCGCTAATGTATTCAAGCAAAATTTTTTGCGGCATAGCGGCGGAATTCTGCGCCTCATCGCAATTTGATGCTACGACGGAATTTGACGCCTCTTCGGAATTCTGCAAAATAAAATTTTGCCTAGTGGTGGAATTCTGTGATTTAGCAGCGTCATTGCCGCTCGAAGCCAGATTTGCAGCGTAACCTTTGCTAGTAGGCTCACTCGCGCAAAGCTTTTCCGAAGCCGGTAAAATTCCACGTCCGAGCTTCGCGTCATTTTTCGCAAAATCGCCACCCAGGCTAAGAGCATTTTTAGCAAGAGCGCCCAACACGGCAGGCTTTAGGTGAAAATTTAGATAGCCGTTCACCGCCGTAGCACTTAGAATTTCGCTATCTTTAAATTTAGCCGCAAGCTCCTCGGCGATGAGCTTAGGCGCCTTTCGCAGCTCCTTAGCCAGCGCGAAAGCCTCGGGCGAGGCGTAATGAGCCAAACTTTTATCTTTGGGTTTTTCTAAAACGACTTTGCGAGATAAAATTTTAAAAATTTCGTTTAAGACTAAATTTTTCAAATCCCTTACGCCTTTTTAGTATCGCTGATTTCGGCGTCTTTAACCTCTTGCTCCATCTTTTTCTCGACCTTTTGCGGTTCGTCGTCCTCTTCCATCTCTTTTTTGAAAGTCTTTATGCCCTGTCCTAGACCCTTTGCAAGCTCTGGGATTTTTTTCGCTCCGAACAGCAACACAACAACGATCAAAACAATCAGCCAGTGTCCAATACTCATAGAACCCATTTTTTTCTCCTTTAAATTTTCCAAATTTCGATTAGCTTGCCTATGTCGCGGCTCGCCGTTTCTAGTTTGATAGTTTTGTAGATTGATCTTAAATTTTCATACGCCGCTTCCAGGCGGTCGTTTATTATGAAATAATCATACTCGCCTAGGCGCTCCATCTCCTCTTGCGCGTTTTGTAGGCGCAAAGCAATATCGGCGGGATCATTATCGCCACGAGCGCGCAACCTATCTCTAAGCTCCGACAAGCTCGGCGTAGTAATAAATACGCTAGTAAGCTCGCTTTTAGGCACTTTGCTACGCACGATCTCATATCCTTGCACATCGATGTCAAAAATCACGATCTTACCCCGCTCAAGCTCGCTCGTAGCGGCTTTTAGCGAAGTACCGTAGTATTTGCCGTGGACCAACGCCCACTCTAAAAACTCCCCGCGCTCAATACCTGCGCGAAACTCGCTCTCGCTTATGAAATGATAATTCACACCGTCCGCTTCGCCTGCACGCATTTCACGCGTCGTAGAGGAGATCGAGAAGTATATCTGCTCGCCGAATTCTGCGATAAGACGCTTTATGAGCGTGCTTTTGCCGCTACCGCTTGGACCGGAAACGAGCAAAATTTTGCCTTTCACTATCTATCTCCAAACGATATGTCGATATTGATCTTAAAGTCCTTCAGCGCGTCCTTAGCGTCCTTACTGCCCGCAAATTTCTCGATCGTGTTTGCGATGCCCGCTTCTAGATCATCGCGCAGTTTGGTCTTCAGCTCCTCAGCGCTCGGTTTTTTGCTATGCTCGTTGCGCAGCGGCTCACTTTTAGAGCTAGGCTCTAACTCGCTTGCCATAAGGCTGGCAAACTCCGCCGCAGCCGAAGCGGCAAGCTCATTCGGCATAGCTTGCGCGCCAAATTTCATCTCATTTACCTGCTCGGACGCGCCGAATTTATGCGCTTTAAATTCGGTGCGCTCCGAAGGCTTTGAAGCATTAAATTTTATCTGCTGCGCGGCGCTCTTTGCGAGCTTGCCGGATTTAAATTGCTCGCTATCCGCAGAGTTTGCGGCAAACGAGTTTGCAAAATCGCCCTCCATAGCGCGCAAAAATCCGTCCGTAAACCCGCCGACAACGCTATCAGCTTGTTCTCTTTGCTTCGGTAAATCTGAGGCATCTAATATGTGCGGCAAGTTTAGCTCCGAAAAATTCGGCGCAGGAGTAGAATTTGTAGTCCCGATATTGCTAGAATTTGTAGAAGCTGCAAAATTAGCGGAAGCCGCAAAATTGGCGCTAATTGAATCCCCTGCTTCATTATGAGCAGACATAGACGCATTCTGTGCAAGTCTGCCGGTAAATTCCATACTTTGAAACGGAACGGCGTTATAAAGATTTTCACGAGGTATATCGCCCGCACCCGCTAACGCAATCGGCGTATCTGAAGCGACCTCGTATTGAGACGAAATTTGCGTTTTTTGAAAATCCGTAGCCGCTATATTTTTATCATGCGCAGATCTTTTATCCTCTTTTTCATCGGAAGCAAACGCAGCCGCGGCAAAATTATCATATCCGCCAAACTCCTCCACGGGCATGCCGGCACTATCGAAAAGCCTGGAAAAATCCATATCAAATCCGCTGTTAACAGGCGCGCCGGCTGCATCTTGCACTACTTGCGAGGCAGAATTTTTTTCATCTGTTTTATAGGCAAATGAGCCGTCTGACTCATGCTGTTCAAGCGTAACGTCCGCAGAGTCTTTCGCTTCCTCTAGATTAGGCGCAGCGTCTGCTTTTTTTTCAACAGTAGTTTCATTAGGGCTGCCAGCTCTTTGCGACTCGTCTTGCTGCGCAAGCGGTAAAGTTTCGCTTGCCTGTGCGACAAGAATTTCATCTTCTGTCTGCGATTTATTTGTTTTGAAATTCTTAGGATTTTCATCGTCTAGAGCTACTAAAGCTATCGGAGCGTCATCCTTTGCGAGTGGAATCTCGCCCTGGAGTGTGTGATTATTTTCAGCAGGCTCGCTTGCGCCGATACTATTTAGCGGCACATCCTCAGGGATATCGCTAGTAGCTAAGTTTAGAGGCATATCATCTGCGATATTATCCGCAATCTTTTCTGCGACGGCGTTAAGCGGTGTATCATCAGAGATAGTGTCCGCAAGAGCCGCTTCATCTGCAAGCTGTGAGAGCGGAATATCATCTGCGATCTCGTCCGTGCGCGGCATATCACCTACCAACTGCGAAAGCGGCACATCATCTGCTATCTCGGGCGCTATGTCGCTTGCCAGCTGCGAAAGCGGTATATCCTTACCAGAGTCATAAAAGCTATCCACAAGCTCTTCAAAATTACTGCCCGAAGCGGAATTTGCCTGATCAATCGCATCGATCTCTTTCATCACAGAGCTTGCATCGGCAAATTCTTTCGCCATTTTTTCTTTCGCCTGCACGCTCATATTTTGAACCGAAAATTCGCTAATAAACGTAATGAGCTCAAGCGGCGAAAAAGGCTTGGTAAGGGTGTATCGCGCTCCTGAGGCCGAGACATTCTTAGGCGTCAGAAACAGCGTTTTATTAAGATCAAATTTTGAAATATCGTCGCCATCTTCATAATTTTTTATCGTCAAATCATATTCACTCTCGTCTGCACTATATGCTACCAGATCCGCACCGATGCGCTCGCAGCAAATATTTACGACACTTGCAACCTGCTCATTGTGATTGTCAAGTAGAATTTTCATTTATGACCTTTTAGAAAGAATTTGGGCTATTGTAAGATATTTTTGGTTATTAATTGCTTATATTTGCGCTAAATTTCGGTTATTTAGTCGATAAACTTTGCAGCATTTTTGCGCTAAATTCTCATCGTGGGTCACGAGCACGAGCGCGCCACGACTGGATTTTACGTAATCAAAGATCACGCTCATGACCTCGTTTGCGGTATCCTTATCTAAATTTCCCGTAGGCTCGTCGGCAAAGATTATGCGCGGCTTTTTGCAAAGTATGCGAGCGATGCTCACGCGCTGCTGCTGTCCGCCGCTAAGCTCGCCCACGCCTTGAGCAAGCGTGTGTTCTATCTTAAGCTTTTTTAAAATTTTCTGATCTATTGCGTTATTCGTAAGTTTGGCGGCGAGTTCGATATTTTCGCCGGAGGAAAAACCTTTAAAAAGGTAGTGGGATTGGAAAATTATACCGAAGTCGTTGCGGCGGATTTTAAGTCTCTCATCGGAGCTTAGCTCGTAAATACTGCGCCCGCCGTAGATCACCTCGCCCGAGTTTGGTTTTAAAAGCGTGCATAGAATATGAAGTAGAGTCGATTTACCGCAACCGCTAACGCCCAAAATAGCGATGCTCTCGCCCTCCCCAACGCTTAGGCTTACATTTTCAAAGAGCGTATAATCATACGCGTGAGTAAGATTTACGCCCTTTAGAAGTTCCATATTTAGCCGATTTGAGCCGCTACTTCGGCTGCGAAGTCTTCGCTCTTTTTCTCTAGGCCTTCGCCCACTTCGAAGCGGACATATTTTACGATCTCGATCTTGCCGCCTAGTTTTTTAGCCTCTTCGTCAATCACCTGCTCGACGGTTTTCTTGTCGTCCATTACATAAAATTGCCCTAGCAGTGTGAGACGCTGATCGATCTGGGTATTGTCGGCGATGAAGCGATCGATCTGGCCGGGTAAAATTTTATCCCAAATTTTTTCAGGCTTATTTTGCTTGCGAAGCTCATCTTTTAAAACTTCGATCTCTTTGGCTAAAATTTCGTCCGTTAGATGCGCACGCGAGCCAAATTGCGGGATCTTATGAAGCGGTTTGCCCAAGCGCACAAACTCCTCATTTTCTTTCTCAAACTCGCCTTTAAGAGCTAAGAATTCCTTCTCGATAAAATCGGGATCAAGCTCTTTATAGCTGATGACCTGAGGTTTCATCGCGGCTGCATGCATGCAGAGATTTTTTATAAGCTCCTTCGCACCCTCCGCAGTCCGCTCGCTATCGCAAGCTGCTGCAATAATGACGCCTACTCGACCGTTTGAGTGCAGATAACCGTTTACCACGCCGTTTGCGCCTGCCTTAATCGTCTCAAATCTTCTAACGACCAAATTTTCGCCGATCGTAGCGATCTGGCTTTTTAGATGCTCATCAAATTTAACGCCGTCGATGATGCTGGAATTTAGCTCATCAATACTGCTAATGCCCTTGCTTTGGATATGTAGAGTAGTATTTTTAACTAAATTTATAAAATTTTGATTTTTAGCTACGAAGTCGGTTTCGGAATTTATCTCGCTTATGGTTGCGATCTTGTGATCCGCGCCCACTTCGACGCTTACTAAGCCCTCGCTAGCTAGGCGGTCGGCTTTTTTAGCAGCCTTTCCTAAGCCCTTTTCGCGAAGCAGATCGACGGCCTTATCCATATCGCCGTCTGTTTCAACTAAAGCCTTTTTGCAATCCATCATCCCCGCTCCGGTGCTTTCGCGGAGCTCTTTTACCATTTGCGCGCTGATTTCCATTACTCTTCGTCCTCGCTTACGTCAAAATCCTCTTCGCTCATCGCCTCGGCTACGACTTCCTCTTTCTCTTCGTCGCTGACGGCTTCGCTCTGCTCGACATCCTCGCTTGCGTCTTGATCGCGAAGTGCCTTGCCTTCGTTGATCGCCTCAGCCATCTCTTGGCAAAAAAGCTGAACTGAGCGGATCGCATCGTCGTTGCCAGGTATCGGGAAATCGACTACGTCCGGATCGCAGTTCGTATCCAAAGGCGCGATAACCGGCATTTTTAGGCGGTTAGCTTCCGCTACGGCGATCTTTTCTTTTACAACGTCGATGACGAAGATCATATCGGGAAGGCCCTTCATATTGCGAATGCCACCTAGATAAAGCTCAAGCTTCTCTTTTTTGCGGCGAAGCATTAGCGCCTCTTTTTTGGTTAGTAAATTTATCGAGCCATCCTCTTCCATGGTCTCGATTACTTCGAGCTTGCGGATCGATTGCTTGATAGTAGAAAAATTCGTCAGCATGCCGCCTAGCCATCTGTGGCTTACATAAGGCATGCCGCATTTTTCGGCGTACTCTTTTAGCGTCGCGCCGGCTTGTTTTTTGGTGCCTACGAAAAGTATCGTCTTGCCCTCGGCAGCCGCGTCGCGCACGATATTATAAGTGTAGCGAAAGTAGCGGATAGTTTTTTGTAGATCTATGATGTAGATACCTTTTCTCTCGCCGAAAATGAATTTTTTCATCTTCGGATTCCATCTGCGTGTTTGGTGTCCGAAATGAACGCCGCACTCTAGCAAATCTCTCATTGTTACCATGAGTTTTCTCCTTGTGGGTTTCCCCGAAATTTAGGTTTCTCCTCCACACCCATTAACATTTGTTTTTGACAAACGCAACCAAATTTTAGGATTGGTGTGTGTGAATTGAAGCTTGGATTATATTTAAAAATAGCTAAATTAAAGCTAAATTTAATATAATCCAAGCATCGGCGTGGTTAAATTTTGCGCTGCAAAGATAAGACGACCGCAAGGGACGTGAGCGAAATTATTCGTCAAATTTAAATTCGCCGAATTTAAAAAGCGGCATCTGCTTCAAATTTCACTCAAAAAATCCCTTTTTCACGAGCTCGCCCTCTTTTACGCAAAACTCCCCTTTTGCGATCACGCTATCTAGGTTTAGGGCTTCGTCAAATACCGCAAAATCGGCGTCAAAGCCTACTTTTATCTCGCCCTTGCCGCTTAGATTTAGGTATTTTGCGACGTTTTTGCCCATCATACTCAGCGCTTGCGGGATGGTTAGGATTTTATTTTTGACGCAGGCTTGAATGACCTGCAAATTCGTCTCGCACGAAGCACAGCCGTAGCCCACTAGCGCGCCGTTTTCGTCAAATCTAGGCACACTGCCGTTGCCGTCCGAGCTCATCGTTAGACGCTCTAAATTTAAGCCGTTTTCAAGACCATAGGCGATAGCTTCGTGAAGCGGGGCAAATTTACTTCCGCCGCTCGTGATGTCGATGTAGCCGCCCATTTTTTGAAATTTGATCGCTTCGTCAAAGAGCTCCTTCGTCCGCGCGCAGTGCGTCGGCGAGAAATAATTAATCGGGAACGAATAATCCTTGATCACGCTAAAAATCAGGTCAAATTTATCCGCGAGCCCGCCCATATGCATATGCAGCACGCCGCCTTTTTTCGAGATCATGCCGCCGATGCGGATCTGCGTTAGGGTCTTGATGAGCTCCTGCGCGGTCGGGTAGCTGCCGCGGTTGTCGCTCATCGCGATCTTACAGCCGATGACCTTGTCGATGAGCACCAGATCGCGCGTTACGGAGCCCGTAAATGTGACGCTAGGCAGCGCGTAAGAGCCCGTGTGGATGAAGGTCGAAATGCCCTCGTATTCGAGCGCTTTGGCTTTTGAGTAGAGGTTTTCCAGGCTCCTCGTGCACCCGTCGGTGCCCAGCGTGCCTACGACCGTAGTGGTACCGTAGCGAATGATTTGCGATAGGGTTATTTCGGGCGTTCGCGAGTGATAACCCGCCTCGCCTCCACCGCCCGTGATGTGCACGTGCTGATCGATGAGTCCGGGCGCTAAAATTTTGCCCTCTAGATCATAAACCTCAAGCCCCTCGACTCGAAAATCAAGCCCCTTGGAAACGGCTAAAATTTTACCTCCGCCGAGCAAAACGTCGCTCCTACCGACGTGCTCTGGCGCGTATAGATCGGCATTTTTAAGTAACAGCATATTTTCTCCTTTGCTTTGGATTTTTGATTGTAAATTTTACGTTTTTTGGCTTTCTTGACTGCGATGTCGCGCGGTCATTTTACATCAAATTCGATAAAAACCGGATATTTCGATTTTAGTAGTCGAGGCGGATTTTTAAGTCATCGCGATGAAAGCGGTGAGTTTTTAAAAAGCTTATTTTGGCGGCATATTTTGGGATTAATGGATTAAATTTAGCCCGCTACGTTAAATTTTATAGCGTTTCGAGAAATTTTAGCGGACCTTGCGGAGAAATTTTATATCCTATTTTGCTTTTCATCGGCATGGCTTATTCATCACAAAGCCGCAGAAACGCCCCGTGACGCCATCTCTACGGTATGAAAAATGTCGCTCGCTCTCAAAAGTGCAACGCGGATCAAATTTAACGTTTCGCACACCTGCAGCTGCGAGCTCGTCGCGAAGTGCGGCGTTTAGATCGAAATGCCCCTGCATTTTGTAGCGCTCAAACTCGCCCAGATCAAGCCCGCCGAGTTCGTAATTTCTCGCCTTGATATTCGCGCCCACGAATACCTTCAGCTCCGCAGCGACGCAGCCGAAGCGCTCGCTCATCAAATTTATCGCATTGGTGCAGATCCGCTGGATTACGCCCGCGCGCCCCGCATGCACCGCAGCAACCACGCCGCGCTGCTCATCAGCGATCAGCACTGGCGAGCAGTCCGCTACCAGCACGCAAATCGCCACGCCGTGCAGATCGGTCACAAGCCCGTCGCAGGGCGAGATTTCATCGCTAGCTGCGCGTAAAATTTCAATTTTGTTTGAGTGGATCTGGCGCATAAATTTTAAATTTAGAGGCGCAATACCGAGCGCGGCAGCTAAAATTTCGCGGTTTTGCGCGACGTTTTGCGAATCGTCGCCCACGTGATCCCCTAAATTTAAGCTCGCGTAGGCTCCATCGCTTACGCCTCCTTCGCGCGTGCTAAAGCCCGCTAGCACGCCGCGTCCGTCCAATACAAACTCAAGATTTTCTCTGCAAATTTCGATTTTGCCCATCATGCGCCGCTTAATACAGGCTCAAAATTTTATCTACTGCGTCCCACGAAAGCCCGTCTTGCTCGCCCTCGGCGCTCCCATCGCGTGCCATATCTGTGCCGAGACCGACGATCTGTCCGCCGGCAAAGCGTAACTGCGCCGCTACGTATCGCGCGAGCAGATCGGTTTCAATATTTACGCGGCGCCCAATTTTGTAGCTCCCAAAGAGCGTATTTTTGAGCGTGAGCGGGATGATCGTAAGGCGAATGGCGCAGCTTTGCGCTTCGCTCTTTAAATTTACGCCCAAGGAGTTTGGTTCGCGAATGGAATTTGAGCTGCTAGAATTTTGCCCGCGCAAGCTTGATCCGATAAAATTTGCGCCGTGCAAACCTTCGAGATCTTTGTGAGTAAAATTTCCGCCGTCAAGACCTTGGCCGTTAAAATTTCGCCCGTGCGTGCCGCCGCCTTCAAGCACTTCGTTGATCGTTAAGCTCACGCCATCGATCGCTACCGAGCCTTTCGGTGCTAGCAGCGGCGCTATGTGCAGCGGCGCGCGGATGAAAAAATCGACGCCGCTTGCAAGCTTTGAAATTTTATAAATTTCGCCCACGGCATCGACGTGTCCTTGGATCAAATGCCCGTCTATGCGATCCCCAATCCGCATCGCTGGCTCGATATGCACCGAGCCGCGCAGGTTTTGTGCGACGATGACGCATGCTGTCTCGCTCGAAAGCTGAACCGCAAATCCGTCCGCAAAAAGCCGCGTCACGCTCAGGCACGCGCCGTTTACCGCGACGCTATCGCCGAGTGCGGGGCGGTATCTCGCGCGCAGTCGCAGCAAATCGCCGCTAAAGCTCGCAACCTGCGCGATCTCTCTGATCAGTCCGTTAAACATTATGAGCCTTTGGAATTTTTACGTGATATTAGCGTAGAATTTTGAAATTTAAGGTTAAGCGAAGCTCGGCGAGTGCGAAGCCCGCCGAATGAAGTTTGAAATTATTTTTTAGAAACGATGAAATCGGCTAGCGCTTCGATCGATTCGTCGTTAAGCGAAGCTGCTTGACCTTTCATAACGCCCATCATGCCAAATTTTCCCTTGCCCTCGCCTAGAGTGCCGTCTTTGTAGCCTTTTAGGCTAGCGATAATATCTTCCTTACTTAGGGTGTTTAGCGCAGGTACTTTGCCGCCAAGATAAGGCTTCTCGGCGTTAGCTCCATGACAGGCCACGCATTTTTTATACAATGTAGCGCCGTCTGCGGCGAATACACTCGAACTAAACGCCGCCAACGCAGCACATGCAATAAGAACTTTTTTCATTCCTATCCTTTCTTTTTAAATTGTGGGTGCAGTATAATCAAAATTTAGTAAATTTCGGTTAAATTTTTGCAATTTGCGCTAAAGAGGCGAAATTCTATCTACTGCAAACTTTAGCGTAGAGGCTCAAAGCGGAATTTATGCTGTAAAATTTTAAGCAAATTTTACCTTCCCGCTGAAATTTCAATCGTAGAATTTCGCAGCGAAATTCTAAGGCGAAATTTCATCTAGATGTCAAATTCCATCGCGAAATTTTGCGCAGAATTTTAAAATTTCGCCGCTTTACTTTATGCGCGAAATTTCGCCTCTTTGCATCTTATAAATTTTATCTGCGGCGCCGAAGTATTTATCATCGTGCGAGATCGCAAAGATCGTGTATCCGCGCGATTTCAGCTCAGGCAAAATTCGCTCGTAAAACTCCGTGCGAAACTGTGGATCGAGATCAGCCGCAAACTCATCGAGCATCAAAAATTTTCGCCCGTCCATCAGCACGCTTACGAGCGCTAGGCGCTTGCGCTGCCCGCTAGATAGGCTCGTGGTGCTAAATTTAGCCCCCTTTAGCTCAACCTTATCCTGCAGGTGCGTAAGCGCCAGCCACTCGCGCGCGATGTCCGCATCGCCCGTAGCGTAGTCGAAGAGATAAAAATCGCTGAAAACCGCGCTTATGTTGTTGCTGTAGGCGCGCAGATCAGAGGGTTTAAGGGCCGCGCCGTCGGCTAAAATTTCGCCTGCTTGCGGCGTATAAAGGCCCGCTAAGATCATAAAAAGCGTCGATTTTCCGCTGCCGTTTTCGCCGATTAAAAACACCGTCTCGCCCGCATTTAGCTGCAAACTTACCCCTTTTATACCAAATTTCCCGCCGGGATACGAAAAGCTTACATCCTTAAGCTCCAGGCTGCGCCACGGCTGCATTTGCGCAAGCTCGAAGCCCTGCACGAACGGGTCTAAGTTCAGCTCATTGATCTTCGCGTAGGCGATCTTTGCGCGCAACACGCTAGGAAGCGAGAATATGAGCATCATCAAAGGCGCGCGCAAAAAAAGCACCGTAAGCGCGATCGTTACGGCGTTTGCAAGCTCCGCTTTGCCGCCGCTGAGCCCAAAATAAAGCACAAATCCCACCGCGCCTAGCATCATTACGTTCATAAAATTACTCGCAAACGCGCCGTAAACCTCGGCTCGTAGCGAGCTTTGGCGTAAATTTTGCGCGTTGGGCAAAAAGTCGTTTTCGTATAGGCTCTTTGCTTTGGCTAGGCTTAGCGACAGCTCCTTGTGCCCCTCGATCGCCGCGGCGTAGTTTTTATACAAAACGTCCTCATTTTGGCGGTACAGATCGTAATTTTGCATGACTTTTTTCATCAAAAAGCGGTTGAAAATCATCAGCGCGCCTATCCAGACGAATAAAAACGCAAACATCATAGGCGCGATGTATAGCACGTAGATGCCGCAAAATAGCACGATCATCGCGCCTTGGATCAGCTCGGAGATACGCATAAAGCCCTCAGTCAGGCGCGAAATATCGCTAGAAAGGGACGCAAGCAGGTTCGCCTTCGACGCAGCCTCGATGCGCTCGAACTTCGTATCGATGATCTGCTTGATGATCTTGGTGCGCAGATCGAATACGAAGTCGTTTTCCATCTTGCAAAGCATGATGCGACTTAGCACCGAAAGCAGCAGAAATAGCGCCAAGAGCGCGAAAAATAGCGCGATGATCCTGCCGCCTCTTTCGGCGCCGTCAAGTAGATATTTATTGATAAAGCTTAAAATCAAGATCCCAGAGCCGCTGTAGATCGCATTTAGCGCGAGCATCGCGAGGATTTGTTTGGTATATTTTTTCATCTTTCGCCCCAATGAAATTTGAGCGCAATTGTGGCAAAATTCGCTTGAAAAAACGGTTAAATTTTAAATCCGTTCTCATTTCTCTAGCGGAATTTTACCGGAGCTGCGTAAAATTCCGCCGTAAATTTATTCACTTTTGGCGCGACAGGAGCGATAAGCCCTATCTGTGTTTACACTCCTGACAGGAATTAGCAGATAGGATTAAATTTGACGGATTGCAAAATTTTGAATCAAATTTAAAAACCTAAAGCGGCAGAGAGTAAAATTTCAACTATATTTTTAAATTTTATAAGCTTTGCCGGCTCTGCTAAAATCCAAATTTAACTCTAAGCATCGCCCTTTTTATTGCGCTCCGTGATGAATTTGGCTAATAAATTTATCTCCAATTTACTCACTTCAAATAATGCCGTGATTTTCTTTTCGGCTAGGTCTAAATTTTTATTACAAACGACTTTGAAATATCTACGTAGCTCGGCGTAATCGCCTGGATCGCTGATCATAAAATTACAAAACAAACCGTTTTTGCCCTGCAAAAATATCATATCAAAAACGCTATCGACGCCACCTCCGAAGTGAAAAATGATCTGGGGCAAAAGCACCATGCAGATCGTCGCTAAAATTATAAAAATAGATGTCGCTACGGGCAGCACTACAAACATCGCCGCCATGATAACGACAAGAAATATTATGCCTGATTTACCGCCGACGCTATCTAGCCCGTAATGTATCGGAAGCGCGTAGGATACTGTTTTGTGAAGCTTTCGTATTTGACGCGGCGCAATTTCCGCAAAAATGTTACCGTCAATTATCTTGAGAATTTTATCATTATAAAAATAGACATAAGCGTTTCTATAGAAATTCATATCGAATTTTCTCCTGCCTATGACGAGCAAAAAGTATAATGAAATTTTAAATATATCGGAGTTGCCGCCAAAAAATACGTTTCTTAAAATTCCGAAAGCCATTAATGCGAGCATTAAAATAATCGAAATTTTTATGACTTGATTAGTTTCGTCTTTGATGACTAGCGGCTCTTTGTCGTAGTCTCTTGCAATTTTTTTCAGGCTTAAATTTAACTCATCTTGCATGCTCATTCCTATTTTGCCTGTGTAGTCAAATTCTACTACGGCTTTCTCACGCCAGACGCGCAGGTTATTTCAAGCCAAAATTTTGCTTGATGTAGATATGCAAAATATCGATCGCGGCGGGCGTTACGCCGCTGATCTCGCTCGCGGCAAAAAGCGTCGGCGGCGCGAAGTGGGTTAGCTT
>NZ_CALIBF010000073.1 GCF_938045465.1 uncultured Campylobacter sp.
CGCAAAAAACTTCGCTAGGATTTTTTATCGAAACAGCTTCAATACGGGCTTTTTGATCCTCGAATGCGACGAGACGGATAAGATCGCGCAGGGCGACGAGCTTAGCATCGATCTAAAGGGCGGCGTAATTAAAAATTTAACTCAAAAGACACAGTATAAATTCGGCGCAATTCCCGAGTTTATGCAAAAGCTCCTCGATGCCGGCGGGGCGATAAATTATGCAAAAACAAAGATAAACTTGTAAGGAATTTGGATGAAAAAATACGACGTATGCGTGATAAAAGGCGACGGAATCGGTCCTGAGATCATCGAAGAAGCGATCAAGGTGCTCGATGCTGTAAGCCATAAATTTAATTTTGAGCTAAATTTTGACTACCGCTTGATGGGCGGCTCTGCGATCGACATTATGGGCGTTCCGCTTCCTGATGAGACGCTAAATGCCGCTAAATCGAGCGATGCGGTGCTTTTCGGTGCGATCGGCGGCGCTAAATGGGACGGTCTGCCGCGTGAACTGCGCCCAGAAAGCGGACTGCTAAAAATTCGCAAGGAGCTTGGAGCGTTTGCAAATTTACGTCCTGCGATGATTTTTGATGAGCTGATAAACGCTTCGACGCTAAAGCCGGAGATCATCAAAGGCGTCGATATAATGGTAGTGCGCGAGCTTACGGGCGGGATTTATTTTGGGCAGCCGCGCGTTAAAAATGAAAAGGACGCGCTAAATACGATGTGCTACAACGTCTCTGAGATCGAGCGCGTGGCTAAGGTCGCATTTGAGGCAGCGCTTTTGCGAAATAAAAAGATAACGCTCGTAGATAAGGCCAACGTGCTTGAAACAAGCCAGCTGTGGCGCGAGGTCGTAAGCGAGCTAGCGAAAAATTATGCGGGGATAAATTTGGAGTTTATGTACGTCGATAACGCCGCGATGCAGCTAGTGCGGTCGCCAGCGCAGTTCGACGTGATTTTGACCGAGAATTTATTCGGCGATATTTTAAGCGACGAAGCGAGTATGATCTGCGGCTCTATCGGGTTGCTTCCGAGTGCGAGTATCGGCGGCAAGGTAGGCATCTATGAGCCGATCCACGGCAGCGCGCCCGACATCGCGGGGCAGGGGATCGCAAACCCGATCGCTACGATCTTAAGTGCGGCGATGATGCTGAAATACGCATTCGGCGAAAATGAGGCCGCAGCAGCGATCGAAAGCGCCGTACGCGCCGTACTTCGCGACGGATACCGTACCAAGGACATCGCGCAGTACGACGCCAAAGAAATTTGCTCGACCGCAGAGATCGGCTCGATCATCGCGGATTACGCGGCTAAGGCTTAGGAGCTAGCTTTGAATGGCGCACTAGCATACGCTATGGAGCTTGAGAAAAAAGGCGATATCTACGGCGCAATGCGGATTTGTCGCGGTATTTTACGCGATAATCCGCAAGATGGCGATGCGGCGGTGCTTTTTGCGCGGCTAAATTTGAATCATCGAGTAAGCTCGGGCGTCAATATGGCGATGTTGGAGCGCTTTTTTAGCGTCGATGCGCGCAAACAAGCGGAATTTAAGAGGTGGCTAATTGATGTATGAAAATGAACTGGAAGATATCATCGAAGCAGTAAATGAGATGAAAGCGCAAAAGCGTGCGCAAGATTTGGCGGTGCAGCAAGAGGGGGTTACAAATGCAAACAGCGCTGAAGCAGAAGCGCAGGCTTCGCAGGATGCTTTAAGCCCCGCTTCTTTTGCGCCAGATCCCATTGCATCTGGCGCCTTAAATTCCACATCTGCACCGGATATCGCTTCACCAAACGCGCAAAATTTCACTTCCTTAGATACCAAAAATTCCACTTCGCGTTTTGTTTCATCGGACGCTTTAAATTCCGCCCTAGATCGTTCAAATGCCCTTGCACGCAAGAGCTCTGCGCCTAGCGGCACGGAATTTACGGCGGACGCTACTTTAAAAAAATCTGCCACAAAAGATGAAAATTTTACTTTTTCCAGCGAGGAGAATTTTAAAAATTCTGATCTTACAGGCGGTGAAAATTCCGTGGCCTCCGTCTCTTTAAATGGAGAAAATTTTATAAATTCCGCCTCTGCAAGTGGCAAAGATTCCGCAAATACTGCTTTTGCAAACGATGAAATTTTAAAAAGCTCTGCCGCAAAATTTGACGGAAGCTTGCGTGATTTATCAGGCATCGTAGGTGAAATTTACGATAGTTTAGGTAGCGATATGAATGGGTTTGCTTCGCCGCAAAGCAGGGACACAAGCATACCGCGAAGCTCTGCCGAAAGTAAAGATTTTGAATTAGCGCTAAATTCTACGGATGACGACTCCCAAAGTGAGCAAGATTTGACGCCTCGTATTTTAGGCGCGCATTTTAAGGAGCTAAGCAATGACGATTTTGGGTCTGGCTCTGATTTCAAAGAAAACGAAGCTGACGATTATTTCGGTACGGCGCATTCTAAAAAGCAGGATTTAGCGTTGCTTCAAGCTCAAAATTCCGCCGCGCTAAATATCCACAATGTTGCCGCGCGCCAGCAAAATTTCGTTTCGCAGCCGCAGAATTTTACTATGCCTGAGGTGCGAGATCATGAGCTCGCCACGCCGCAGCTTCGTAATTCTGCCGCGCAGGATATGCAAGCGGGAAGCCTTGCCTCTTATGGTGCTCAAAATTCCGCCATGCGCCAGCCTGAAGCAGCGCGACATCCCG
>NZ_CALIBF010000074.1 GCF_938045465.1 uncultured Campylobacter sp.
CAGACGGATCGATGCGGTCACTGCCGCGCATGCCAGGGGATTTCCTCCATAGGTGGTCCCGTGGTCTCCGGGGACCAGAGACGTCTGAGCCAAGTCCTGGCTGACACAAAAAGCTCCCACTGGCAGGCCGAGTCCCAGGGCCTTGGCCGTGGTCAGAATATCCGGGCGGATTCCATAGTCCTGATAGGCGAACATTCGCCCGCTGCGCCCCATACCGCACTGAATCTCATCGACGATCATCAGAATGCCGCGCTCATCACAAATCCGGCGGATCCCGCGCAGGAATTCCCTGCTGGCCGGGATGATCCCTCCTTCTCCCTGCACGGTCTCCAGAATAATGGCGCAGACTCCTTCCTCCAGCTGATTCTTAACGGACTCCAGATTGTTAAATTCAGCATAGCAGACCCCGTCCATCAGGGGATAAAAGGGGGTGCGATAATGTTCTGTTCCTGTGACAGATAAGGCTCCAACCGTTCTGCCATGGAAGCTGTGCTTCATGGCTATGATTTTCTGACCGGCCTTCGGGTTTTTCAGATAAGCATGCTTTTTGGCAGTTTTTAAGGCTCCCTCGATTGCCTCGGCGCCGGAGTTGGTGAAAAAGACCCGGTCCATACCGGTGACCTGAGTCACTGCCTCTGAGGCGGCCGCGAGCTGGGGCGTATAATAGAGATTGGAGCTGTGAATCAGCCGTTCCAGCTGCTCGTGCAGAATACAGTTATATTCCGGATCACCATATCCCAGAGCCATGACCCCGATCCCGGAGCCCGCGTCCAGGTATTTCTTCCCGTCCGTATCATAGAGGTATACCCCCTGCCCGTGGTCAAAGACGACGGGAAAGCGATTGTAGACATGAAAGAGGTTCTCTTCTGCCCTTTTGATGTATTCCTCCTGCTTCATACCGGTCCTCTCCTTATATTTTGTCAGCTGATACGGCGTCATCAGAGAGCATGGCCGTGCCAACTCCCTTGTCGGTAAAGATCTCAAGAAGGAGGCAGTGGGCCAGGCGGCCATCCAGAATATGAACCCTGTTGACCCCGTTCTCAACCGCCTCAACACAATTGTTTATCTTGGGCAGCATCCCGCCTGTAATACAGCCGTCCTTCATCAGCTTGCGGGCCTCAGAGACGGTCAGCTCTGAGATCAGCGTCCTGGGATCATTTGAGTCCTGATAGACTCCTTCGATGTCAGTCAAAAAGGCCAGCTTCTCTGCCTGAAGCTCCCTGGCAATCGCGCAGGCAGCCGTATCCGCGTTGATATTATAGGTATCATAGTGATCGTCATACCCGATCGGGCAGACAATCGGAAGGAAATCCTTCTGCAGCAGATCCAGCAGGATCTTCGGGTGAACCTCCTTGACCTCTCCCACATAGCCGATATCCTGCCCCTTGGACAATTTCTTTGTCACCTTGAGCAGACCGCCGTCCTTGCCGGAGATTCCAACGGCGTGAACTCCCTGCTCCTCAACCATACGGACCAGTGACTTGTTGACGCGATTTAAGACCATCTCTGCGATCTCCATGGTTGGCTCATCCGTCACACGCAGACCGTTGATGAAGCTCGGCTTCATGCCGACCTTGCCGACCCAGCTGCTGATCTCCTTGCCTCCTCCATGGACAATGACAGGCTTAAATCCGACCAGCTTCAAGAGAACCACATCCTGGATGACGTCCTTTTTCAGCTCCTCATCCAGCATGGCGCTGCCGCCGTATTTAATCACAATCACCTTGCGGTTAAAGCGCTGAATATAGGGGATTGCCTCGATCAATGTCGCGGCCTTGTCCTGAATCTCTTCGATCTTCTTGTCTGCCGTTTTCCATCTGTGCCTCTCTCCTCGAATCATCTCTTGCAGGTCCTATGATCGGTAGTCCGCGTTAATGGTTACATAGTCATGCGTCAGATCACAGCCCCAGGCCGTGGCCTCATGGTCTCCCTGTTTCATGTCGCAAATCGCCGTTACTTTTGGGGCGGTCAATATCTCTGTCGCTTTTGCCTCGCTGTAATCAAGGGCGAGACCGTCCTTGACCAGCTGGATTTTTCCCTTTTCAGACGAGAAATAGAGGTCTACCCGATCCGGATCGAAGTCCACGCCGGAATATCCCAGAGCGCAGAGTATGCGGCCCCAATTGGCGTCATGACCATAGATGGCCGCCTTGGTCAGAGAAGAGGTCACCACCGACTTGGCCAGAATTCTGGCCTCCGCGTCAGAGCGGGCATTTCTCACCTTGACCTCAAAGAGGCAGCTCGCCCCCTCTCCGTCCGCGGCCATCTGCCGGGCCAGAGAGCCGCAGACCGCTGACAGGGCCTTGACAAACGCCTCATAGTCCTCATTTTTCCTGTCAATTCTTCGGTTGTCTGCCTGTCCATTGGCGAGAAGCAGACATGTGTCATTGGTCGAAGTATCTCCATCCACGCTGATCATGTTGAACGTGTCCGGCACAACCGTTGCCAGGGCCTGCTGCAAAAGGCTCTGCTCTATGGCGCAGTCGCTTGTGATAAAACAGAGCATGGTGCACATATCCGGATGGATCATCCCGCTGCCTTTGGCCATACCGCCAATGGTCACCCTTTTCCCATCTAAAGTCAGCGTCACCGCAGCCTCCTTGGGAGAAGTGTCTGTTGTCATAATGGCTCTGGCTGCCCGATGGCCGGCCACAGGGCCGGACTGAAGGTCAGAAGCCATAGCCCCGATTCCTGCGCAGATCCGATCCAGGGGCAGATCCATCCCGATCACGCCGGTAGAAGCCAGCAGAACCTCCTCCGGCGCAAGTCCGAGGGCCCTGGCGGCACAATCTGCTGTCTTCCCGCAGACCCCAAGCCCCCGCTGACCCGTGCAGGCATTGGCGATTCCCGCATTGACGACAATGGCGCGGGCTGTCCCCTTCTCCCTGACAATCCGCCTGTCCCAGAGAACCGGCGCTGCCTTGACCACATTCCTGGTAAAGACACCCGCAGCCGCGCAGGAGCTGTCAGAGACCAGCAGAGCCATATCTGCTCTCTCCCGGTACTTGATCCCCGCGGCAGTATGTCCGACGCGAAAGCCACTGGCAGCGGCAACACCGCCCTCGATCACCTGATACATTGGCACCTCCTCTCTTGCCCTCTGACAGAACAATGCTCTATGCCAGACCCGACTGCCTGTTAAAGCGGGTGATATTCTCCCCATTCAGGATAAACTCATAGGAGTGAATATCTTCCCTTCGACTCCAGCCCTCTTCCCGCCAGAAGGCATTGCCCAGTTCGTTGGATTGAAAGGCAATCAGAGTCACCTTATTGATGTGCTCCCTGTGCAGAGCCAGCATGGCGGCTGTCACCATGGCCCCGCCGATTCCTCTCTTGCGGCAGCTGTCAGCGACACAGACGTGATAGAAGCTTCCCTCTCTTCCATCGTGTCCGCACAGGACCGTTCCCACAATTCTCCCATCCATCTCCGCCACAATAGAAGTCGTCGGATTCCGGCGGATAAAGCGGGCAATCCCCTCTCTGGAATCATCGATGCTTCGCAGACCGAGCCCACGGATGCTCTTCCAGAGAGCAAGAACCCGATCATAGTCCTCTTCCCTCATGGTGCGAATTGTGTAATTGATCTTCGCTTCCATATTCTATCCTATTCACTCATACCATACGTTCATGTCGACATTCCCCTTGCCCTCCTGCTCCACCTTTCGGTAGAAGGCCAGGGCGGCCGCTGTAGCTGTGTCCCTGGAGATGTGCGCCAGGGCCAGACGGCCGCTGGTCGTCACTCTATGAAGATCCTATGAATTTTTATTCCAGGGCTCTTCAGGCCTGCTTATCTTACACCTGTCTCTGCCCTCTTTACAAGTTCCTTCTGCATATTCTTGCATTTTCACCAAACTTTTCTATCCGTATTTCTTTTTGTTATTTCATAGATTCGTCATTTTACGCCTAAAATATGTATTTTTATTCTTAAAATATGTATATTTTTACACTTGCTTGATCCGCTGATTTTCCTGTATATTTAGTTCAGTTCAAAAGAAAAAGCTGTCAAGAAAGGACATGTATCATGGCGAAAGACAAGGTTGTTCTCGCGTACTCCGGCGGTCTGGATACGACCGCAATCATCCCCTGGCTCAAGGAGAACTACGGCTACGAGGTCATCTGCTGCTGCGTTGACTGCGGTCAGGGAGAAGAGCTGGACGGACTGGAAGAGAGAGCCCGCTACTGCGGCGCGTCCAAGCTCTATATTGAGGATATCACCGACTCCTTCGCCGAGGACTACATCATCCCCTGCGTTATGGCCGATGCGGTCTATGAGAATAAATATCTTCTGGGTACCTCTATGGTGCGCCCCGGCATCGCCAAAAAGCTGGTTGAGATCGCCCGCAAGGAGGACGCCGTCGCCATCTGTCATGGCGCCACCGGCAAGGGCAACGATCAGATCCGCTTTGAGCTCTCCATCAAGGCTCTGGCCCCTGACATCGAGATCATTGCCCCCTGGCGTGATGACAAGTGGACCCTGGAGTCCCGTCAGGACGAGATCGACTATTGCAAGGCCCACGGCATTGACCTCCCCTTTGACGTTGACGAGTCCTACAGCCGTGACCGCAATCTCTGGCATATCTCCCACGAGGGGCTGGAGCTGGAGGATCCTTCTCTGGAGCCGGATTACAAGCACCTTCTGGTTCTGTCCAAGACCCCTCAGGAGGCTCCCGATGAGGCGGGAGTTTATACTTGGTCGCCGAAGCTTTTGGAAGACGCGAAGCGCAAGGTCGCCCGCGAGATAAAGCAGGCGTATAAATTTGCCCTGGAAAATAAAGATAGAGACGTTCTTATCGTGCTTAGCAACGTGAGCGCGCGCACCAAAGAGCTATTAAGCCTAAAAGAGCAAGCCGCCCAGAATGGATTTATTTTCGAGTGCTTTAGAATGCGAAATTTCTTCGCCTCCGAGCACGGCGTCGATGAAGATACCGTGATAGCGATGTTTATCAAGGTCGCAAACAATAAAATAGAGGGCGAAATTTTAATCCCGCCCGTTAATCCTATGAGCCAAAGCGTAGCGCAAAAGATTAAAGACGCGGCGGCTCTAAACAGGCGCGATCTACCCTTTGATGCGGCGCAAAATACCTACGTAACGAAAAAATATATCGCCGCTACGCAGGATAAAAGGCTTTGGAGCGCGCGTCAAAGCGAGCTCTATCCCGAGCTTCGCACCTATAAATACTCAAAACGCGTCTTTTTCAAAGCCGATTGGGATAAGGCGTTGCTCGAGATGCGCGGGCTTATAATGGACGATGATCTAAATATCATCGTGCGTCCATTTAAAAAGGTCTATAACTACTCGGAATTTACCTCGCGCAAAAGCCTTTATCCTATCGATATCTCAGACGATACGCCCGTGCTTGCCGTGCGAAAGGTAAACGGCTTTTTGGGGTGTTGCACCTACGTAGATGCCCACGAAAGCGGCGCGAGCTTTAACCGCCGCGTCATCTACTCCACGACGGGATCGACCGATAGTAGATTTGCGCAGATGGCGCGCGAGCACTGCTGTAAATTTGAAGAGATTTTCAAACGCTATCCAAATAAAACTTTTTTATTTGAGATCACCGACGAGAGCGACCCGCACATCGTAGAAGAGGAACTTGGCGAGACTTTTATCGGGCTTATCGACGCTAAAACCGGCGCGCAAGAGAGCGAATTTGAGCTGGATAAAATCGCCGCAAGCACTGTCGGAGCACTAAAAAGACCTTTTTACAAGGAGGGCGAACAGTATCTAAAAACGAGCTTTGCGGAGCTTAAAAATATAGTCAAAGAGGCGAAATTCGAGGGCTTTATGGTATATATCCCGAGCCAAAACGATTTTTGCTTTAAGATGAAAACGCCTTATTATCTCGTGAATAAATTTTTTGCTCGTAGTAAAAACGAGGCGCTTTCCGGCAAACTGGATAAAACCAAGCTCGATGAGGAATTTCACCCTTTGGTCGATCACATCAAAGCAAACGAGCGAGAATTCAGATCCCTCGACGAGCAGGGCAAACTAGGCTTTATAAAAGAATTTTTAGAAAAAATTTAACGATTACCGCGAATATTTGGCGCCGTGCAAATTTGAACGTAAAGAATAAATTCGATGCGGCGATTAAAATTTAAAGGAAAATGATGATATTTTTTACCTCCGATTTGCATTTTTATCACGGCAATATTATGAAATACTGCCCTAAATTTAGGAATTTTAACGACGTAAGCGAGATGAACGAAAAGCTAATAGAACTCTGGAATGCCGTAGTGGGGCCCGAGGATACGGTTTATGATCTGGGCGATTTTGCATTTTGTAATAAATTAAAGGATCTAAAAAGCGTAGCGCGCAGGCTAAACGGCTCGCATGTGCTGATTTTAGGCAACCACGATACGCTCATTAGCCAAAACAAAGTAGCGCTGCTACGCGAGCTAAAAGAGGATGGAAATCCTATTTTTAGCGATATCCTGCACTACAAGGAGCTAAATTTTGACGGCGGCGCGGGCGCGATGAAGGACGGCAAAGCGGGTATGAGTATCTGTATGTTTCACTATCCCGTAGAGGAGCACAACCACGCCTCGAAAGGCTCTTTTATGCTTCACGGACACTTGCACGACCGCGCTTCTAGCCTGGAGGGGCGCATACTAAACGTAGGCTTTGACTCGCACGGCAAAATTTTAAGCTTAGAGGAGATCGTGCAAATTTTAGGGCAAAAGGAGATTGCGGCAAGATATTCGTGATCCGGGCTAAACGCGGACAGCCGCAGCATTGATTTAAGCGTAGCCTGCCACAATATCTTGCAAAAGCACCCGCATAATACGAGGATAGGCAAAGCGCTCGGCGGTATCTTTATCGACAAGCACGGACACACGGGCTTTGCGTGGACGAAAGATAAGCTAGGAATGTATCACGGCGAAGCAAGGCTTGGAGCCAAGCCGATCGTTTACTGGCCGCTAGGGGAGAAATGATCGATTTTAGCAGAGAGCGGGGCGCTCGGCGAGAAATGATCAAATTTGACCTCGCCTATTTTGACTCAGGCGGGGTCAAATTTAGTTAAATTTTGATTTTATACATAAATACGAAGTCAAATTTGAAAAGCGGCAAAGCTATATTTTGCCGCTAAAATTTTGCCCTTTTGACTCGCTTGTCTTTTGCCTACGCGCAAATTTTAAAATTTGCTGCATACTTTAAAAGAGCGACGCGCGTTTCAAAGAGCGGCTACGCGCTTAGAATAGCTGCGCCGCCCGTTTTAGACAAGCTCTACTCTGCTTCGGCGGAGCGGAGCTTGTCTAAATTTTAAAATTTATCCGCGCGTAGTCTATGCCAACTTGCCGAGCGGCAAGAATGAGGGGCGGGATAGCTTCCGTTCGAGTATCAAAACCCAAAGAGACACAGCCTTTTGTGCGGGCTATGAATACGGCGCGCATGAGATAGCAGGGCAAGGTGGAATCCAATCGGCAAAGCGCGAAATTTTCGCGAAATTTAGTCGATTGTCGCGCACGATTTTATCTAAGCTGCTGCAAATTTTATCCCCAGCCGCCGCAATCTTGCCTGCGTCCATACAGAATTTCACGAAATTTTGTAGAATTTACGCTGTGTATTCTGCAAACCGACGGGCAAAATTTTGCGGACGCAACCGAATTACATGCGCAAATTCTACCGTCAAATTATAACCTAGCGCAAATTTTACGGACGGAATCGCTAGCTAAATTTAAACCCGCGCGGTTAAGCCTAATAAGCCCGCTTGCTAAAATTTCGTTCGCGCAGAATTTCATTTGTGTAAAGTTAAAATTCTAGCCGAAACTCCGTCTTTCCCGGCTTGCTTCTGCACGAAATTTTAAGCCCGAGCTCGTCGCAGTATTTTTTCACGATAAAAAGCCCGATGCTAAAGCCGCCGTTGCGCTCGTCAAAGCGGGTATAAAGCTCGAAAATATGCGGCAAATTTTGCTGCGCAATGCCCGCGCCGCTGTTTTTAATGCGAAGCGAGCGCTCGCGCAGGCTCACCTCGACGCAGCCGAGCTCATCACAATATTTTATCGCATTGCCAAGCAGATTGTCGATGATCTTTCGCAGCTTAAACTCATCCGCGCAAAAGGCCACCGGGCGCAGATCGGTGCTTAAGCTTATGCACTTTTGCTCCGCAGAGACGCCGAAATACTCGATACGACTTTGCAGCAGCTCGCCTAAATTTACCTCTCGCCCGCTGCCGCTTTTGTTTAAGCTTAGCGCGGTTAGGTCTTCAAACAGCGCGTTTATCGTATTTACGCCCGCCTTGATATTGCCTAGATATTTTTTCGCATCGGTATCAAAAAGCTCGATGCTCATCAAAATCACGCTAAGCGGGGTTTTTATCTCGTGCGTGGTGTCGCGGATGAAGCCGTTTAAAAACTCGATCTTTTCGTAAAGCGGGCGTAGCGAAAGGCGGATGATAAAATACGCGATCAGCAAAATAAGCGCCAAAACAAGCGCGCTCGCGGCTAAAATTTTAAGCTTCAGCGCCGCCAGCTTGCCCTCAAGCGCCTCAGTTTTGATCGCTACGTAGTACTCCGTGCCGTCCTTGGCGGTGAGATTAAACTGCTCGATCCTGCTGGTCCCCTCCATATACACGCGCGGCGCGTCGTCCCTCGGCTCAAAATCCCGCGCGATCTCATCGCTGCTATTCAGATCCGCCGCGTATGCCTGCATGGCGTCAAAATCGCTCTCGTTTAATCGCCCGCCGCGCGCGAGCTTGGCCTCTAAGCCGTGTTTAAAATCCCTGATCGCAAAGGCATCGCGATCCGCGATAAAAAACTTCTCCCGCTCGTAAAATACGCTGCTTACCAGCGCCAAAAACAAGACGCTAGTAAGCGTGTAGAGCAAAAAAATCGGTAGAATTTGACGCATTTTGGACACGGCGCGCTCCTAGAGATATTTATAGCCGAGCTTGGAAGCGTTTATGATGCGATCCTTGCCCAAAATTTTTCGCAGCTCCGCGATATAAACGCGCAGGCTAAGCTCGCTCGGACTCTCGTCGTAGTCCCACAGCGCGGCGAAAATTTCATCCTTACTAAGGAATTTATCGCGGTTTTTCAGAAGCAGAGCAAGAAGCCGTGCCTGCTTTTGCGGCATCGGCACGAGCCTGTCTGCATGATATAGCGCGCACTGAGCCATATCGAAGCTAAAGCTTCCGCCGATATTTTCGCGTCTGGCGGCGTTGTGGACGAAGGTGCGCTTTAGTAGATTATCCGCGCGCAGAGCCAGCTCTTTTAGCTCGAAAGGCTTTTTGAGGTAGTCGTCGCAGCCGCTTCCAAAGCCGCTTTCGACGTCTTGCAGAGTATTTAGCGACGTCGTGAAAATGCACGGTGCGCCGCGCCCCGCCTCGCGCAGCTCGCGAAGTAGCGCAAAGCCGTTGCCGCCGATGATTTTGACGTCAAAGATCCACAGATCAAAGCTCTTTTCGTACGCTAAAGAGAGCGCCTCGTCGTAGCTTTTGCTGCCGCTTACCTCGTGCCCCGCGCCGCGCATATAGGTGCACATCATGTCTAGCAGCATCCCCTCGTCCTCGACGATCAAAACTCTTGCCATAGTTCATTTCCTTGCGTAGAATTTTTGAAATTATACCCTGTGAAATTCCGCGTAAAATTTAATTGCAAAATTTCGCGGCAAATTTTATCGCAGCGAAAACGGCACATCTTAGCTTCAGGGTATGCTTCGTAAATTTAGATTGCTCGCCTAGTATTATTCGCGCGGCACGGCGTAAGAAACTAAAATTTTCACGCCGCAGAATTTTAAAATTTACAGGTAAAACACTGGGCTTTAAAATTCCACCGCTATGAAATTCTAAATTTCGCGGCGCAGAATTTCAAAACCTTGCCTGCGCCGATAAGGTTTTGCGAAATTTTATCGGCGCTACGCCGCATAAATTTCAAGCTAAAATTCTAAAATTCTCGCGCCGTATTTCACTAAAACATAATTCCGCGCAAATGCTGCGCGGAATTACGTAGCTTGCGCGCGGGCAGCTATTGCTGCGTCATAGGGCACACAGCGGCGCCCGCGTTTTGATTGCACGGCATCGCGTCCCTTGGCGGCATTGCCGAACCCGCGCCGTCGCCCATCCCCCTAGGCGGCATATGGCCGCACTCTCCTGGAGCCGTCTGCGATCTGTGCGGACCAAACCCGCGAGCGGGCTTTTTAAATTTGCCGAAATTGCCGCGATCCTTGAGCTCGATATCCAGCCTATCCGCCTGCTCGACGCTTAGCTTGCCCGCCTGAGCGTTATAGTTTTTTCTAAACTCGTCTAGGAATTTCTCGCGATCCTCGACGCTCATAGCGTCCAGCTTCTTTTTAAACTCGGTCTTAAATCCGCGCTTGAGATCCCTTGCCTGCGCTCTTAGCTCGCCCGCGCGCTTATCGATCTCAAACGCCGCTTCGCTTAAGCTCTTGGCGTCCGCGCTAGCGACTGCGGCATTGATCTGCTCGGTAGTACTATTTTGAAAATCTGCGGCGAACAGCACGCCCGCGACTAAAACGCTTGCTAAAACAATCTTTTTCATTCTCTCTCCTTTGTGAAAGTTGGCGTGATTGTAATAAAAAGTCGTGAAGAAAAAGTTAAGCCTCGCAAAAGTCGCAAAGAGAGTTAAATTTTGAAATTTTGCGAGCGCTACCGACAAGTTTGCCTTTGACATACGAGCTTAAATTTATGCGTAAATTTTAAATTTACGTGCGCTCGGGCGTGCAAATTCGTTCTTTCGCGAAGCCGCTTTTAAGCGCATAGAAATCACGCGTAAGCTCATTTTATAAGCATATGCAAGTAGGCTAAATTTTAAAATTATTTCAAATCGCTATAATTTTTCAAAAATTTAAGGAAGCCGGATGAAAATTTTAAATTTTGCGCGGACGAGCCTTGGCGCAAACATCTATCAGGGCATGGGTTTTGGCATCGCGATGACGTTTTGCGGCGGTTTTATCGACGCTTATACCTTCATAAAGCGCGGCGGCACGCTAGTGGCGGGGCAGACGGGCAACGTTACCTTTCTCTCGGTGGATTTGGCGACGCGGAATTTTGACGGAGCGCTTACGAAGGGCGTTACGATGCTTGCTTTTATGGCGG
>NZ_CALIBF010000075.1 GCF_938045465.1 uncultured Campylobacter sp.
TATTTTCATCCGCACGGGACACGATAGCTTCGAGCCTAGCGTAGATCGCAGCGTACTTAGCGCAGGTCCTGCCGCGTCTATCAAGCACGAGCTTTTATTCTTTCTATCCATAGTAAAAAGTCTAAAATTAAACGAAAATATCTGGCAGAATTAAATTTTGAATTTTACCTTAAATCCGCAAATACGGAGGCTTTGCGCCGCCGCGAAATTTTAAAATTTAAAAGTACTCTTCCCGGCTCGGCGCCGCTATGATTTAGAATTTTCGCGACAAGGTCTATTATATTTGCGGCGGAGAGCGAAGTTTGAAACCTATCGCGACGAAATTCCATGCGATTTATAAATTTTTGCGGTCCGCATAGAGGAATTGAGCAAAGATGGATACTGATATGGCGATGATTGCACCGTACGCTTTCCATAAGGAGATTACCACGCTGCCTATAATCGTGCCGCAAACACTACTTTTACCATCGCGAGCCCGCGTCAAAAAAATTAAGTGCCGATCGCGGCAATGATAGAAGAGGTAATTTACTCATATTTTCATCGTTCATTTCGCCATCCTAATGCTTTTAAAAATCGACGATTAAAAAGCTCACACAAAAGCCGACCACACATTTAATCTGCCTCCAAGCATTTTTAAGCGACAATACGAAAATCAAATTTTCGGAGTCCTTATGACGATTTACGAGCTAAAGCCCAAATTTCAAAATTTACTTCGTCCGTTAGTAAGACGTCTTTACGGCGCGGGCGTCAGCGCAAATCAAGTCACGATCACAGCCTGCGTCATTTCCGTTCTGCTGGGCGGACTTCTGATAAAATTCGCCGAAATTTCGACGCTATTCTTTCTGCTGCCCGTTTGGATGTTTTTGCGTATGGCGCTAAATGCCATCGACGGCATGCTGGCTCGCGAGCTTAATCAAAAAAGCCCGCTGGGCGGCTACCTAAACGAAGCCACGGACGTCATCTCGGACGCCGCGCTGTATCTGCCGTTTGCCTTCGTGGCGCCGTTTGACTGGGGCGTTATCGCGCTCGTTATCTTTCTATCTTTTATGAGTGAGTTTTTGGGCGTCCTAGGGCAGGTGCACGGTTGCGGCAGGCGATACGACGGGCCTATGGGCAAGAGCGACCGCGCGTTTATATTCGGGCTTATCGGTACGGTATATGCGCTATCTGGGCGACTACCGGAGTGGCTTAGCTGGGTACTTTACGCCGCGATATTTTTACTTGCGCTTACTTGTGCAAACCGCGTAAGGATGGGACTAAAAAGCGTGGAATAAGGCGCCTCGGACGAGGATAAATTTAATAGCTATCTCTAAAATCGACGCAAGATAAATTCGCCTAAATTTGATATAATTGCAAAAGTTTTAAGCTCGCCTCGACGCGGGCACGCAATAATTATAAATTTGATCTTGTTTAAATTTACGAGATTTTTTGAGGCGAGGATAAAATATCACGGCGAATTTGTCCGCTTAATTTAGACGCTTTAAAAGACGCTAGGCGCGCAAAACGCGTCGGTTGATTTCGAGCGTTTTATCAAAGTCGGTGAAATTAAAGGCAAGTAGCAAAAGCGGCAAATTGCAGGCGTTACTTAAAACCGTATCAGCTTTAATCGCCTCAAATTCATGTCTAAACGCTCGTTTTCGGCATGATGGGCGAGAAGCTTATTCGCTGCACGCAACCGTAAAATTGAGGGCACCGCAAAAAGTGAATTTGAAAAGTAAAAGAGTAAAAAGGATACAAGATGAAAGAGTTTTTAGCTGTAGCACTTGATTTTATCCTTTGCCGTATTACTATATTTATCACGGGCGTACGGCCGCCGCAGGAGCTTTTAAACATCGGCGAGGGTACTAAAATTTACTATGCAAACCACGCCAGTCACGGCGATTTTTTGCTGATTTTCGTCTCGCTGCCGTATCGCGTGAGAAAGCGCGTGCGCCCAGTCGCGGCGACGGAGTACTGGGAGAGCGGGCCCGTGCGCAGATTTCTTGCTAAAAACGTGTTTAACATGGTGCTAATCAGCCGCCGTAAAGACCCGCTGGAGGCGCTGGCGCAAATG
>NZ_CALIBF010000076.1 GCF_938045465.1 uncultured Campylobacter sp.
CCTACTGCCGCCATGACTGAGCAGTGAAATTTTAAAATTTGATTTTATAAATTCTATGCTCATTTTTAAATTTAAAATCTCGTGCTTTATGAAATTTTATTTATGGCGTCGAATTTTAAAATTTTTCACGCCTTTGTTGCAGCAATTCTTGCGTGACAAAATTTTAAAATTTTAAATTTCGCGCCATGTTATAAAATATAATAAAATTGGAAAAATTTATAAAATTTTAAACTGCGAAAACGCCTCGCCAGGCATTAAAATTATCTTAAAATATAATTTAGCTTGCAAGATTAAGCTAAATTTCTGCTTATAATCATATTGATTTAATCTTTATTTGGCTAAAATTGACGCTTGTCAATTTCTTAATTTGAAAGGATAAAGATGTCTGATCTAAAACAGGATAGACGAGGCTTTATCGGGCTTACTTTCGGCGCGGTTGCCGCTGTGGGTGGCGTTTTCGCACTCGTGGGGATGAAGAAATCGTGGGATCCGCTACCTAGCGTGCGCGCTGCCGGCGTCACTACGGTAGATCTAAGTCCGATCAAAGAGGGCGAGCTGTATCAAACACAGTGGCGTAAAAAGCCGATTTTCGTGCTTAAAAAGACTGCTGATATGCCCAAAAATGATGCCCGTGACGTCGTCGTAGGGGATGCTAGATACACGCTTTGCATCGGGCTTTGCACGCATTTAGGCTGTATTCCTAGCTACAAGCCATCGACGCAGCAGTTTATCTGTGCATGTCACGGCGGGATTTTCGATGCTAACGGCGTAAACGTATTCGGTCCGCCGCCGCGTCCTATGGATATACCGCCCTTTAAAATCGACGGAACGAAACTCGTTTTAGGCGAAGAGGGCCCCGAATACCAAGCCCTAAAGCAGAAAGCATAGGAGGCGCAGATGGCACATATAAGAAAAGCTACGGGAGTTTGGGATTGGTTCGACCAAAGGCTCGCCGTAACGAAATTTTTCAAGGTGATGGTAAGCGAGTATTGGATTCCTAAAAATATCAGCTTCCTTTGGGCGATGGGCGTTATTTTGATGACGCTATTTATAGTTTTGTTCGTTAGTGGACTAATGCTCGTGATGTATTATAAGCCAGATGTAAATTTAGCATTTGATAGCGTAAATTTCACGATTATGAAGGAGGTCGAATACGGCTGGCTATGGCGTCATATCCACGCGGTATCGGCATCAGTTGTATTTTTGATCTTATACATTCATACTTTAGTAGCTATTTATTACCGCTCGTATAAGCAAGGACGAGAGATGATTTGGGTAAGCGGAATGCTGCTTTTCATCATCTTTTCGGCGGAGGCTTTCAGTGGCTATATGCTTCCATGGGGGCAGATGAGCTACTGGGCAGCGATGGTTATTACAAATTTGTTCGGCGGAATTCCCGTAGTGGGCGATGCAATAGTCGAATGGATTCGCGGCGATTATGCTGTTAGTGATCCGACGCTGACGCGATTTTTTATGCTTCACGTCTGTTTGCTGCCTATTGTGGTGGTTGCGGTGCTGGCAGTGCATTTTTATTCGCTTAGATTTCCGCATGTAAATAACCTAGACGGCGAGGAGATTGACTTTGAGCTCGAGGGCGAGAAGTATCTGCAGGGCAAAACTAGCGAAAGCAAGGTAATTCCGTTTTGGCCCGGCTTTTTGGCGAAGGATTTTTTCTACGTCAGTATCTTTATGATATTTTTCTTTTATCTGGTGGGCTTTCATTTCGATTTTGCGATGGATCCGATAAATTTCGAGCCGGCAAACAGCCTCAAAACCCCGACGCATATCTATCCAGAATGGTACTTTCTCTGGGAGTATGAAATTTTGCGCGGATTTTACTTCGACGTAGGACCGCTTAAGGCTGCTGACATCGGACTTATCGCATTTGCCTTCGCTGGAGTTTCGCTATTTTTCATACCGCTATTTGATCGCAGCAGTGTAGTGGCGCCTGCGCACAAAAACAAAGCGTTTTTCATTTGGTTTTGGGTTTTGGTAATCGACATGATTCTGCTTAGCCTATTCGGAAAGCTCCCTGCAGACGGCGCGGAGCTCGGTATCGAAAATAAATACTGGGGCTTTGCCCTATCGATCATCTATATCGGATTGCTCGTCGTGGTACTTCCGCTAATTACAATCGCAGAAAGAAAGAGGGTCTAGCCATGAAAGAGATAAGAACCCTAATCTTAGTGCTTTTTTGCGTAGGAATTTTATACTGGTTTATCGAGCCTTATGCTCATACTAAGCTCAGTCCGCACACCGATCCGGTAAATTATGACTTTGCAGCAGACGATACGGCTTTAGCCACGCATAACGTAGCTGCAGCAGAAAGCGCTTTGGCCGCAGCTGAAAAGGGCGGGGATGAGACGATGATAAAAAATTCTAAAAAAGCCCTAGCCAGCGCGAAAGAGCAACAAGACAAAACGGTGCTTTTTTGGGATGAGATAAATAAAATCGATCTTAGCAAAGGCGATGCCGTGCGCGGCGCCGAAACCTTTACAAATGCAGGCTGCACCGCATGTCATGGAGTAAAAAGTGCAAATATCCCCGCTCCTATGGACGCGGCAAGCGCTAGTGCCGCATACGGCGTCAATCCTCCGGATCTTAGCAGCGCAGGCTATCTATACACCGATAAATTCTTAGCTGCACTCATCAAAGATCCGATCATGGCTCTTAAGCTAGATCAGAAATTTGGCGACGAAAAGCCTTTTCCGATGCCCGGGTTTTTCGGTGCGGGCGGTGATCTAAATCAAGAGATCGCCGATATCGTAGCCTATCTAAAATCGCTCGCTCCTAGCGAGGATAAACTAATCGCCTCTGAAGCTGCTGCTAGCGGCATCAAGCAAGGCACAGAACTAGACGAAGCGCAGAAAAAATTCCTTTTAAGCAAGGCGGTTTTTGAGGATGCTTGTCTAAGATGCCACGACGTCAAATATGATAAGCTCTTTGCATCCAGCGACAAGGCTAGCTTGGCTGCGTATATGGGCTCGACGCCTCCTGATCTTTCGATGATGATCCGTTCTAAGGGCGCCAACTATCTGCACGAGTTTATCAATGATACGCAAAAGAAGCTTCCAGGCACTTCGATGCCGCGCGTAGGCTTGAACGAAAACGCTGAAGCCAAGGTCGTGGAATATCTAGCTGACGTAGGCGATAGCAAAAAAGCCGAGCGTGAAGCTACAACCATAAATATTATGATTTATTTCTTGATCCTTTCTGTTTTTGCAGGTCTTTGGAAAAGTAAAATTTGGTCGAAACTTCACTAAAATTTTAGCAGTCGGAGCAAAATCCGACTGCCTTTTAAAATTCCGCCATATCCTAAATTCTATTAAATTCTATCTATCAAAAAGCTCTTGCAATTGAGAATTTAGCCGCTTTCGTGCTTTATGATAACCGCTTTTTTTATTACTTTTTAAGATTTTTCTACATATAATTGCCACTCAATTTTGAAATTTAATGTATGAATTCAACTCAAGAAGGTTCAGATGAAATTTTTTAAATTTGCGGTTTTAGCTCTAATTTTTCCGCTTGCTATGCTTTTTGCAGATACGGATTATCGCGCCGAAGCAGCGACGATAAAAGAGAAATTTGCTCAAGCGATCAAACTTTATGTCGATGGTAATAATTCTGAGGCTAGAAAGATAACTCAAGAGGCGTATTTTGGGCATTTTGAAAATCTAGAAGCCGGCATCCGCATAAATTTGGGACAGAAAAAATCCTACGATATGGAGAAGCAATTCGGCGATATTCGTAAAGCGATCAAAGCCGAAAAGCCTCTAAATGAGATCCAAGCTATGATCGATAATCTAAATCGCGAGATTGATGAGGTTCTGCCTGCGATCGAATCTGGTCATCGTCTCGTAGCCGAGTATCAAGACGGAGGCGATGGCAGCACTTCTGCGCCAGCCTCAGGCGGGAATTCCGCAGCATCTGGTACAACTTCGCCGTGGATGAGCGTTTATACGGAATTTAAAGCTGAGCTGGATAACGCTAAAGCTGCGTTTGATAAAAAAGACACTGCTGCGCTAAAAGCTGCGCTAAATCGCGCTAAATTTGATATCTACCGCAACGAACGTCTAGAGGAGGCAGTGCGAAAATATGTCTCATCTCAGACCGATCAATCAATCCAGCAAATTATCGGAAATCTCTTGCGCGAGGATGCAGATACGGACAAATCAAAATTTGACGAAGCGATAAACGCCCTAGATAATCTAGCATTAAAAGCCGTAAATGATTTGCCGCAAGAAAGCTACTCCATAGCGCCGCAGACTGCGTTAGCACAAAGCGATACTAGCGAAGATGAAGGCAAGGATTTTACGCCGATTGTGCAAAATATCAAGGATAAGATGGCTAAGGTTTTGCAGCTTTACGAGAGCGGCAAGGTTGATGATGCGATCGACGAGAGCGGTAATATCTACTTTGATGAATACGAAGAGAGCGGCATGGAAAATATCGTCGGTGCTAAAAATACTCAGCTTAAGCTAGACACCGAAGCAAGTTTTAATAAAATTTCAGCTCTTATGCGCGCGGGCGCTTCCAAAGAGCAGATCGTAGCGGCGCAAAATAAGCTATTTGATCAGCTCACCCAAAGCCTAGAGCTAACGAAGAAATCAAGCAATTGGGATCTATTTTTATACGCGTTTATCATTATCTTGCGTGAAGGATTTGAAGCGCTCATTATCGTAGCCGCAGTCATCGCTCTACTTATAAAATCCGGCAACTCAAAGCACCTAAATATCGTTTACAGCGCTCTTGGCGTAGCGGTTGTGCTAAGTATCGCTACGGCTTACGGGCTGAATTATATCTTCGGTAGTGAAAATGCAGGACAAACGCGCGAAGTGATGGAGGGCGCGGTGATGTTAATCGCCGTGGTGCTGCTATTTTACGTGGGCTTTTGGCTTCTTTCAAATGCAAGCTCCAAAAAGTGGAGCGCCTATATCCAAGGTCAAATTTCAAACAGCCTAAGCTCGGGCGATAGCAAGATGCTTTGGTGGACGGTATTTTTAGCGGTTTATCGCGAGGGCGCAGAGACGGTGCTATTTTATTTGGCGCTACTTTTCGATGCTAAAAGTCCGGCAGCTACCAGCATGGTAGCAGCAGGCTTTGTAGCGGGTCTGGCGGCTCTTATCATAGTTTATATCGTCATCAAAAAATTCTCGCTTAAAATCGCTATCAAGCCATTTTTCATCGCTACATCGGTCATCATATTTTATATGTCCGTCGTATTTGTGGGCAAGGGCGTGATAGAGCTAGTCGAGGGCAAGGTATTCGTGCCTACCGTTATTGATGGGCTTCCAACGATTACGTGGATCGGATTTTATCCTTACGTCCAGAGCCTCGTGCCGCAAGCGGTGATGATCGTACTTCTAATCGTAGGAATTTTAATCTTAAAAAATAAGCAAAAAAACAAATCTTAATAAGGAGAGAAAAGATGAAAAAGATTTTTTCAGGTATGTTGGCACTAAGCCTAGCCTCTGTTATAGCAATGGCAGGAGAACATCCGATCGGAGAGCCGATTGAGCAAAATGGAATGGAGATCGCGGCAGTTTATCTTCAGCCTATCGATATGGAGCCTAAAGGCATCGATCTAGCTCCTAGCAAGGCAGACATCCACCTTGAGGCGGATATCCACGCTATCAAAGGCAACGCAAACGGATTTGGCGAGGGCGAGTGGATCCCTTACCTAAAGATCGCTTACGTGCTTAAAAACCTAGATACCGGCAAGATTCAAAAGGGAAATTTCATGCCGATGGTAGCTAGCGACGGCCCTCACTACGGCGCCAATATCAAGATGGTAAACGGTGTAGGCAACTACGAGCTAACCTACAACATCGAAAATCCAAGCGCCAACGGATTCGGCCGCCACGCGGACAAAGCGACAGGCGTAGGCAAATGGTGGGAGCCGTTCTCGGTTAAATACACCTTCCAATACACTGGCGCTCCTAAAGAGTAAATCATAGCAAGATCCGCCAAATCCATATTCGGCGGAGTCCTAGCGGTATCGGGTTTAGCCGCACGCTTTAAATTTAAGGCGATTAAATTTAGCCCGTTTAAATTTAATCGCTACGCCGTAGCTAAAACGTATCGTTTTTGCTTTAATGCGTTTAAGCTTACGAATCTTTTAGCTGCGGCAAAATTTTAAAATTAGCGCGTCGCGAGGGTGAGACAAAACCAAAGCAATAGCGAGGCGAAATTTCTCTTTGCGGGCGACTCTTATCGCTGCGAAATTTTTGCGAGCGGGTTTGAAATTTTAAAATTTACAAAACGACGTAGATTTTAAAATTTTAAAATTTAAGCGATTATAGGCGATTTATGCGCATTAGGCTCGATGAGGATTTTTGATGAGTATATTTTTTTATCACATAAGCTTGGCTCTATTTCCGCTCGCGTTTTTAAGTGCGTATCTGGGCGGCAGGCGCTTTATTGGCGCATCGTTTTTGCCCGCGCTTTTAGGAGCTGCATTCGGGGCGCTGTGCTTTAGCGCATTTGCGCGCTCGGCAAACGCCGATACAGGCAAGATTATATTTGACGCGCTCGCACTTTTAGCGCTGCTCGCGCTACTGTTTGCGTTTAGGCTTAAGCGATTCTATCTTACCGCTACAGTTATTTTTGCTCTTGGTTGCGCGTATGGATTTGAATACCGCTTCATAGGGATGAATTTTAAAATTTTCTCCGGCGAGCTACTGGACAGCTTCAGCCTAACTAACCTCTTTATGGCGGTTTTAGGTGCGCTGGCGCTCATTTTATTCTATTTCATTTACCGCGCGGTTTTGGCTCGCACCGGCAAAGGCGCGAGGCTGGCGTCGTTTGCCCTTGCGTGGGCGTTTGTCTTTATCGCCAAAATCGGCTTTTTGGGTCTTGATCTGCGCCAGGCAGACGCGCCCAAAGCGCTAGCTGCGAAGGGCTTTGAAGGGCTTTCAAACGCGATCGGCTCGTCCGAATTTCTAAGCGTCATCGCCAAAATCATCCACTACAACAACTCCTATCTGACGCTAGCTCTTTGCCTTATAGCCGCGCTAATTGCGCTACTTACGGCATTTCGTGCGCCAAGTCGAGTGCCTCGCGAAGCGGACATTATAAAATTTAGAGAGGTTAAGGCGGGCAGATTCGCCATTTTTAGAGATTTTAGCCTGATCTTATCGCTTGGGGTTTTAATCAGCTTTTTGGGGCTTTATTATATCTTGGTCGCTTCAAAACCGCCTACGATCGATGAGCCTAAGATCATCGAGCCGCAAGGTGCGGAATTCATAATCGATGCAAACATCGTAAAGGACGGCAAACTGCACCGCTTTGCCTACGTCACCGACGACGGGCACAAGGTCAGGTTTTTTCTACTAAACCGCTTCACGGATAAATTTGCCCCGGTCGCGGTTTTTGACGCGTGCTCGATCTGCGGCGATATGGGCTACATCAAAAAAGGCGACGAGCTCATCTGCATCGCTTGCAACGTGCGTATATTTTTGCCGAGCGTCGGCAAGCTGGGCGGCTGCAACCCAATCCCGCTAGATTATAAGCTAGAGGGGCAAAATATCGTCATCGCACTTAAGACGATCGAGGACGGCGCGTCCTATTTCTCGGAGATCGTGGATAAAAAGGTGATCGATCCGGTCAGTAGAAAAGAAATTTTAAACACCTCTAAATTTAGCTATCTTTACTACGGACGCACCTACTTTTTTGAAAGCGAATCGAATGCAAACGCCTTCACTGCGCACCCCGAGCGCTATGTAGATGAAAACGGCACGCTAAAGGAGCTTAAATAATGTTTTTACGCATCATCAAATCCTCCATTTTAAACTCCAGGGATAGCAAAATTCTAGCGTTTTTGACCATATTTTTATCGGTCTCGCTGATCGCTTGCATGCTAAATATCACGCTAAAAATCGGCGACGAGGTCGCTAAGGAGCTACGCAGCTACGGCTCAAATATCGTAGTGCTACCGCGCTCGCAAAGCCTAAGTATCGAGATCGGTGGGCGCGAATACTCTCCGCTTAAAAACGATGATTTTTTAAAAGAGAGCGAGCTGCATAAGATCAAAGAAATTTTTTGGCGCAACAATATCACCGCCTTTGCGCCGTTTCTAACTACCCGCGCGGGAGATTACGATGTCGTGGGAACTTATTTTGAAAAGGACGTTGGCGTTAGCGACGAGCCCGATTTTAGATCTGGTGTGCGCTCGCTCTATCCGTTTTGGAACGTAGAGGGACAGTGGGTAAAAGACGGCGCCGATGACGAGGTTCTTGCAGGAGACGCGCTGGGGCTAAAGATCGGCGATACGGTTAAGCTTGGAGATTATGAGGTTAAAGTCGTTGGGATTTTGCACGGCGCGGAGGATGAAGCTAAAAAGCTGATCGCAAATTTATCGCTGGTACAAAAGCTAACGCACAAAGAGGGCCTCATCGCCAAGGCAGAAGTTAGCGCCATGACGATCCCTGAAGACGATCTGTCCGTAAAGGCAAGAAGGAGCCTCGATAATCTAGACGCCACAGAATACGACACCTGGTATTGCTCAGCCTACGTAAGCTCCATTGCGTATCAGATCACCGAGGAGTATCCAAATGCAACTGCTAAGGCGGTGCTTAGCGTCAGCGAAGCTCAAAGCGGCATCACGAAAAAAATTCAAAATTTAATGGGCGTCGTAAGTATCTTATCTCTGCTGATTTCAAGCATCTGCATCACGAGCCTGCTAAGCAGCGAAATTTACAAGCGCAAAAAGGAGATCGGCTTGCTTAAGGCACTGGGAGCAAGTAACTTTATGATCTATATCCAGTTTGCCGCCGAAATTTTCGTCATCTGCGTAGCAAGCTCACTCGTGGGCGCAGTCGTGGGCTACGCGCTTAGCTGGGCGATCGCGTATCAAATTTTTGGCTCCTTTATCGGCGTATCGCTGATGGTCTTTCCGCTTAGCATCGTCTTTGGACTTCTTATTTGCATTATCGGCTCGATCTTGCCGCTACGCGGAGTAATCAAACTACTGCCTGCGGAGGTGCTTTATGGTAGGAAATAACGGCGCGTTTTTTAGAGGCGCGATCTTTAAAAGTATCATCAACAGCGGCATCCGCAGCTTCGTGATTTTCGTCGCGATCATGCTAGGCAGCGCAGTTTGCGCCGCGTTCGTAAATATCTACGCCGACATCGATAAAAAGGTCGCCAGCGAGCTAAACAGCTACGGCGCAAATTTAATCGTGAGCCCCGCAAATTTAGAAAATTCCCATATGGACGAAGCGGCGCTCGATGCGAAGTTCGCTAAAATCCCGGCATTAAAAAGCGCGAATAAATACCTTTTCGGCAGCGCAAATTTAGGCGTCAACTCAGGCATCATCATGGGCGTAAATTTCTCCTCTCTGCGCGATACTATGCCGTTTTTGGATCTCAAAGAGGGCTCGTTTATAGGCGTGGATTTCGACGATAAAAACGCGCTCATCGGCCAAGATCTCGCCAAGCTTTTGGGCGCGAAACTCGGCGATAGTATCGAGATTACGCCGATCGGCTCAAACGAAACGAGCAAGGTAAAGATAAAAGGCATCGTCTATGACGGGCAGAAAGAGGACGGCATGCTGCTAATCTCGCTGCCGCTGGCGCAAAAAATTTTAAATCAGCCTGCGCA
This sequence comes from uncultured Campylobacter sp., assembly GCF_938045465.1. GTDB lineage: Bacteria > Campylobacterota > Campylobacteria > Campylobacterales > Campylobacteraceae > Campylobacter_B. The sequence continues at coordinate 9,602 of NZ_CALIBF010000076.1, forward strand.
GGTAAATTACGCCGAAGCGATCGTAAGCGGTGATTTTAAGCAGCTAAGCGAAATTTCAAAAAGTCTAAGCGACGCGCAGATGAGCTTCGCGCCGATAGGCAAGGTATCCAAGACTCAGGGCATCATCTTAAACAAAATCAAGCTTTTGATGCTTCTTATCGGCATTACGATCCTTCTGATCACCTCGGTCTGCATCAACACGAGCCTTAGTTCGATCCTGCTTTCGCGCATCAAAGAGTTCGCGCTCATCCGCGCAATCGGCGCGAGCAAACAAAATTTACTCCACCTAATCCTGGGCGAAATTTTAACCGTCTGCGTCGCAGGCTCGCTAGCTGGAGTATTCGTGGGATACCTGCTCGCGATCTTGCTGGGGCATCTGATATTTTCAAGCAGCGTGGATTTTAGGCTGATTAGCCTCTTTGCGGCGGTCGCGCTGAGCCTGATTTTTGCGCTCGCGGCAAGCTACTATCCGATCAAAAAGGCGCTGAATCCAAATTTAGCGAATCTATTAAGGGAATGACATGGAAATTTTAAAATTTGAAGGCATCTGTAAATACTTCGGCGAGGTCAAGGC
>NZ_CALIBF010000077.1 GCF_938045465.1 uncultured Campylobacter sp.
AATTAATCATAAAGTTTGGTTATGGCTAGCACGGCGCACAAACCAGTCATAACAAGAGCGTCGAAAGCGGCACGCGCTAAAATTTTACATAGTTAGCAGCGTGCCGATTGACTGCGGCACGAGATTAAATTTACCGCCTTGCATCGCGCGATAAAATTTTAAGGCTTTAAAGGGCTAGTTTAAATTTAACGTTCCGCGGCAAGGCGTGGAGAATTTAAAATTTAAAGCTCGCCCGCTTCGCCATAAAATTTATCGCGCTTATTTTCTCGGCGCACGGCAAAACCGCATACCGCGGCTAAATTTAGCGCTTCAGCGAACAGCGGTTTAAAAAGTAGCAAGCGGGACAAAATCCCGTAACGCTCACGATAAAGGGCACTAGTCCGACCAACCCCCCACCAGCTGCCAAACAACGGCTTTTGCGATCATTATCGCTAGTCCGATCAGCGCTTTTATTATCCTAGTTTTTCTGCTTAGCATTGCGTTTTCACTTCTTTGTTTTTACATTTTGCACGTATTAATGCTTAAAAATTTTTAAAGTAAGCAATGGCAACAAACCGCCATCTAGCGTATCATCTTTGAGCTCGCCTTCCTACATACGCGCCTTGGTTAAATTCGGCTTCGTTTAATTATCTTTTCTTTTGCGTAAAAGTGCGATACAACAAAATTTATGTGCCTAAGAAATAAAATTTTATGCGAGCGATTTAAAATTTTGGCAAGCGTAAAATAAGGTGAACTCGAATGCCGGCGGGCAGTAGGATAAAATTTGCGTATCGAGGGATAAAAATTTGTACGCAGCTTTAAATTTGGAATTACGATAAATTTTAACCGAGCGGAATTCTATCGTCACAGAAAGCTTGTCTAAATTTAGCTCGCCGCGTGTTTTAGGGGGTTTAAATTCAGACGCTGCAGCAAAAAAGCGTAGTGCGATATTTACGATCGAGGCGGCACCTGATCTCACGCCGTAGCGTTAAAATCAAATTTCGTAGCGATAAATTTTACCGAAATTTTCATCCATAGTGTAGCTAAACTCGCCGCCTGCGTAATAGATTGTCTCGCCGCTCTCCAGCTCGAAGCGCTGATACACGCGCAGCACGACCTCGTTTTCGCTGATGCCTTGAACATGAATAAAAATATCGCTCTTTCTGCCCGCGGTCATCGCCATTTGGTAGAGCTGATTAAATAGCGCGTATTCCGGATCCTTCTCGGCGTCCTCTTGAGATAAAAAGCCCTCCAGCACGCCCAGCATCTCCGCGCGAAATTCCGTCCTGGCGCGCGCATAGGCGTTTTGGATATTTTCGATCTGGTTGGTATCGAGTAAATTTAAAAGCGAATGTTTGCCCACGTAAAGCGTCGCGCTCGATGTGATTTTGCCATCCTTGTCGGTCACCAGGCGCAGAGCTTTCTCTACGCGCCACAAGGCCTCTTTTAGTTCGAGCCCGCTTTCAATTTCAATTTTCATCATAGATCCTTTATCAAGAATGCGGAATTTTAGCGTTAAATTTTAAATTTTAAAGACAAACTTCGCGATCAGATACGCCATATACAGCATCAAAACTCCCACGAGCGCGTCGATTATGCGCCATGCTCTGCTGCTTGCAAAAAGCTTCGAAAGCGCCCCTGAACCGTAGCCCAAGCCGAAAAACCACGCAAACGATACGAACATAACTCCCGCGTAAAACCACGGCTTTTGGGCATCTACGATCGTAGCGCCGAGCGAGCCCACGACCACGACGGTGTCTAAATACACGTGCGGATTTAGAAGCGTAACCGCAAGGGCTTTGGCTACGACGGGCGCCAGCGGGCTATTTGCAGAGTTTTGAATCTTGGCAAAATGCGAGCCCTTATAGGCACTAAAAAACGAGCTTGCGCGTAGCAGAGCAGAAATATGACCCCGCCTATGCCTAAAATTTGGGTAAGAAGAGAGTCTTGCTTAAGAGCGCCGCCGATTAAAAATATCCCTACGGCCGTAAATACGGCATCGCTTAGCGCACAGACCGTGCAAACCGCCGCGACGTGGTTTTTCGCAAGACCTTGGGAGATGACGAAGATATTTTGCGCGCCGATCGCGACGATGAGTGAGAGCATCAGCGCAGCTCCTTGCAAGAAAATTCCGATCGGCAAAGAGTTCAAGGCTGCACCTGCCTACTTATTTTACTTTCGCAGGCGGAGCTTTGCATCACCGTATCGGTAGTATCGGAGCCATCTACCGCCGCACTTTCGGGCGCAGCGTCAGGCTCATTATCGCCCGCGAGAATTTTAGGCGCGGAATTCTCGGCGCCTATGAAATTTTCGCCTGCGACGGCGCTATTTGAGGAAGCGGCATCATTCGGCGCGGCAGGGCTTTGTTCGTTTAAATTTGAAGCGCCCTCTAAATTCTGCGCGCCGTTTGAATTAGCGGCGCTATTAGAATTTTGCACAGTGAAATCCTGTGCCACGCGGAAATTCTGTGCGCCTGAATTTTCACATAAATTTTGTGCGCCGCAGGAACTTTGCGCATCTAAATTTTGCGAAGCGGAATTCTCATCGCGGAGATTTTTAACTTTAAAATTTTTAGCGCTACTCGCGCTTTTTTTAGAACCTTTAGCGCCTTTGCGAGTCTTTGGAGCGACCTGCTCTTCCTCGGAGCTTTGCGAAAGACCCGCTTTTTCGCGCAAAATTTTGCTCAGCTCGTAGATCGAAATTTCAAACGAGCCCGGCAGCGTGGCCTCCGTGTCGCTGTAAAATCGTAAAAAATTAAAGCGGTCCTGCGCCTGGGGCGTTTTTTTGAATACAAAATTTAAAAGCTCCGTCTTGTTTCTGCCCGCGGCGAAGGTTTTTGTGCCTAAATTTGCTATATCTTTGTATTCGAAGCTCTCGGAATTTGCGCCGCGCACGATCGTAAAAGCATCCTCGCCGATCTGCAAATAATTTTTCGCGCCGAGTCTGAGCGCGCAAAAAAACGCGCAAAATGCCGCCACTACGGAAGCAAAAAGCGCCGCGCCGCCAAAGCCCGCATGGTAGCAATATCCGCTAGCGAGCGCCAAAATCGTCGATCCCGCCAGTGTCATCGCTACGGGCTTTTTATTCTCTTTTACTATCATCTTCCCTGCTTAATCATCTGTCTTATATATTCGTAAATTTTAAAATTTAGCGCATCCATTACCGAGTCTTTAGAGCCCGGATTTTTGATGCTTTGGTAGTTGAGATTAGTTACGTAATCCTTCCACGCGCCCTTATTTTTAACGCTTATATAGAGGCTGATCTGCGAGTCGTAGAAATAGTCTCTGTAATAATCGTCGTCGTCCCAAGGATCGTATCCGAACGGCATCCCCCAGCCTACGCCCATGCCCGTATATCTATAATACCTGCCAAAGCCCATTCCGAAGCTAAATCTCGGATTATCCCACGATCTGCGCGAAAAATCCGCCTTGCGGAAGTAGTTGAGATTGCCGCCGATTTGAACGTTCGCCGCGCTTTTATTGACGACCTTAAATCCGTCCGCACGCAAATGTTGGATCACCACTTGGGTTAAATTCGAATCCGTCGTAGAGGTATTGGTGAAATTTACGCTTATGAGTTTATCCTGCGGAAATTCCATAATGTGAAGCGGCTCGGAAGTGCGCACGATACCGCTATTTACGGGAACGTTTTTAGAGCAACCTGTAAAAATCAAAAACGTCGAAATGACCAAAAAAAGTGAAATTTTATTTTTCAAGACGGATCCTTTCGCTTAAGATTTCAAATCCTAAATTTGAGTGATTGTAGCATAAATTTAAAATTTTAATGTCGGCAAGGGGCGATTTTTTGAAATAATCTAACGATCGATACGCAGGAGCGGAGATTTTCAAATAAAATTTCGCGCCGAGCGACCTCTAAATTTAAAGCCGTCGCTCGGTTAAAATTTCTGCGAAAAGAGACGGAATTTTAAAACCGGAGGAGTTTAAAATTCCACAATCTTATAGGCTCACGCCGCGCGTAAGTACGCGCTTGCGATAAACCTCCGAAACTCTGCTCGCGTCGCCCACGATTAGAGCGTTCGTGCAGCAGATCGCCGCACACATCGGAACCTTGCCCTCTGCGATGCGGTTTTGACCGTATTTATGCAGCTCTTCGTGCGAAAACGTAGGCTCCGGTCCGCCCGCGCACATAGTGCACTTATCCATCGCGCCTTTGATACCGAAAGCTCCGTCTCTAGGGAATTGCGGAGCGCCGAACGGACACGCGTAAAGGCAGTATCCGCAGCCGATACATTTATCTTTGTCGTGTAAAACGACGCCGTCGGTTCTGATATAGAAGCATTGAACCGGACAAACCTGCGCGCAAGGCGCATCGGTGCAGTGTTGGCAAGCAATAGAGCTTGAAACCTCCTGCCCCTCTATGCCCTCGTTTAAAGTGATAACCTTGCGCCTATTGATCTGCACGGGAACCTCGTGCGCCGAGCTGCAGGCTACCTGGCAACCATAGCAAGCGATGCAACGCTCGACATCGACGTAAAATTTTAATCTTGCCGGCATTTTATCTCCTTATGCTCTTTCTAGTCTGCAAAGACCGGCGTTAAATTCCGAAATTTGCGTATTTATGTCAAAGCCGTAGTTGGTAATCGTATTTGAGCTCTCGCCTCTGATATATGGCTTAGTACCCTCAGGATAGCGCTCGCTTAGATCCTCGCCCTGGAAAATTCCCGCGAAGTTATACGGCATAACAATACGATCAGGCGTTACGGCGTGCGAATAGATGCACTTGACTTTGATCTTCGTGCCTTGCGGCGAATGAATCCACATCATCTCGCCATCTTTGATACCTTTATCAGCGGCAAGCTTAGGATTTACGTGCGCAAACATCTCCGGAGTAATCGCTGAAAGATACTTGCTCGTGCGCTCAATCATGCCCGCACCGCTTAAATTTACAAGCCTTAGCGAGCTTACGATAGTAGGGAAGTCCTTGCTCCAATCCTGCTTTTTCTGCTCGGAGATAAATCTCGTAAAGACGCGGAAATTTCGTTTTTGATCCGCAAAGGTCGGATATTTCTCCACCAAATCCCATCTCGGCGAGTGGATCGGCTCGCGATGCTTTGGAATTTGATCCGCAAACTGCCAAACCTTCGCTCTGGCTCTTGCGTTTCCGCAAGGACAAATTCCGAACTCTCGGCATTTTTTAGCGATAATGCCACTATAATCTGTGCTCCACGTAGGCCCCATCTTGGCTTTTTCATCCTCGCTTAGCGTAATGCCTAAAACCTGTTCGATATTTGCCTTGGTAATCTCTGCATGACCGCCTTGAATTTTTGATCCCGGAAGTGTAATGCTCTCGTCGGCTAGCTGCGAAACGCCGTCGTGCTCTAAGCCAAAGCGGTTTCTAAATCCCATACCGCCGTCGGCATAAGGCTTAGTTACGTCGTAAAGAATCGGCGTGCCCGGGTGTTGCGTATCCCAGCAAGGCCATGGAAGCCCATAGTATTCGCCCTCTACCTCGCCACCTATGCCACGCAAAGTATCGGGATCAAATAGATGCCAATTTTTCTGCTGTCTACGAAATCTAGCTGCGGTGCGTCCGTTATTTCCAATACTTTGAGTATTGCGTGCGATCTCATCGGTAGCGTCGTCAGGCCAAACAAAATCGTCTTTAACCTGCTTAAGCTCGCCATCAACGATGCCCATCTTCATGCCGCGAACATATTCGTCGTAAAAGCCGAATTTTTTCGCGAATAGAAACATTACCTCTTGATCCTCTTTACTCTCAAATAGAGGCTTAACAATCTGAGTTCTCCACTGGCCGCTGCGGTTTGTAGCGCTTAGATGACCTTCGCTCTCAAACTGCGTAGCTACCGGCAAAACATAAATTCCATCCGGTCTATCGTTTAGAATCGCTACTTCGTTTAAGAACGGCTCGGCGACTACCAGCATATCGATCTTGCCTAATGCTTCTTGAGTCTCGCGAACATGAGCCATAGAAGTAATTCCTGTGCCTTGCACCCAAAGAACGCGGACATTGCCACTACTTAAAACGGGCTCGTTTTTCAAAACGCCCTGCCACCATTTAGATAGCGAAAAGCCCTTTTCATTGCGCCAATTTATCGTATCTTGCTCGATGCTTGGATCGTAGTGGAAATACTCGGTAAAATTCGTACCAGGCACTTTTTCACCCTGCTTTTCGTGCGGCTGCTTAGTAGAGACGGCAAATCTTTTAATAAACTGTTCGTAATCTACGCCCCAGCCCTTGCAGAAGTGCTTCCAAGCGTTATCGGCTAGTCCGTAATACGCAGGTAAGCTATCGGAGAGATTGCACATATCAGTAGCGCCTTGAACATTATCATGGCCTCTAAGGATATTGCAGCCGCCGCCCGGCTTGCCCATATTGCCTAGTATGAGCTGCAAAAGAGCCAAAATTCTAGTATTTGAACTTCCGATCGAGTGCTGTGTAATGCCTAGAGCCCAGCATAAAGTAGCGGGCTTTGTGGTAGCGAACATCCTCGTAAATTCTATCAGCTCCTCTTCTTTGCAGCCGGTGACATTGGCTACCTCTTTAGGATCCCACTTCTCAGCTTCGGCTCTAATCTCCTCTACAGCGTAGGTTCTGGTTTTTATTAGCTCCTTATCTTCCCAGCCGTTTTTAAAGATTAGATGCAGCATTCCGTACACAAACGCTATATCGGTTCCCGGACGAATTCTAATATACATATCGGCCTTAGCCGCAGTTCTAGTAAAATTTGGATCGACGACGACGATTTTCGCGCCGTTTCTATCGCGAGCTTGAAGAGCATGCTTCATAGCCCCCACGGGATTTGCAACCGCGGAATTCGCACCTATGAAAAGGATCATTTTAGAATTTTTCGCCATATCACCTACGTGATTAGTCATAGCTCCATAACCCCAAGTATTCGCCACACCGGCGACTGTTGCGCTATGTCAAATTCTGGCTACGTGGTCGTTGCTGTTTGTACCCCAAAAGGCTGCAAATTTCCTAAAATAATATGCCTGCTCGTTACAAAATTTAGCCGAGCCCAGAAATACCACACTATCTGGGCCGTCCTCTTTGCGAACTTGAAGCATTTTATCGCCGATTTCATCAACGGCTTGCTCCCAACTTATGCGCTCCCACTTGCCACCAACCTTTTTGAGTGGATATTTAAGACGCATTTTAGATTTGGTTAAATCGATTTGATCGATTCCCTTACAGCAGTGACTGCCCTGCGAGATCGGGTGATCTACTGCCATATCTTGGCGAATCCAGGTATTGGTGCTCTCATCCACTTGAGCCTCGATACCGCAGCCTACGGAACAGATCGAACATATCGTTCGTTTCATAACGGAACCTGGAAATGGGTTTTTGATCTCTTGCTCAGTAGCAGCTCTTAGCGTATTATTTTCGCCAAACGCAGCTACGCTGCTCGCTCCTAAAGCGGCGAGTTTCAAAAACGATCTCCTTCCGATCGCATTCTCACTCATGAAAATTCTCCTAGTAAGCTACTTTATAGTATTTTTTCCACGCTTCACTCTCCCAGTAAAGCACCTCTTTTTTCGGTGATTTGCCACGAACGGTATCGCCGTAATCCTGCTCGCTTTTTGCTAGAGCCTGAGACGCGGCAACGCCCACGGCACCTACTGCGCCGATTTTTAGAGATTTTTTAAGAAAATCTCTGCGTTTGTTCTCCATGGTTTTCCTTTGTGAAGAAATCGCTTTAAATCTTTTATTGTAGTAACGCCTGTTACAGGATTTAAGTCTAATGAATTATAACGAAAAGGCAGTGAGATGGAAATTAAATTTTAAGTTACTTTTTAAATTTTATTTAAAATTCAAAATATAAAGTTCTAACTAAAAAACTACTCGCAAAACTAGAGTTTGCGAGTTTAAAATTTAACCGAAATTCTGCTTTCGCGTTAAGATTTTCGTTAAAAATTTTATTTATCAATCCAGATTAAAAATATCTTCCGGATTGGTAAATTTATTTTGATAGCCGCCTTTTTTGATCGCTTCTTTAACGACGCTGCGATCTTTCTTTTGCGGAGCGGCAAGCGCTAAAAGCGAGCGCTCAAGCGCAAAAAAGCTTCTCATTAGTGCGCCTAATGATTTGAAAAAATCCGCCCGCACATGCCCGCACAAAAGCTCGCTAAACTCATCCACAAAGCTATTGGTGACATTCGTAAAAAGCTCTAACGCCAGCGCTTCGCCGTCTTGCGCGCCGACGAAATTTTTAGCGTATTGCGAGTTCGCAGCATTTTTGCCATCCTGCGAGTCCGTAAAATTTTTACTGCCATGCGAATCTACAGAATTTTTTCCGTCTTGCGCCGTCAAGCTCGCGCTATTCGTAAAATTTTGCTCATTTGCCACGAAATTTTGTCCGTTTAAAACTGCGCTGTGTTTTGCAGCCGCGTCGCGAAGTAGGGTTGAATGCAGGTAAAAAATAAATCCCACATAGTCCTCGCACTCCTTGCAAAGCTCCATATTGCGGCGAAATTTACTCTTTTTTAGTACGTCGATTACCGCGACACGCATACGCCCATCGTCGCGCCCCTCGTCGTAGAAGCTCGCACTCATCGGCACGTTGGCGTATGAAAAATCAAAAAGCACGGAATTTTGCTCGCTTTTAAACGCTGCAAAATCGAATTTCGCCAAATTTTGAAATTCCGCCTCATCGCTAGGCACAATGGGCGAGCTGCGTAAAAACTCCAGCTGCTCCTTCCAGCGCTTAAATTTCGCATCCGTTTCATAGAAAAAAAACGGAATTGCAAAAAATTCGTAGTAGTAGCTTCTTGCTTTGATTAAATTTGCATCCATTACATTGCCTCTTTTCTAGCATCTTCTATCTGCTTTTTTATCATTATTTTCGCCTTGCAATCGCCGCAGCAAAAAAGAGTCTTCATCTTTTCAGGCTCGTTTGCAAAATGCGCACCCATCATATCCGCGATCTTCATCACGGCCTTACTCGTCGCAAATTCCTTACCGCACTCGATGCACTTAAAAAGCTCGTCTTTGGCTAGCATTTTGTAATTAAAAAATCCCGGCTCAAGCTCCACGCCGCAAGGCTCAAACTCGATCGTATCCTTTTCGGCGCAGCTTAGAACGCAGTAGTTGCACGTCGTGCAAAGCGAAGCGTTGAGCTTAATCGAATTGTCGCTGTTATCGGCATACAGCGCGCCGGTATTACAGGCGCCCACGCAGCTAAGGCAGAGCGTACAACTTGCTTCGTTTATGTTTACTTTGCCAAATTTTAGCAACTCTCCGCTTTTTACGACGCCGAAGCTACCATCGCCGACCATTGCGCTTACTCGTTTTGAGAAAATTTCTTTCTTGCTAAGGCCCTGTTCGTTTAAGCTAAACGCCCAGGGCTGAGAGCTTTGCGCCCACTTTAGCGCCTCTTGCAGCTCGGTTAAATTTCGCGCTAAAAATACCGCGTCCTTGCCGTAGATCGCGCGCGAAATTCCATTGATAAGCTCCACCGCTTCGCGCGTGCCCTCGCCCGCGTCCGTGTCGTAAATGATCACACTCGAGCCGCTTTCTTGCATCGCGCTTAGCAAATTTACCTCATCTATTTGCTTGCTTCCGAAAATTCCAAACGGCAGCACGCCGCACGGAAGCTGCACTGCGGGTGCGGACGCAATTTCGCTCTCTGCGATGAGAAGCGGAATTTTGCCTGCATAGAGCTTTGCGATCTCGCCAAATACTCTTTGGGGCAGCTTGGCAAATTTCAGCGCGCCGCTAGGGCAGACGCTCACGCACGCGCCGCAACCGATGCAGTCGATATGCGAAAATACTAACTCGCGCTTTTCGTCGTTTTTCAAAATCGCCACTGTAGGGCAAACCTCCACGCATGGCGTGCGCAACTCATTTCGCCTGCCTTGATACTGACAGATCGCAGGATCAAAGATCGTAGAATTCTTATAATGATAAACCGGGCTTTTGGAATTTAAAATTTCTAAAATTTCATCGTCTTTTAGCCCCGAGATCTCGTAGCAGCCGCTTTGTCGTAGCTGATAGGGCGTCGCGCCGCTAATCAAGAAAAAATCCGCCTCAGTCTCAACCTCATCCTGCTCGCTTAAAATCGTAACCGCAAGATCGCCAATCTCGCCGTAGACGAACTTTATCTCAGCCCTGCTTAACGCGATCACCTTAAATCCGTGCTGCCTAAGTAGCCCCACAAGCTCCTCTCGCGGCTCATCACAGGCGAGAAGCACGTTTTTGCCGACGGGCTTTTGATAGTCGCTATCTAGCGCACCGTCAAAGGCGATATCTTTGGCGCGATACAAAATATCTACGTTTTTAGCGATTTGTAGCGGCTCATCTGCGGAATTTTCTATATAAAAATTTATCTCGGGCGCATAAATTTGCGCTTTTAGTTTCGGCGAATTAGCGACGATAAATTCCTCATTTTTCGCCTCCTCTTCATCGCCGCGAATTTCGATATCGTCGCTTAAGACGACATCCTTTAGCCCCGCGGCGTAAAATCCATGTTCTTTCATAATCTATCCTAAATTGATAATTAGGCGGGTTTTACTCTTATTTTCTAAACAGCTTTTAAATTCTGCACTTAAAGTAAATCGAATTTAAATTAATAATTTTATAGATAAAGCAAAATCAAAGCTTTAAATGATAAAATCGCCTAAATTTTAAGGCATCGGGGTCGCAATGCAACGAATCAAACTACCCAAAATCGATAAAATCGCAAACGCGCAGGAGTTTCAAAACTGCCTCCGCCCGCAAATCATCAAAATCGCGCAAGAGCTCATCGAAGAGGCACGCAGGGAGGCGCTGCAAGGAGGCACAGTCGCAAGCGAAAGCGAGATCATCGCGCGCATCAAATCGCGCTACGAAAAATTTCAAAACTTAAGCCTTAAACCGCTCATCAACGCAACCGGCGTCGTGCTACACACAAACCTCGGCCGCAGCGTCATTGGCGCCGAAATTTTAGCCCGCGCGCAAAAGATCATCACCTCGTATTCAAATTTAGAATACGACCTATCCGAGGGCGCGCGCGGCAACAGATACGACTACATAGCGCTTTTGTGCAGCGAGCTCTTCGGCGCGCAGGACGCGCTCGTGGTCAATAACAACGCTGCGGCGGTCTTTTTGGTGCTAAATACCTTCGCGCGCGGACGCGAAGTCGTGGTAAGCCGCGGCGAGCTAGTCGAGATCGGCGGGAGCTTTCGGGTAAGCGAAGTGATGGCAAACTCTGGCGCAAAGCTCACAGAGATCGGCACTACGAACAAAACCAAGCTGGACGATTACGAAGAAGCGATCAATGAAAACACGGCGATCCTGATGAAGGTGCACCGCTCAAATTTTAAAATTTCGGGCTTCAGCTCGAGCGTAAGCGCTGCGGAAGTTGCGGCTCTCGCACGTCGCGCCTCGCAGGCAAAGAGAGAATTTTTAGCGCTTAGAGAGGCAAGTTTTAAAAATTTAGCAGATCTTTGCGGCGGCTCTTCGGACACGACGGGCGAAATTTTAAATTCTGCGCCGAATGGTTTAAGCTTAGCGGCAGGCTCTGCGAATGCTCTAAATTTAGATAGCGACGAGCCGTCCGCAAGGAGCGAGCGTTTTTATAAAGGCGGCGAGAGCAAAATTTCTAAAATTTACCCCGCAAAATTTAGCATGAAAAAAGAGGAAAGCTTTAACGAGATCATCGATTATTACGATCTTGGAAGCGGCTACGTAAGCGAGCTGGGATTTGGGCTCGGCAAAAGCGAGCCATCCATTTTTGAGCTTTTAAAAAGCGGCGTGCGGCTGCTTAGCTTTAGCGGCGACAAGCTCTTCGGCTCCGTGCAGTGCGGCATCATCCTAGGAGATCGCGAGCTCATCGCGCGCCTGCGCAAAAACCAGCTACTGCGAATGCTGCGCGTGGACAAGATCACGCTAAGCCTGCTTGCCGAGACGATCAAGGCGTATATAAATAAAGAATTTCACCTCATCACGACGATAGATCAGATCCATCTCGGCCTAGATGAGCTACGTGAGCGAGCGGAGCTAGTGCGATCGCGTATCGGCGTAAAATCGCAGATCGTGCCTACTACCACCTTTGTAGGCGGCGGTACGATGCCGAGCGCCTCCTATCCTAGCGTCGCGCTTGCGATACTTGACGGCGCAGAGCCGCAGAGCACGCAGGCAAAATTTCGCGCTGCGGGCATAATCGGACGGATCGAGCAGGATAAATTTTTGCTCGATTTCAGATCGATTTTAAAAAGCGACTTACAAGATTTAATAAAAAAGATCGGAGAAATTTATGAATAGCGTAATCATCGGCACCGCAGGCCATATCGATCACGGAAAGACCGCGTTAATCAAGGCGCTAAACGGCTTTGAGGGAGACCGAATGCCGAGCGAAAAGCAGCGCGGCATCACGATCGATCTTAGCTTTTCCCATCTGCGCTCGGGAGACACCAACGTCGCTTTCATCGACGTTCCGGGGCATGAAAATCTAGTAAAGACGATGATTAGCGGCGCATATGCCTTCGACGCTGCGATGCTGGTAGTCGCCGCGGACGACGGGCTAATGCCGCAAAGCAAAGAGCATATTCAAATTTTATCGCTGCTCGGGGTAAAAAGCGTGATCTTGTGTATCAGCAAGTGCGATCTAGCCGACGACGCGCGCAGGGCGGAGGTCGCGGCGCAGTGCAGGGAATACATCTGCAAATTTAAAAATTTGCAAATTTTAAACACCTTTTTTATCAGCATAAAAGATCCCGCAAGCATCGACGAGCTGAAAAACTATCTCTTTAATATCAAGCCCGCGCAGCGCCAAGGAGGCGGCGTGGTGCACTACTACATCGACCGCGTCTTTTCGCTTAAGGGGCTCGGCACCATCGTAACGGGCAGCCTCATTAACGGCGCGATTTCAAAGGGCGAGAAGCTTTATAACTGCGATCTGGGTAAAATTTTTAACGTCAAAAGCGTGCAGATCCATGACGAGGACACGCCGCTGGCGCAGGCTCCAAACCGCGTCGCGCTAAGTCTGGACGCCAAAACGAGCGAGCTTGAGAAGGGGCAAATCCTAAGCAAAAAGGGCTTTTTCCGCGGCTTTAATGAAGCCGACTGTACCTTTAGCGGCGAAATTTCGCATAATCAAGACGTGCTGTTTTGCGTCGGAAGCAAGCAAAGCGCGGCAAAAGCGCTCATTTTAAAAGAACTTCCTAGCGGCGAGAAGCTCGTGAGCTTTAAATTTGACAAAAAGATGTTTTTGAAATTCGGCGAGCCCTTCGTCTGCTTGTCAAACTCGCGCGTAATCGGCGGAGGACGCGTGCTAAACGCCGTGATCGAGCCGCTAAAAAAGCAGAGCAAAGCCGTGCTTCTCACCGCGCTTTTGAAGCGAAATTTCACCGAAGCGTTTAAAATTTTAAGCCTCTTTCACAAGCATGGATTCGGGCTATTTTCGGCGTATCAGCGCTTCGGAATGGAGTACGACGAAGCGGCAAAGATCGCGCGCGGCATAGAAGGGACGTATTTTGACGAAGCAAATTTATGCGTTTACGATCTAAGCGCGATCGAGGACGTAAAAAGCCTCATAAAATTTATCGTCTCAAAAAACGACTACGCGATCTTTTCGCCCGCCTCGATCGCCCTAAAGCTCTCGTGGGCTAGCGAAGAGCTCGCCGCACGCGCGCTTAGCGAGCTTGAGCGAAGCGGCATCGTCTCCAAAAAGGGCGGAGTTTACGTAAAATCGGGGGTGGATTTTGACGCGCTCAAACAGAGCCTGGAGAGTAAAATTTTTGATCTCATCAAAAAGGGCGGCATAGCGCCATTAGCGCCTTATAACGTCTATGACGAGCTGGAGATTGACCGCAGTAGCGGCGATGACGCGCTAAAGAAGCTAACCTACGCCAAAAAGGTCGTCCGTCTCGCGCACAATCTCTTCGTCGAGGCCGAAAATTTAGCCCTGGCGATCAAACGCCTCTACGCAATCATCGAAAAAGATGGCTTCGTAAACGTCACGAACGCCAAAGAGGAGCTTGGGCTTAGCAGGAAATTCGTCATCTGCTATCTCGAGTACCTAGATAAAATGGGAAATATCGTGACGATCGACAATAAACGCTATCTGAAAAAGTAAAAATTTAAAATTTTGCACTACAATGCGCGGAATTTTTTGCAAAGGAAAAAAATGAAAAAAGCTATTTTAACTTCAGTTGCTCTCGTAGCGAGCCTAAACGCGGCTCTAAGCGACAGCGAAATTTTATCTATCTACGGCGGCGCGCCTCAAGGCATCGAAATAAAGGTCGCCGAGCGCATCCCGCTTAGCGAGCCAAAGGGCGTTGAGGCGGTCGTTTTAAAGATTTCTCAAGGCAATATGTCGCAAGAGGAGATCATTTTCACCCAAGGCGATCTGATCTTTACCGATATCATCGATCCTAAAAAACGCGTAGTCTATAAGGAGCAGATCAAACAAGACCGCATCGCAGGACAGCTAAGTAAGGTCTTCAAAGCAGAGAGCAAAGACAATATTATCAAGCTAGGAAACGATCCTAAAAAGCCTACGATTTTGATGCTGACGGACGCTTTGTGCCCATTCTGCCGCAAAGAGATGGCAAGGATCGAAGAAACGTTAAAAAGTAACAATGTCGATATCGTCATGACCTCCGTTCACGGCGATGACGGCCACGCAAAATCCGCGCTCATCTACAAAGAGATCAAAAATGCTAAAACCGACGAGCAAAAGATAGCGGTTTTTAAAAAATATTACGCTGAAGATAACAAAGCAGGCGCCAAGGACGTAAGTGCTGCCGAGCTAAACGCTGCAAAAGCCCTAGCTGCCAAATACTTCGGTGCGGGGGTAAACTCGGTGCCTTACATCATCGAACTAGACAAACTAAAATAATCTTTCTTAAATTTTGCGGAGCGATCCGCAAAATTTCGCTTCTTTCACCCAATTTCGGTAGCTTTCAATCAATCTAAATTTTGCCTCGAATTATGAATACTGCCCCTTTGGAGTTCTTGCAATTCCGCTGCTTTTAAAAAATTTCGTAGTTGCGCCGCACATAGAATTTTAAAATCACTTACGTATGAAACACGATCCGCAAAGTCATAAACGGGCAAAATCTTATAATTTTAAAACCCCCTCAGCGTCCGCGCGAAATTCTGTGGCAGCGATTCCATCTCGTCGCTTCGCATCCATAACGGCACAAAAAATGACCTTACATGGAATTTCAAAGTAGAAATTATGCGAGTAAAAATTTTACGGTCAAAATTTTAAAATTTCGCGGCAAAGCCCAGATAAAATTTAGCCGCAAATTTTTGATTTGCGGCAAAGAGGAATTTGCAGTTATGCTTCAGCCGCCTATCTTGGGCTACGTCCGATTAAAATCAAAATTCCACGTCAAAAGCGGCTCTTGCCAGGCTATTTTTGCTCTCGCTTAGCTCGTACGATGCGCTGAGTCCCACGCTTTGAAGGATCTTATATTTCAGTCCGATCGCGCCGTTAAATACGCCGCTAGAATAATCAAGCCCCTCCACGTCGTATCTGTCCGAATACTTTCTGCTCGCGTGATACGAATCGCCGCTAAATCGATGCTCGTACTCCGCATTTGCAAATATCTGCAGATCGCCGAAGGCCTTGATCGCGTAAATTCCTGCGGTGCCGTTCGGCGCGGTTTTTGAAGCGGAGCTAAATCTAAGCCTGGAGATCGCGTCCTCGTCCACTCTAATCGCTCCAAGTCCCAAATATGGCTTAATGTAGCCGTTTTCAAATAAGAATTTATACCCGGCTCTCGTGCTGAAATCCCAAATTTGCGATTTGTATTTCGCGCCGTGGATAGCGCCGAATCCGTTGTTGGTTTCAAATTTATGATCGTTCGTCGAATAGGTTAAATTGACCGCCAGATCCACGTTTTCGTTAAAGTCGTATCTGCCCGCCAGACCGAGCTCGTAGGATTTGATGTTTTCTTTGACACCGTCGAATTTGCCCTCGTACCAAGCGTCCGATTTTTGATATCCAAAGATCGCGCCCAGCGTAAGATCATCTACTCTCTTGGAGGCTCCGAGTAAAATTCCGTCGCTCTTGTGATCGTATTTGACGCCGCCCGAGCGGTCTTTGTAATCTCCGCCGTAGTTTCCTATCGCGCTTACATTTACGTTAAACTCCTGCCCGTCGGTATCGGTTAAATTTTTATAAGCAGAATTTCTTGCAAGCTTTGTAAGATCCAGATCGACCTTCGAGCGCGGCATCTCGATGCCTACCCGGTTGCCGCCTCTTGCGACCTGCGAAAACAGGCTGCCGTTTTTAGGCGTGAAGTTATTGATCGCCAGCATCAGCGCTTCAAAATAGGTAGGCAGATCGTCGTATCCGCTAGGATAGGCATTCGTATCGGAGGTGATAAATAGATTTGCCGCATTGCGCTCGCGAGATAGCCTTATGATCTCGTCGTATTGATCAGCTCTGGCGTTGTATATGACATGCAAAATTTTAGAGGAATTTGCAGGGTCTTTTTCAAATTCCGAAGTTCTAGGGCGGTAGTTATTTATATAATCGTCCGCGCTCACCTCTTGCAGCATCCAAACGTCCGCATAGGGAGCTATGGCGTCGCGCACGCCCCAGCCGTTGTTTGCCAAAACGAGCATTCCAGGGTATTTGGTCTTGATATAGTTGTAGATATTCGCCATATAGGCGATAGTTGCGGGATTGTTTTCGGTATTAACCTCGTCGATAAAGTATCCTGCGATATTTTCTCTGCCGTAGAAATTTACGAAATTATCGATATCGGCATAGACTAAATTTAGATTTCTAGTAGAATTTTTGGTATAGGTATAGCCTAAATTTGCTATGCCCGCCGCGATATTTCGCTTCATCTGAACAGCGTCCTCGTCCCTTCTGACCAGATATTGCGTAGTTTGATCGCCCGGTATCGCCGCCTCGTATGAACCGAAAGCCACGTAAGGAACCAGCGCGCCGCCTATATTGGTAATGCCGTTCCAAAACTCGGCATTTACGCCGCTATTGCCCGTCCAGCGAAACGCAGGCATCATAACGCGCTGATTATTAAGCCTGCCGGAATATGAGCCCTTTTTGGCAAAGCCCCTTGCGTACTCGAGCTTAATACGAAATGAGTTTTCATACTCGTCGCTCGCGGAGCTATCGCTAGCTGCGTCGCGCCTGCTTAATTTCGCGCCCAAGCTATCCGCAGCGCTCATTACATCGGAACGGGAAGTGTTGTTGGAAGGTGATTTTTGCGCGTTTGCATAGCCCCAGGAATTCTGCTCGCTCGCATAGCCAAACCCTGCTGCACCGATAAGCGCAAGAGATACGATTTTTTTCAAAGACTTTAGCATTCTGCACCGCCTCAAATAAAATTACCCAAATTCTTAAATTTCGACAAATTTGCGGACGCGCTTTTAAAATTAAAAGCTTTGTCGAAATTTAAAAATTTGGTCGCCTTAAGGCGACCAAATTTTAAAGCTTATTTTAATGCTGCTTTTGCCTTCTTTGCGACGGTTGCGAAAGCTTCGGCGTCGTTCATAGCCATATTTGCTAAAATTTTTCTATCAAGCTCGATGCCCGCTTTTCTAAGTCCGTTTATAAATTTAGAATAGCTGATGTCGTTTAGCCTGCAAGCTGCATTGATGCGCACTATCCAAAGTCTGCGGAAATCGCGTTTTTTCGCGCGTCTGTCACGGAAGGCGTAAACGAGGCTTCTTTCTAGCTGCTCTTTAGCCTTTCTGAAATGTTTGCGTCTTGCGCTATAAAATCCGCGTGCAAGCTTTAGCACCTTGTTGTGACGGCGGCGTCTAACGATACCCGTTTTTACTCTTGCCATATTAATCCTTTCTTAATCGGCGTCCCTTTGGGGATCTTGCCCTAAAATCCATAAATTTAGGGGAGTTTGAATGACTTTCGTCAAAAACTAACTTCGCACTATTTGCAAAGCATTTTTTTAACCGCAGATACGTTCGTAGAATCGACGTATTGGGCCTCGCGCAAATTCCTCTTACGTTTTTGAGACATCTTCGTCAAAATGTGGCTGCGAAACGCAGAGCCTCTTTTGATCTTGTTTTTGCCCGCTTTAAAACGCTTGACGGCACCGCGCACGCTTTTCATCTTTGGCATGGTCGTCCTTTTTTTAAAGTGAACGGGAAGTATATAATAAAGTTTCTTTGAAAAATTTGAATTTAAGGAATTTTATAGCTTAAATGAACGCAAGATAAATTTAAAGTTAAATTTTGCCACTCGCTTAAGATTCGGTTTGGCTGGATACAAAAAATTTTATACAAATTTAAAGGGTTAAATTTAGAGATGAACTTAGCCCGCATTAGATTTTAAAACTTCGCTATTTAGTTTAAATTTACACGCTGTACCGCAGGAAAAAACAGCGCGTAAATTTTAAAATTTTACCGCACGCAGCGCAAATGTCGCTAAATTTACGCTACGCCTTTTTCGGCGTGATCAGCATATTTACGTAGCGACCCTCCAGCGCGGGCGCCTTATCGCGATCGGCCACTTCTGCGAAAAATTCGTCCCAAATTTTATTGAGCAAATTTACGCCGATTTCCGGGCTTGACATCTCGCGCCCTTTTAAAAATACGCGAAGCTTGACGTGTTTGCCGCTACTAAGGAATTCTTTCGCGTGTTTTACTTTGTAATTAATGTCGTTTTGAGCGATTTTGGCGGACAGTTTAATCTCTTTGATTTCGATGATTTTTTGCTTTTTTTTCGCCTCTTTGAGCTTTTTTTCCTGCTGATAGCGAAATTTGCTGTAGTTCATGACCTTGCAAACGGGCGGCTTTGCATCGGGCGCTATCAAAACCAGATCCACACCCTCTCGCTCGGCGATTTGCAGCGCCTGCGCCTTTGAAATTATGCCGTAAACCTCGCCGTTGTCGCCTATGCACCTGACTTCGCTAGCCGGAATGTCCTCGTTTAGAAAAACCTCTTTCTCTCTGCTCAAAAATTCACCTCGTTTAATTTAGCTTTTACGAAATTCAAAAACTCATCCAGCCCCAAATTTCGCTGTTCGCGCGCCCTGCGATCGCGCAGAGCCACGCTGCGAGCCGAAACTTCATTATCGCCTAGGACGATGATGAGCGGCACCTTCTGCTTTTCAGCCGTTCTGATTCGTTTATTTAACGTTTCGTTTCTATCTAAAATCTCGCCGTCTATGTCTGCTGCGCGCAGCAAATTTAAAATTTCTTTCGCGTAGTCTGCGTGCGCCTCGCCGATCGGTACGATCGATACCTGCGTAGGACAGATCCAAAACGGAAGCTCGCCCGCGGTGTGTTCGAGTAAAATCCCCACGAAGCGCTCGAAGCTTCCCAAAATCGCGCGATGCAGCATCACGGGCTGCTTTTTTTCGTTATTTTCGTCGATGTAGCCAAGCTCGAAGCGCGCAGGCAGGTTAAAATCGACCTGCACCGTGCCGCACTGCCATTTTCGACCGAGCGCGTCGGTGATTTTGATGTCGATCTTAGGTCCGTAAAAAGCGCCGCCGCCCTCGTCTAGGCCGTATTTTAAGCCCTTTTCGTCAAGTGCGTCTTTTAAAGCCTTCGTCGCGATATCCCAAACCTCGTCGTCGCCGACCGCCTTTTGCGGCTTGGTCGAAATCTCAAGCTCGTATTCAAAGCCGAAAGCCTTCATCAAAAGCTCTACGAAATCTAAAATTTCATAGACGTTTTCTTTGATCTGGCTCGGCATCACAAACAGATGCGCGTCGTCCTGCGTGAACTCGCGCACGCGGAAAAGTCCGTGCAAGACGCCGCTTTTTTCGTGGCGGTGCACGACGCCGTACTCGCAAAATTTAAGCGGTAGATCGCGATATGAGCGAATCTCGCTTTGATAAACCTTGATGTGACCGACACAATTCATCGGCTTGATGCCGTATTCTTGCTCCTCGATCGTCGTAAAATACATATTTTCTTTGTAGTTGCTGTAATGCCCGCTGATCTTCCACGCGTCTGATTTTAAAATTTCAGGGCCGCGCACCGGCTCGTAGCCGCGCTTGCGAAGCTGCCTATAAAGGCGCTCCTCGAGCTTTATACGCATCCTCGTACCCGCAGGAAGCCAGATCGGAAGTCCCGCGCCGATCTGCTCGTCGAAGGTGAAAAATTTCATCTCGGCTCCGAGCTTTCGGTGATCGCGCTTCTTGGCTTCTTCTAGCATCGTAAGGTGTTTTTTAAGGCTATCTTTATCGGCGAATACGACGCCGTAGATGCGAGTTAGCATCTCGCGTTTCTCGTCGCCACCGAGATACGCTCCTGCGATGCGCGTAAGGGCGAAATTTTTCAAAAATTTCGTATTTTGCACGTGCGGTCCGCGGCAGATGTCCTCAAACTCGCCCTGCGCGTATAAGCTAACCGGGCCTTCGGGGATGCGCTTCAAAACTTCCTGCTTAAGATCGTCGTTTGCATATTTTTTTGCAACCGCTTCTTTGGTGGAGGCTATCTTTTTAATCTCTAAATTTGCCTCGGCAAGCGCGCGCATCTTTTTTTCGATCGCCTTTAAATCCTCTTCACCGAGCTTCTCGCCGCTATCTTTGCTGACGCGGATATCGTAGTAAAACCCATCCTCGATCGCAGGTCCTACGAAAAATTTAGCACTCGGATAGAGCTCGCGCACCGCCTGCGCCAAAAGGTGCGCACAGGAGTGGCGCAGAATTTTAAGCGCGTCCTCGGAGTTATCGAAATATATCGGCTGCGCCTCGCTTGCGTGCTCGCCGATACTTTGAGTATCGTAAATTTCACCGTTAAATTTATACGCGATAATATCGCTCATTGGCTTGTTTCCTTTTTTACCGAATTGTCTTTCTTACACTGAAAGAACGAGAGTTAATTTTAGCTAATCAATCCTTAACGATAAATTTAAAAAATATTAAAATTAAAATTTTTGATTCTTTTCTCGCAATAAAAAATACACGGCGTTAGCACAAAGAGCACAAATCGCCATCACACTTGCGAGCAAAAACGGCTTATTCGCTCCCACTGCACCCACGATAAACGAAATAGCCCCGGCAATAGCAAACTGCGCAGTCCCCAGTACCGCCGAAGCTGCGCCAGAGTTGCCGTCCTTATACAGCGCCATCGCAAGCGTCGTGGCGTTAGGCGCAACAAAGCCAAGAGACGAAAGTAATACGAAAAGCGAAGCCTCAAAGCAGATGAAGGGAAGGCCCAGCATAGAGCATGCGAACAAAATTAAGCTCGTCACAAGCATCGCTATTAGGCCGAAATTTAATAAAGCTGTGGGTTCGCGATTTTGCACGAGTTTGGCATTTAGTGCCGAAACGAGGGTCATTCCAAGAGCGTTGATGCCAAATATTACGCCAAAGGCATGCTCGCCCAGCCCATAATAGCCCAAAAATATAAAGCTAGAGCCCGTGATATAAGCAAAAAGCGCGCTCATCGCAACTGCAAATCCTAGCGTATAACGCATAAATTCTTTATTTCGCAAGATTATGCCGTATTCGCCAAGTACGCCTTTTACGCTAAGTGTAGCAGTCCTGTCTATCTGAGCGCTCTCGCTAAGTCCGAAAAATATAAATGCAAAAAGCAAAATTCCAAGTGCGAACAAAATCGCAAAAATCGCTTGCCACGAGAAAAAATCTAGCACAAATCCGCCTAGAGTTGGTGCTAGCATCGGCGCTAGCGAGCCCACGACCATCATCAGCGCAAACATCGCCGCAGCCTCGTGCAGTTCGAATTTATCATTAATTATGGCTCGCGCAAGTACCACTCCCGCGCACCCGCCTAAAGCTTGCAAAAATCTAAAAAATATAAACGCGTAAACGCTATCAAAGCTCACGCAAGCAAGCGACGCACATATAAAAAGCAAAATGCCCGCGTATAACGGCTTTTTAGGACCAAATTTATCGCTTAGCGGCCCATAAACGAGCTGTCCTAGCGCAAAAGCGATGAAAAAACTCGCAACCGATAGCTGAGTGTAAAACTCGCTCGTAGCAAAGCTTGCCTTTACCTTTTCCAGCGCGGGCAGATACATATCGGTAGACAAGGGCGCCAGAGCGGACATATAGGCGAGTATAATTACCAGCTTAAATTTAGCGAATTTACTTTGTTTGACCATCGTTTTCCTCAATTATTTTTAGGCAGAGCTCAAACGTGCGCACGAGCGCGTTTAGATCTTTAAATTTCTGCGGCAAAAGCCTAGCGATAAAATATATCGGACGCAGCGCAAGTACCGTAGCCCACGCACTTTGCACTACGCCCTGCCCGCCGCTTGAGGCGTAGGTGCGAATGCCTGCACGCACCAAGCCTTCGCTCAGACCTTCGCGACAAAGATCATAGACAAACAGCAAAAAATCTCGCATTTTGGCTTTTTGCAGATCACCGCGCTCGCCGCGATTTTCAAAATCTATAAATTTCATCTCGCCGTTTTTTACTAAAACGTCGCGCAGCGCGGGTCTGCCGTGTATGAAGCCGCGCGAATGTAGTTGTGCTAACGCCGCAGCATAGCCCTCAATGAGCGCCACGCAAGATGCCTCATCCGAGCTTTTTAGCACCTCGTCCACCGGCGTGCCGCCGTCTTTGAGTACGAAAAAACTCTCGTCTCGCAGCACCAGCTGCGGCACAGGCGCGCCGGCTGCGTACAGGCTCTCGCATTTTAGCGCTTCGTAATCGAAAGCGGCTTTCGGATTTGCTTTAAATATTTTCGTAAGTAATCCGCCGCGGATGCGCAGCTCCGGCTGCTTGAGCCAGTATTTCTCGCCCTCGAAACTAAAGCTCGTGACGCGCTCGCCAGGATGATTTTTTAGAATTTCATTTACATATTCTTTAAAATTTTGCATTCAATAAATTTAGCGAATTTTTTTTAGAAAGAGCTAAATTTGCGAGTTTTATTTCATTAAGTTCCATATGTCCGCATAAAATTTATTACGTAAATTCGGCGGGGATAAATTTTAAAATTATCAGGTAGAATTTTTATTGCAGTCTTGGAATTTTATAGCGCAGGAAGCAACAAAAGCGCATAATTTTAGAATTTAGTAGTTAGATAAAATTTCAGAATTTTACAAAAACTAAGATTTGCGTCAAAAAATTTTTAAGCTAGAAGTGGCGACCCCTACGAGATTCGAACTCGTTTTACCGCCGTGAAAGGGCGATGTCCTAACCGTTAGACGAAGGGGCCACTTAATCTGGTATTAAGATTAAAGGCGGTATTCTACTCAAGACGCACTTAAACCCAACTTAAATTAAGGATTATTTATGAAATGCTCTTTTCTGGCGCCGCTTGCACTTTCGCTTCTGCTCGCAGGCTGCGCTACCACCGCACTCAAGCCCGCTTCTACGCAAGCTGTAAATTTCACCGTCATTTCGCCGCTTACTCGCACCAGCGACGCGGGCTTTATGCGTAAATTTAAGAACCAAACCGAGGTTCAAATTTATGCAAGCGGCATCAGCGTGCTGAGCCTGGTTTTAAAGGGCGATAAAATTTGCATGAACGGCGCGTGCGACGACGAGCTCGTTTTCAATAAAAAATTCTTCGGTGCCGAGCACTACCGCGGGCTTCTCGGCCAAATCCTAGACGGTAAACCGATCTTTGGCGGCAGCGACGCGGGCGAGCGCCATTGCCTCGCGCAAAGCCTGCAAGCTGGCTCTATCGATTATAAGGTTTGCCGCGACAAGGACGGCGGCGGAAGATCCATAAGCTTCGCCGACGCAAAACGCGGCGTAAAGATCAAAATCCGCGAGCTGCAGTAAAATTTTACGCTAGCCGCGAGCAATGTTTGTAGCACGTGAGATGCGATTCTGCGGGCGGCGCGAATAAATTGCGAACGAATAAAATTTCGCGCGGCGGGTGTTTGTAAGCGCGCGGAAATAATGCGCTTCGGTCGCTGCTTCAAAACACGGCGCGAGCGGTCAAAATTCCATTACTCGGCTGGGTAATTTTCAGCTTGCGCAAATAGCGCGGTTTTATTGGCGCTCTGCGCCGGCTCTTCGCGGCGAAATTTACTAAGCAGCGCGTATTTGCGAAAGAAAAAGCGCGCATTTAAATTTAAAAAATCCACGCGCAGCTACGATTTATGAAATTTCGCCGCGTGGCGTAAAATAAAATTTAGGAGGCAGAATGAAGCGAATCGGAGCGCACGTGAGTGCTAGCGGTGGGGTTTTTAACGCGCCGTTAAACGCCGCAAGGATCGGGGCGGACGCGTTTGCGATGTTTGTCAAAAATCAGCGCAAATGGGACGCGCCGCCGCTTAGCGCGGAGGAGATCATCGCGTTTAAGGACGCGCTGAAGCAAAGCGGCATCCGCGCGGAGCATGTCTTGGTGCACGACAGCTACCTCATAAATTTGGGCCATCCACGCGAGGCAGAGCGCGAGAAGTCCCTAAACGCTTTCGTGGACGAGATACGCCGCTGCGAGGCGCTCGGACTTAGGCTTTTGAACTTTCATCCGGGCTCGCATCTAAATGAAATTTCAGTTCAGCAGTGCCTGGATAATATCGCAGAGTCGCTAAATTTCGCCATCGCAAACACCGCAGGCGTCAAGCTCGTGCTCGAAAACACCGCCGGCCAGGGTTCCAATCTCGGCTATGATTTCGCTCAGCTCGCTTACGTGATCGGCAAAATTTCAAATAAAGATTGCATCGGCGTCTGCATCGACACCTGTCACGCGTTCGCCGCAGGATACGACCTCCGCAGCCCGCAGGCCTACGAGCGCACTATGAGCGAGTTTGACCGCGCGATCGGTTATAAATTTTTAAGCGGCATGCACCTAAACGACACGAAAAACGAGCTTGGCGTGCGCAAAGATCGGCACGAGAGCCTCGGACGCGGATTTTTGGGGCTCGCGGCGTTTGAAAACATCATGAACGACCCGAACATCGACGAGATCCCGCTGATTTTAGAAACGATCGACGATAGCCTCTGGGCGGAGGAGATCGCACTTTTGCGCAGTATGCAAGGACGCCGCAAAGCCTAATCGGACGCCTTTTGCGCCACGTAGAATTTTATCTCATTTCGCTTCAAAGTGGTGCCAGCGATAAGAGCCTTATGCCGTGCAAATTTAACATCGTGGGATTTATCGCTTAAATTTTAACAAGCAAAAATAATGAGGAACTTCGCGCTAAAAATTCTGCGTCGTAAAAAGTCGCGAAATTCTACGACGAAAACACAGCACCAGAGCAAAAGAGCAAAATTTTTATAGAAAAACGCAGCGTCGCGGCAGAAATGAAAAATTTTACGCTGCGTAATTAAAATTTTCAAGCAAGATTTTTAAAGCGATGCGGCGGCAAATTTTAAAATTCTATCGCTACGATATTTCAAGGCTCAGCGCCAGATTCGAAGCTCTAGGAATTTTAAAATTCTAAATTCCGAATCAAAAAATCGACGCTAAGCTTTATATTTGCGACTGCGTAAATTCCAATCTTGTAATTCTACTTTCGTCCGATCCGTGCAGAGGCGAAGCGCATAAGATTTCATAAATTCTAACTTAAAATTTTGCTGCGTGCCAATCTATGCTTTTAGCACGCATTTGCTTATGACAAATCTGCCTCTTTATTTTAGCGCTTTGCTTGCGCTAAAATCTATGCAGGATCCGTGTAAATTTACGTTAAATTCTGCCACATATCGCCCGATCAATTTAAAATTTTATCGTTGAGCTTAGCAACCTACCGCCACGATTTAAATTTAAAGGCGGCGGGATTTTAATCCGCAGCCGATGCGTATTGTACCGACCGCAGCTCGGCGCGCTATTTTAGCAGCTCATACATATCGCAGGATTTTTGCCAAAGTTCTTTAAACTCGGGTGGATTCATAAAAGGAGAATTTTTATTTTTTCCTAAATCGCAAGCTTTTTTATAATACCGCGCAGCTTTACTTTTATCGTTAGAGTTGTAGTTAAATAGCGCAAAATTATAGCAACTCGCTAGCTCGTCCGTTATGTCGCAACCTTTTTTATCATAAACCGCCGCTTTCATTAAATTTATTTTTACACCGTCTCCTTTACGATACATCTCTGCCAACATACCGCATGATAGCGCTGATAGCTTTTGCCCTAGATTGCAAGCTTTGTCATGGTAGATTATAGCCTTTGATATATCTTTTTCGACTCCATCTCCGTCACTATACATTGATCCCAATAACCCACAATACATAGCGTCTCCCGCATCGCATCTTTTTTCATGATATTCGATGCCTTTTTTAGGATTTTCTTGCATCATTCTGATCGACATTACAAGGCAACCTGGCTCATATCCGCCGTCGCAGGTTTTTTCAAGCAGCTTAAGTGTTTTAGTATTGTCTTCGTATTGTAAAGCGGCTCTAAGGCAAGACTCCATATTGCCGTCATTGCACTCTTTTTCTAGCGTCTCAAGCTCGGTCGCTCCGAACGCAAAGCAAGCGACGAGCGCCAACGCAAATAGCAATTTTTTCATTTAGTATCCTTTCCGGGTAAAATTTGGCTAATTTTACCCCCCCCCCCTAAGAAATTGATTAAATTTATTGTAAATTTTAACGAGGCAGCGATAATTTAACGGCTAAAGAGCCGCTAAAGCCGCTCAAAATTTAAATTTTACCTGAATTGGGCTATAATCCCTTTTTTGAAATTTAACCTTGGATAAAAATTTGAAAATAGCGTTTTTTGACTCGGGTATCGGCGGGCTAAGCGTGCTAGCTGAGGCTCTGCGGCGGTTTAGCGGGGCGGAGTTTTTGTATTTTGCCGACGAGGATCACGTCCCCTACGGCACGAAAAGTAGGACCGAAATCGTGCGGTTAAGCCTTGATGCGGTGGGGTTTTTGGTCTCGCGCGGCGCGAACGGGGTCGTCGTTGCTTGCAATACCGCCACGAGCGCGGCTATCTCGGAGCTTCGCGGCGCATTTAGCGTGTCCGTCATCGGCATGGAGCCCGCCGTCAAGCTCGCCGCGGACAGCTTCGGCGCGCGTCCGACGCTGCTCATCGCCACTCCGCTAACGATCGCGGGCGAGAAGCTCGCGCGCCTCGTGGGGCGGCTAGAGTGCGAGACGTGGAGCCTGGCGTTACCGCGTCTCGTGGAGTTTGCGCAGGATTTGGAGTTTGACTCGCCTGCGGTTCGGGCGTATCTGCAGGGGGAACTGGGCAAATTTGAGCTCGCGCGCCTTGGCTCGCTGGTGCTTGGTTGCACGCATTTTAACTATTTTAAGGACGTTTTGCGCGAAATTTTGCCGCCTCACGTGCGTATCATCGACGGTATCGACGGCACGCTAAACCGCCTTGCAAGCGAGCTGGGCGGAGGGCTAAAGCTTGCTAGCATCGAGGATTTGCCCTCGCGTGCAGCTAAATTTAACGCGGGCGGCGGCGCAAAATTTGATACGAATTCGTCGGCGCAAGCCGGCAAATTTGACGCAGAAGGACGAGACGCGGGCGGCGGACAGAGCGTAAGGAGCAAAAACGGCGACATCGGGCAGAGCGTAAGTGACGGTAGCTGTGGCGGCGAGTATGACGCAAGGGGGCGCAGTGAGGGCAACACAGAAAGTTGCGGCGAGAGCAAGCCCGATATGATAGAGCAAGGTATGAGCAGACTTCGTGCAGTGTCGTGCGGCACCATAAAAAACGGCGTAGTGAGGTATGATGAGTGCGATGAGTTTTCTAACGCGGATGAGCTCGGCTGCGGCATGGATACTTCGCGCGACATAAAATCGCAGGTTTGTGCGGATAAATTTGACGCGGGCGGCGATATAAAATTTAACGCAAATTCGCAAACGGGCGAGCTGGACGCAATCCGCGAACGCGACGGTAAACTGGCGGTCAATGCCCGCGGCGTAGAGCAGTGCGACGAAGACAAATGCCGCATGTCGCCACGCGCCGTAGATGCGAATTCACAGCTCAAGCTTTATTCTCGAGGCGGCGCGGATTTGTCCTTAGAATTTGAGCCGCGAAGCGAAGAGGCGGGTATTTCGCGAGTGAATTATCCAAACGGCAACAGCGTGGAGTATTTTTACTCGGGCAGGGCGCTAGATGCGGCGCAGTTACGCAAGGTGGAGATATTTTTAAAACGGCTCGATGCGATGCGAGGGATCGGCTAGGCTACGCGTCCGTGAGCCGCAGCGTGGGTTAAAATTTTATCGCATCGCGGATCGCACCACGCAAATTAAAATTCTAGCGCATCGCAGATCGTGCTGTGAAAGTTAAAATTTTGATGCGCTATAAATCGCAGCGCAAATTAAAATTTTGGCGCGTCGTAATGCAGACTAAAATTTTGGCGGGCTAAATTCGTCGTTTCGTAAATCGCGCCGCATAGACTAAAATTTTGGCGCGCTAAAATTTAACTCGGCGATTTAGAAGCAGCTTCGCAACAGCATGTGAGCAATGGCACCTAGCCGTCGCCCGGCGCGCGAAAGTTAAAATTTTACGGGGCAAATGCTGCCTTCCGCTGTCCGGCACATAAATTTAAAATTTAACGCACAACGCCGCCGTACGACTTGAAACAATATAGCGCGAGAAAGACGCCGTCGCTTCTTTAAATTTAATAGCGTAAGTCAAGATTGCTGTATGCAAGGAATTTCTCGCGCCGCACGAATTATCGCAGTAAATTTGAAATTTTAAATTTATACTAGGGTGCGGATAAAGCGCGCGAAGTTAAATTTAGCGCGCCGCGCAAACCGCCGCTGAGTGAAATTTAGACTAGCCACGCGGCGTAAATTTTAAAATGATTAAATTTTAGGCGCCGCGAAGCCCGTAAGTCTTTTCTGTGATAGCCAAGCCCGCAGGCTTTAAATTTGAAATTCCAAAATCCGTAAGGCAAGATTTTGTGCCGTATCATTTCGCAGGCGAGATTTATACCGTAAAATTCGGCGCTGAGTAGGGCAAATTTACTCTGCACCGAAAGTGCGGAGTAGATTTAGAATGTATTTAAATGTATTAGAGTGCAAAAAAGGCGGGTTTAATATAGGATAACATTAAAATTCTATTTCCGTCCTCTTGTCATCTGTCTTAGTCCTTCCTTGTCATCATACATTTCTCGCGCTTTCTTTGCATTTTCACAATTCTTGTGCATTTTGCTTCCTTCCTCTATCTTATCCCAATCGCAATTCTTTTCTACCTCTTTAGCTTCCTCTATATGCTTTTCATAGTATTCTACCGTCATAACTTTTATATCATTAACTGATTCTTTGGCGTTTACGCAATTCTTATAGGAATTGCTTCCGTCTTTAAGAGTATTAAAATCACACTTCACTAAAACCTCTTTGGCTTCGTCCAGATGTGCGTCGTAATACTCCTTGGTCTTTACCTCGGTATCGTCACCGCAACCTACCAATAAAGCAGCCAACACCCCCCCCAGAGGAACATTTTAGGATTTTTCATTTCATTCTCCTTGTTTGAAATTTATCGGTATTTTACTACCCGTTTACTTTAAAAATTTTAAATTGCAGGCGCACGCGCCGTTTTAACGCGGCTAGTTAAAATTCAGCTTTTAAAATTTGCTCGCACTTTTTGAAATTTTGTTTTAAAATTTTACTAGCGCGACGGAATTTTGCAGAGCGGAATTCTGCGGGATAAAGCAAAATTCCGCCAGACAGAATTCCGCATCGCTGCGGAATTCAAAATTTAAAAGCAAATTTAAAATTTGCGGGAGCTACTCCTCTATCTTTTTACCTGCGAACCGCACGAGAGCCCACGTAACGGCAAATCCCATCGGTAGCGCGATCCAGACGCTAAGTCCTAGCGCTACGGGCAGATAGCCCGCCACCACGGCGACCGCGCCGACGGATAGAGCGTAAGGCATCTGCGTCTTTACGTGCTCGATATGATCGCAGCCCGCGCCCATCGACGAAAGGATCGTGGTGTCCGAAATCGGCGAGCAATGATCGCCGAAAATCGCACCCGTAAGTACGCCTGAGATATTTACGATCATATAGGCGTGAAGCGCATCGCCCGAAAGCCCGTAGTGAAGTCCCACGGCGTTTGCCAAAGGTATGGCAAGCGGCATTAGAATTCCCATCGTGCCGTAGCTGGTGCCCGTCGAAAAGCTAATGAACGAGCCCAGCACGAAAATCGCTACCGGCAGTAAAAATTTCGGCGTGTTTTGGCTTAGCATATCGACTAGATAGCGCGACGTGCCGAGCTCTTTGATGACAGAGCTGAGCGACCAGGCAAGCAGCAAGATCACGATCGTAACGATCATCGTCTTCCACCCCTTGATCCACGTAGAGATCGCCTCTCTGACGTTAAAAATTTTGCGGTAAACGCTCATAAATATAGACACGACCGTAGCAAGAAGCGCCGCTTGAAAGAGCGCGACCGATGAGTTTGCGTTGCCGAACGTCGCCTGAAGCGTCGCAAAGCTTAGCGGAGCGGCTTTTGCGGCTGCGAGGGCATCGCCTTGCAGCTTGCTTAGCCCGCTAAAATAAAAGCTCGCAAATGCGCCGCAGATTAGCACTATAAGCGGGATAACGGCGTTTGAAGCTTGCGGCTTGATCCCCTCTTTGGGCTCTAGCGTTTTATCTTCTAGCTCGGCGATGTTAGAATTTTTAGAATGAATTTCGCCGCTCGCCGCTCGCCTTTCGGCAGAGAGCATCGGCCCGAAATCCCTGCGCATGAACGCCACGTAAACTACGAAAGCAAGCATAAAAAGATTGTAGAAGCGATACGGCATGGTTTGCACGAAGATCGAGAAAGCGTTTACGTTTTGCACGCCGATCTGATCATATCCCGCTCTTATCAGAGAGACTTCGAGCCCTACCCAGGTAGAAATTAGCGCGATACCCGCAATCGGCGCGGCGGTAGCGTCGATGATGAAAGCGAGCTTTTCGCGGCTGACTCTAAATTTATCGGTGATCGGCCTCATGACGGGACCTACGATCAGGGCGTTTGCGTAATCGTCGAAAAATACGAAAAGACCCATAACCCATGTTGAAATTTGCGCCGAGATACCCGTTTTAGCGCGCTTGCTAATCCAAAGCGCCACTGCTTTCGTGCCGCCCGTCCTGCTAATCAGCGCAACCACGCCGCCGATACAAAGCACCTGCAAAAGCACGCCCGCGTTGCCTTTGCTAGCCATCGAGCCCACCACGCGCGCGACCAGATCCGTAAAGCTGCCCACAAGCGCGGAGATCGGATTGTCGTTAACGACTGCTAACATATAGGTGCCGCTAAAAACGCCGATGAAAAGCGATAAAATCACCTCTTTGGTGATAAAGGCAAGCGCGATCGCCACGATGGGCGGTACTAGCGTCCAGATGCCGAAAAGCTCGGCATTATGCTGCCTGGTCGCATCATCCACCGCAAATGCGGCAACCGATAAAAACATTAGTAATAGAATTTTTTTCATTTTCTCGCCTTAAAATTTAATGCTTTTCGATAAAAAGCCCAGCCCAGCTCTGCTGCGTCGCCATCGCCTCTACGACGTTGATATTTACTCGGTGCGGCATCGCTAGGCAGCTTAGCACGATCTGCGCGATGTCCTCTGGCAGGATCGCATCGACTCCCTCATACACGGCCGCAGCGCGCGCTACGTCGCCTTTAAAGCGCACTTCGCTAAACTCACTCTTACAGATTCCCGGCGCGATCTCCGTCACGCGGATACCAGTGCCGCGCAGGTCGTTGCGGATATTGCGGCTAAACTGCTTGATAAACGCCTTGCTCGCGCCGTAAACGTGGCTACCAGCATAGGGCCACGCGCCCGCAGTCGAGCCGAGATTGAAGATATAGCCGCTTTTGCGCGCGATCATCAGCGGCAGCACCGCCTTGGTCGAATACAGCACGCCTTTGATATTCGTATCGACCATCGTCTCCAAATCCTCTACGGGCGTCTGCGCGATCCCCTCAAGCCCGAGCGCGAGCCCCGCGTTATTTACGAGCACCTCGACGTCTTTGAAATTTTCAGGCAGCGCACTCACGGCGTCAAACACCGCAGCTTTATCGCGAATATCCGCGGCGATAATGTGCGTATTGCCTAGTTCACTCGCTAGCTTTTGCAGCCGCTCCTTGCGCCGCCCGAGTGCTATGATCTTATAGCCCTGCGCGCTAAGCGCCCTAGAAATCGCCTCGCCAAAGCCGCTCGTAGCGCCCGTAATGAATGCCGTGTTTTTCATATGATCCCCTTTGCGTAAAATTTTAAATTTAGCGCAATGATAACGCAAAACGGATTTAGAATTTATGAATTTTATCTTGCGGCGCAGGCGCGGATGAAATAATACGAAGACATTGGGCGTACTTCTAGCGCGCACGAGCTCGCGATCGGCAACGGATTCGGCGAACACACGGGCTAAATTTAAAATTTTGCGTCGTTTGTTTGTCGCGGTTTGCTATAATTACCTAAATTTAGGAAAAAGGCAAATGAGCAAATTTATACGATTTATCCTTGTTGGTATCTGTGTTTGCGCCACTTATACGGGTCTTAAATATGCTTTTATACTCTTTATCACGTGGCTCATGTTTAGTGGGATATATTTTGATGGACCGGGTACGCTGCTCGCCATACCGCTCACGTTTTTAAGCTCATCGGTTATATTTGATTATTATTGTATTGCGCTGGGCTCTCATCTGCTTTTTTTATCGCTGCTTAAAGGGCGCGACGTGAAAACGCGGTGGATTTTACCTTTATTTTTTCTCATAACGCTCGCGTTTTGTAGCTTTTGCGTCTTAATCGGGCACGAAGATTATCAGCGCATAAACGCGCTTTTTGCACTCTTGCTTATCTCTCCTTTTACGCTCATCGCATACGCCATCGTTACGACCGTAATCCTTGCCAAAAATAAAATTTCGGATTATTATCCGATCTTAGTCGCGATAATTTTTGTGCCCATTCATGCCGCCAGCATAGGGATATGGGGATTAGAACGGATATATTTTGGAGTATTTCTAAACGCGACAATACTGGGGATTTTTTATTTCACGGCGAAAATCGGGCGCGTAAATTTGATCGCACACAGACCTACACCCGACAAAATGCAAAATTCTAAAGACCACGTTATCAAAACAATACAAAGCAGCGCGACATTTTTAAACGACGATATTTTAAAGAAGCGCTAAATTTTATCCTTTTTAGGAATTCTAAATAACGCTTTCGTCGCGCGCTACAAACTTATATGCTTCCCGACAAATCTGAGCTTTACCAACAAAACCTTCAAAAAACTGCGCCGTTTTGCCTCTTGACACATTGACGTCGCTATTTGATCAAATTTATATCCAGCGTGATCTTATCGTTTTTGATCACGTCGATGCCCTTGTTTAGCACGTTTTGCGCGATCTATTCATCTTCTGCTAGCGAGTGCATCGCGAAGATGCCACACTGAAATTTATTCAGATGAGTATCCTTTTGAGGGCCTACGCCCAGAATATCCTTCATACTCGCGCTCCACGCCGCTACGATGTTAATATTTAGTTTCAATAGCGACTAGCTCCAATAAAATTTCATCTGTCACGCACAAGGTCTTTTGCGTTTTTCGATTTAGAATTTAGGTTGTGAGAATTCCATTCGTCGTTTATGGATACTCAGAATAAATATTGTGACTATATTATACGTGTAGAACGAGATAAAATTTACAGCCCTCAGGCGCAGCAAAATCAGCACGCGTCGTTATACAAGCGATAAAATAAAGCGCGCTAGAATCGGCTCCCACTTGAAATTTTATTTAAAAAGTAAATCAGATTTTAGCTTGGAATAAACCTGCTCGCCTTTTAGCTCGCGGACGATTTGCAGCGCAAATTCCATCGCAGTAGCGGGGCCTTTCGAAGTCATTATATTTTGATCTTTTACGACATTCGCCGAATTCGTATAGCCTGGGTGAGCGATCTGATTTTCAAAACCTGGATAACAAGTGTAAGAGCTTTTTAGCACACCCGCGGTAGCTAGTGCCCATGGAGCGGCACATATTGCGCCGATTTTTGCGTTATTTGTATCGAAATCGCGCAGTACTTGCCCCAGCCTCTCGCTCTTTGCCAAATTTTCGGCTCCGGGCAAGCCGCCAGGCAAAACGATCATATCAAATTCCGAAACTTTTATATCGTCTAAAATTTCATCGGCGATCATCTCTACGCCGTGCGCACCGCGAACGCATTTTTTCTCTAACCCCACGGCTAGAGCATCAATATCTGCGCGTCTTAAAATATCGATGAGGCTTATCGCCTCAAGCTCCTCAAATCCGTTAGCTAAAACTACTGCCACTTTCATAGCATACCCCTTATTTTAGATACGAACCCTGCTCACTAGGGGCAGCGGAGATATCGGTATTACCGCTAGCGCGAGATGGGCTATCATATAAGAATTCATCGTCGCCTTTTAAATAAGCAATAATATAGCCTAGCTCTGTAGCGCTTGTCTTAGCAGCGATCAGCTGCATAATATTTTTCATCTTGCCGCCATAACTTAGATCTGTAGTGTATTGCGACATAGCTATCGAGATCTCCTTGGCATCTAGATCCTTGAGTTTACGCGATACTCCATAAGCTTTTTTTTGCCCGTTCTCGCCGTGACATGAAGCGCACTTCTCAGCAAAGATAGCTCCACCTCTTTCTTTTAAAGAATTTATATTTCGATTTACTTTGCCGCTATGAGTTTTACTGCCTGCGACCGGAGCGCTTTTGTAGATATTTACGGTTACATTTTCATCTTTAGAA
>NZ_CALIBF010000078.1 GCF_938045465.1 uncultured Campylobacter sp.
TTATCCCACTCGCTAACCATAGAAACCGCCTCTAGCGGTGATTTTGCCACGTTTGTACTTGCCATTGCATTGCCTCCTAAAATAAAACTTGACGTCATAAGCGCCGCCGCAAATTTCTTAAGATACATCTTTGTCTTTTCGGTTTTGATTTAGCTTTACAAGCTGTTTTGTAATGTGCATTCTAGCAGGATTTTAAATTTTACGTTAGAACGATCCTCCAAATTTCATGCCTAATTCTGCAAAATTTCTAAAAAGGAGTATAATTTCATAAAATTTGAGGCGGAGAGCAAGATGAGTGAGCTAAATTTACTAAAAGAGCAGACAAAAGAGTTTTTACTAAATAGATACGGCGTAAACGGCCTTGTTCAAAGCGACATCGACTCGCTTGATTTTTACATCAGCGAAAAGACGCATGATTTTATCAATGTCATCTACAATCCATCTTTGTGCATTATACTTCAAGGGGCAAAGTCGGTGGGCTTTGGCGATGAGATGAGCGGATACAACGAGCAAAGGTATCTGCTCACATCGACCTATATGCCTCTAAGAGTGAGCCTAACCGACGCCTCAAAAGAGAGGCCATATATCTCGCTTACCCTTAATTTTAGCATGGATGAAATTTATGAAGTGCTAAAAAACGTCGAGATAAAAAAAGAAGATAACATGCAAAAGAGCCAAAAGGGGGTATTTTTCGGCGATCTTGCGGAGGAGATACTAGAGCCTGTTTTGAGGTTTGTTTGGTTGCTAGAAAAGCCAAAAGAGAAGATCAAATTTCTATCGGATCTTGCCAAAAAAAAGAGATCCTTTATGCCCTTGTAACAAGCGATAAAGCGGCTATTTTTTAAACAAATTTGCTATGCAAGGAAGCGTCTCGAATAAAATTTTAAAAGCCGTCGCAAAGATAAAAAACGAATTTTCGCAAAAGCTAAATATGAAAGAGGTCGCGCGCGAATGCGATATGAGCGAGTCGTCGCTCTATCATAACTTCAAGGTCGTAACCTCGCTAAGCCCCATAGCTTTTCAAAAAAAGATCCGCCTAGAAGAGGCAAAAAATCTGCTCGCGACCAAAAATATCAGCGTTGCGCAGGCCGCCTTTGACGTAGGATACGAGAGCGCGTCGCAGTTTAGCCGCGAATACACCAGGATGTTTGGCGTACCGCCTAAAATTCACAGCGAAATTCTACGCTCCGGCGTGGCGTGAGTTTAAATTTAGATCAAATTTAACGGCACAAAGGGCAGGGTAAAATTTCTACTGTCTAGCTTATAAATTTGCGCTAAAGTCTGCTTAAATTTAGCCGAAAACCCTTTTTAAATGCGCTTCGTAATCCCTCGTAAAACGCTCTACGTCGGGATTTTTAATGACGTCGTTACACATAAAAGTAGGCAGCCTTTTCGTGCCTAAAAACTCATTTATCTTATGAAAATGCAAGTAAACGCCGTCCACGCCCACGCCCTCGAAAAAATCGCCTGGCTTGTCAAATGCCTGAAGCGGCGCATTCCACGTGACGCTTAGCATATGCGATTTGCCCTTTATCATGCCGCCGGTGCCGTATCCGTCGTTTGGACTCGCGCTGTGCCGCCCGTCGTTTGCCACTATCTTGCCTATGCCGCCCATAAACACCTCGTCTACGTACTTTTTGACTAGCCAAGGCTCGCCCATCCACCACGCGGGCATCTGCTAGATCACGGCATCCATCCATAGAAATTTTTCTACCTCAGCATCTATATCGTAGCCCTCGTGTATCGTAGTTTCGCACGTTTCGTGCCCTAAGGCTTGTAGCGTTTTTTTGGCTAACTCGTGCAGCGTCTTGCTTAGCTTGCCGCCTTTGCCGTTAAAAGGCGCTCCGCCGTTGATAAGTAATATTTTCATTTTGATCCTTTGATTAAATTTATTCGTTAGCGACACTCGCACACCTAAGTTAAAATTTCACTTCGCAACCCTATGCGAAAATATAAGCGTAAATTTTATGAAGCGTTTAATTACTAATTTTACTTTTACGCCGCAGTTTACCGCCCTAAAATTTCAAATTTATCGCCGTGCACCGCGATCGCTTCGGCGTTATTTATCGGCGTCAAATTTAGCTTACTGCCGTAAATTTTTAAAATTTCAGCCGCGCTTTGCACGAAAGGCTCCTCGCCGTAGTGTACTACTGGATAGAATTTAACAAGATCTAGCCCAGTTTGCGCTGCTACTAATTCACTACCACTCGCATCGTCCATCACGCTCGCATACTCCACGCTAGGCGCCGCTATCATCGCACCCGCCGACTCGCCCACGTACACGAGCTCGCCGCTTCGGACGCGATCTGCGATGAGGGCTACCAGATCCTTCTTTTTAAGCTCGCGCAAAAGATAAAAGGTGTTGCCGCCGCTTACGTAAAGCACCCGCGCCGCGCCGATCTTTGCCTTGGCTTCGGCTTCGCTCACTTTTGAAACATCTAAAATTTGAACCTCAAAACCCATTTTGGCAAACGCCTCTTTCGCCTCGTCCACGTAGTCTCGGTATTCCTCTACGTTTGCGGCGGTCGGGATAAAAAGCACCTCTTTAGCGCGGATATTTTGCCTCGCATAGTCCTCAAAAAGCGTCGCCGCACCCGCAAAATAGGAGCATAAAAACATCTCTATCATTGTTTTTCCTTTAATTAAATTTGCGCTGATTTAAAGCGCTCGTAAAGCTTGGCCGCAATGACTGCGAGCAAACGTATTTCAAAACGAGTAGATCAAATTCTACCGCGCCCACAAAGCAAGCGCACGACAAAAAAACGGCGCGGGCGGAATTCTGTCGATAAAAGGGCAAAATTTACCGCCGCAGCGATTACAAAATACGCCAAAACCCAAACGGCAACGCAAACCACTCCACAATCACCAACTGCCTGGCGATTTCAAACTTCACTGAAACGACGCGAGCCTGTTAGATTAAGCTAGCTAGAGGAGTCGATCAGAGCGAACGATCGAATCGATCAAGGCAAGTCAGCCAAGGCAAAACGGCTAGTGCTTTTTATCTTTAAAAAATCTAACGATCTTAGCCTGCAGCTTGAACCACTCGCTAAGCTCCATTATAGGCTGCCCCGCGTAGTTTTTGCCGCCCGCTAGATCCTTGCTTATGCCGCCGCGCGCCGCGATCTGAGTGAAATCGCCCACGCTTACGTGTCCGCCGCTGCCGCTCTGTCCGCCCATCACGACGTTACGCCCAAGCGTCGTCGAGCCCGCAAGTCCAACTTGAGAGACGATGAGGCAGTTTTGCCCAAGCTCGCAGTTGTGCCCGATTTGAACGAGATTGTCGATCTTGCTGCCCCGCCCAATTATCGTCGAGCCGAATACCGCGCGATCGATCGTCGTGCATGCGCCGATTTCGACCTCGTCTTGCAGCACGACGTTACCGTTGTGATAAATTTTAACGTGCTCGCCCGTTTTAGTGTGTGCATAGCCGAAACCGTCGCTTCCGATGACGGCGTTTGCGTGGATCACGCAGCCGCTTCCGATATGTACGTCATCGCCGATATACGCGCCGCTTAAGATGACGCAATTCTCGCCGATCGTGGAATTTACGCCGATATGTACGTTCTGCCCGATCTGCGCGCTGGCGGCGATCTTTGCGGGCGCGCCGCTGCGAATGAGCGGCTTAGCAAAATGCGCGCTTAGGATCGCAAAGGCTAGATGCGGATTTTCGCACTCTAGCACTCGCACGCCGCTTGGGGCTGCGGTGCCGATTTTTACTAGCACGGCGGCCGCTTTGGTGGCAGATAAAAATTTCTCGTTTTTGTCGCTGTCGCAGTAGCTCAGCTCGCTTTGCCTTGCGTTTTGAAGCGAATTTATCGCGGTGATCTCCGCGTCCGCTCCGCTAAGCTCTATGTTTAAAATTTCGGCAATTTTGGATAATTTCATTTGCGCTCCTTTGATTAAATTTTATCGCCGCTTACATATCCAGCGCGACGCTGCCGCCGCGGACGACGTCGATCGGATTGTATTTTTTTATCGTCTTTAAAAATCCATCGATGCGGTCTGCGTCGTCGCACGCCATGATGACGATCTTGCTGTCGTCGCTGTTTGCGATGCTGCCGTTGTAGGCTTTTAAAACGGCGTCAAGCCCCGCTAAATTTTCACCCAACGCGATCTTTACCAAAACCATCTCCTTTTCGACGAATTTTGCATCCTCAATGACCTTGTAAACGGGGATCAGTTTATGAAGCTGCTTAGTGATCTGCTCTATGACGCGCTCGTCGCCCGAAGTGACGATGCTAAGGCGCGATAGACCGGTATTTGAGATCGGCGCAACGGTGAGGCTGTCGATATTATAGCCGCGCCCCGCAAAAAGCCCCGAAATCCGCGACAAAACGCCGTGCTCGTCGGTAACGACGACCGAGATTACTCTTCTTATGCTATTCATCTTTACGACTCCTGCTCAAAAATCATATTGTAAAGCGCGCCGCCTGCAGGCACCATCGGCCAGACGTTTTCGAAGCGATCGATCTTAGCCTCGATGACACTTACTTTCTTACTCGCAAGAGCCTGCTTCAGCGCGTCTTCAAATTCCGCTTTTGTGCTAACGCTAAAGCCTACGCCGCCGAAGCCCCCCGCAATTTTTACGAAATTGGGCTGCGAGCTAAGATCGGTCGATGAGAAACGCTGCCCGTAAAATAGGCTCTGCCACTGCCGCACCATGCCTAAGAAATTGTTGTTTAATACGATATTTACGACGTTTAGACCGCTCGCGCTCGCAGTCATCAGCTCTTGGATATTCATCAAAATCGAGCCGTCGCCGCTGAAATTTATAACCGGTCTGTCTCCCGCATAAGCCTTCGCGCCCAATGCCGCAGGAAGACCATAGCCCATCGTGCCCTGCCCGCCGCTACTTAGCAGAGTGCGTGGCTTGCAAAACGGATAAAACTGCGCGACCCACATCTGGTGCTGCCCCACGTCCGTAGCGATGATAGCATCCTCGCCCGCGATTTTTGCGGTGCTTTGTATAACCCACTGCGGCTTTAAAATTTCATCGCTGTCGTTAAATTTAAGCGGGTGAATTTCATCGTATTTGCGGATGAGCTCGCGCCACTGCTCGAAATTTGCAGGGCTGACCTCGCTTTTAATGCGCGGCAGCATCTCCTCTAACACCGATTTCACATCGCCCACGATCGGATAATCCGCGTTTATGATCTTTGAGATCGAGCTAGGATCGATATCGACGTGGATGATCTTTGCGTTTTTGCCGAATTCGCTAAGCTTGCCGGTTACGCG
This sequence comes from uncultured Campylobacter sp., assembly GCF_938045465.1. Lineage (GTDB taxonomy): Bacteria > Campylobacterota > Campylobacteria > Campylobacterales > Campylobacteraceae > Campylobacter_B. The sequence continues at coordinate 5,236 of NZ_CALIBF010000078.1, forward strand.
ATCGTCAAATCTCGCGCCCAAGCAGATTATCAGATCAGACTCGCTAAGCGCCATATTTGCGGCATAGCTGCCGTGCATTCCGACCATACCTAAATTTAATTTATCGTCGCTTCGCACGGCTCCCAGCGCCATAAGGGTTTGCACGACCGGGATCTGCGCAAACTCGCTAAGCTCGCGCACCAGCTCGCTTGCACCCGCGCTGATGACGCCGCCGCCGATGTAGAGGATAGGCTTTTTGCAGTTTGCGATTAACTCAACGGCTTTTTTGATCTGTTTAGCGTTGCCTTTATAATTCGGCTTATAAGTCTGCATCTTGATTTCACTAGGATATTCAAAAACGCCTAGCTTCGCCGTCACGTCCTTCGGCACATCGACATGCACGGGCCCCGGTCTGCCGCTGCGAGCGATATAAAAGGCTTCTTTTAAAATTCTAGGCAGCTCTTCGATCGTTTTAACCAGATAGTTATGCTTGACGCAGGGGCGTGAAATTCCGATCGCATCGATCTCTTGAAAGGCGTCGGTGCCGATAAGCGAGGTCGCCACCTGTCCGCTGATAAGCACGATCGGGATGCTATCGCTATACGCCGTAGCAAGCCCCGTAAGCGCGTTCGTAAATCCAGGACCGCTTGTAACGACCGCCACGCCGACCTTGCCGCTAGCGCGCGCGTATCCGTCCGCAGCCATCGCCGCAGCCTGCTCGTGGCGCACCAAAATGTGTCTGAAGTATTTTTGTTTGTAAATTTCATCATAAATATTCAGCGCCGCGCCGCCCGGATAGCCGAAAACCACCTCGACCCCCTCCTGCCGCAACGCCTCCACGATCATCTGCGATCCGCTAATTTCTTTCATACGCCCATCCTGTTTCGTTGGAATAATTTTGTGATTATATTATTTTGTAAATTAAATTTCACAAATTTTAGGCGCTAAATCGGGTCGAATTTAAAATTTAATAGCAGCAAGACGGGGCAAAATTTTGGAATTTAGCGAGAGTAGAAAAGGCAAATTTAAAATTTATCATGTGGCTGGATTTCGGATTTAAAATTTTAAAGTGCAGATTTGTTTCGACCAAACGCGGCGCATCAGTTTTAACGTAAAATTTTGACTTGAAATTTTGCCACGCGAGGCTTGGATTAAATTTATAAAATTCTTTGAAATTTTATCGTAGCGCAGAGCGATGCCAGCGTAAATTTTAAATTCCATCGCTACAAAATTTTAAAATTTAGCCGTAAATTTAGGGCGGGCGGAATCTCGATTATAAAATTTTAAATCCCGCCTGCGTAAAATTAAATTTTAAAACCCTCTATCTACCTGCACGCCTACGCCCACACTAGCGCAGTTGCCGCTTTGCGGATCGCAGTCGCCGAAGCTTGTGACGCTACTGGATCTTTTTGAGCGGATCGTTCCCATATGCATAGGCACCGGCATGTTACGGCGCGAGCTTCCGCCAATCTCGCTATCGCTCATACCGCCAGAACTTCTCCTGCGAGAATAATCATCGCGAGGAGGTGGCGGTGGCGGAGGAGGTGGTTTTATGCCTCCGTGCGGAGGTGGTGGCATACCGCCAGGAGGCGGAGGAGGTGGCGGCATCATGCCGCCATGCCTACCATATCCTGGCGGAGGCGGTAAAGTGCCGGTCTCTGTGATCGTGATGCCATTGCCGTAATTTTCAACGCGTTTGTAAGTAGAGCCTCCGTAAACCGTGCGGGTGCGGGTCTTTTCGACTACGACTATATCGCGATCAGGCTGCACCGGCTGCTGCACGTTAGCTCTAGGCGATATTTCAAAGCTCTTCTGCAATTTGGCGGTATCGTAACTTGCAAAGCCGTTGATGCCCTTTAGCTCATCTGCACTTGAAATTTCGCGCTTTTGGCGGTATTGCATAAGCATATCCGCCCTACCCGCATCAAGCCCACCGATCGTCATCAGCTCGTAGCGACTAGCTTCGTTTATGTTGATTTTCGCCGCGGCGAGGCTCACTAAAAGAGCCAAAATCACTAAATTTTTCATGTGCGCTCCTTTGTTGAAAGTTACCAAATTCTAAACCCTCACGATAAATCTTTGATTAACACGCAAGCAAAATTTTGCTACAATTGCCTATCTTATTTCAAAAGGATCAACCGATGAACGGAATTTTGCTCCTATGCGACGAACCCGCCGCCTACCAATCCGAGCTAAAAAAACTAGATAAAATTTTATCCATGAGCTTTCACAACGTTTTGCAACTTTGCATCGCTGGCGACAATGCCCTTTTTAGCAGGAGCGAGCTTGAAAAAGCGCTCGCGGATGGGCAGGATGAGCGCGTGCGAAAGGCGGCGATAGAGCGCTTTACGCAGATTTTAGAGCAATGCAATTTTGTGCTGGTTCACGGCGTAGCGGGAGCCGATCTGCGCGAGCTAAATTTACAAATCGCAAAGGATCTAAATATCCCTGTTTGCGGATTTTATCCTAACGAAATTGCCGCGCGCATCGGCACACGCTTGATCACTGCGGCAAAAGCGGTAAGCTTTGCCAGCATATATGAGGATAAAATTTCATTTTCCGCGCTAAGACCTGCACAAGAGGGTGCAAATTCTAAAAAATCGGAGCTTTACAGTAAAAATTCCGCCTGCGAAAGCGGCGCGATAGAGCTTGATAAAGTCGTTGCCGACAAAAGCTACTTCACGGACGCCGCAAACTCCACGCGCTGTGAAATTCTAACCCCGTTGAAATTTGAAAGCAAGCTCTACGCAAAGGCTCGCGCGAACGTTAAAACAGTCGTGCTTCCAGAAAGCGACGATGAGAGAATTCTGCGCGCGGCCGCGATTGTAAAGCAAAGCGGCGCGGCAAATTTGATCCTTTTAGGGCGGCAAGACGAAGTGCAAAAAAGCGCAAGCAAGCTGGGTCTCGATCTAAGCGGCGTTAAAATTTTAGATCCGCAGACGGATGCGAGCTTAGAAAAATTTGCGCGCGATCTATATGAGCTTCGCAAGGCAAAGGGCATGAGCGAGGCGCAGGCGCGCGATTTAGTGCGCGATCGCACCTACTTCGGCACGATGCTCGTGTATGAAGGGCTAGCCGATGCGATGGTAAGCGGTGCCAGCACGACTACTGCGGAGACGATTCGCCCCGCGCTTCAGATCATCAAGACAAAGCCGGGCATCGCAACCGTTAGCGGTGCGTTTATAATGTGCCTGGATACGCAGGCTCTGCTTTTTGCCGACTGCGCCGTAGCGCCGAGCCCGAGCGCGGAGTATCTGGCGGGTATCGCGATTTCAAGCGCCGCGACCGCAAAGGCGTTCGGGTTTGAGCCGCGCGTGGCGATGCTAAGCTACTCCAGCGGCGATAGCGGTAGCGGTGAAAGCGTGGAATTCATAAAAACTGCAACGCAAAAAGCGCGCGAAAAGGCGCCGGCGCTTTTAATCGACGGACCGCTGCAATTCGATGCGGCGGTCGATGCCGCAGTCGCTAAGAAAAAGATGCCCGGCTCCGCGGTCGCAGGGCGCGCGAACGTATTTATCTTTCCCGATCTTAACTGCGGAAATATCTGTTATAAGGCCGTGCAGCGCACCGCAGGCGCCGTAGCGATCGGGCCGATTCTGCAGGGCTTAAAAAAGCCGGTAAACGATCTAAGCCGCGGCTGCAAGGTCGCCGATATCGTAAACACGATACTTATCAGCGCCATTCAAGCAGGAGAGAATTAATGGATATCCTAGTCATAAATTCCGGCTCGAGCTCGGTTAAATTTAAATTCCACGATATGCTAAATCACGCCTGCATCGCAAGTGGGCTCATCGAGGAGATCAGCTCGACGCACGCAAGCGGAAGCATCAATTGCGCCAACGGACGAAGCATAAAGGTTGAAAACGAGCAAATTCCAAATCACGAGACCGCGATTGCGATCGCGATCGATCTTTTAAAACAAAGCGGAGTAATCAACGATCTAACTCAAGTAGGCGGCATCGGGCATAGAATAGTCCAAGGTGCGGATTATTTCGACGCTCCCGCGCTCATAGATGAGGACGTAATGGCTAAAATCGCCGAGCTTGCGCCGCTTGCACCGCTACACAATCCTGCAAATTTAGCGGGCATCAAATCCTGCCTAAAGATTGCTCCTAAAATTCCAAACGTCGCGGTTTTCGATACGATATTTCATCAAAGCATCCCGCCTTATGCGTATATGTACGCGCTGCCGTATGAATTCTACGAAAAATATAAGGTTCGTCGCTACGGCGCGCACGGCACATCGCATTGGTTTGTCTCGACAATGGGAGCGAAATTTTTGCGTAAAAAATACGAAAACTTCAACGCCATTACGCTACATCTTGGCAACGGCTCGAGCGTGAGCGCCATAGAAAACGGCAAATGCATCGACACCTCAATGGGGCTAACGCCGCTTGAAGGCATCATCATGGGCACCAGATGCGGCTCGATCGATCCCGCTATCATCCCATACATCGAGCGCGTCGCGGGCTACAACGCGCAGGATATGGACGTCATAATGAACAAAAAAAGCGGACTGCTCGGCATCTGCGGCGCAAGCGATCTGCGAAAAGTATATGAAAAGATGGAAGGCGGCGAGCCGCGCGCGAAACTTGCGTTTGAGATGCTCGTGTACAGCGTCGTTAAGATGATCGGAGCGTATTATGCCGTGCTCGGGCGAGTGGACGCTTTGATCTTTACCGGAGGTATCGGCGAGAATGCGCCGCATTTTAGACAAAATGTCTGCGAGAAGCTCGCTCATATCGGCATCGAAATCGATGCGACAAAAAACGCCAAAAATACCGGCTCGATTAGAAATTTAAGCGCGGCGGATAGTAAAATCAAAACGCTCGTAATCCCTACCAACGAGGAACTTGCGATCGCTGAAGCTACGGTCGATACGATCAACAAAAACTCCGCGCAGATCGACTATCAGAAATACTCGGAATTTTAAATTTGATCTAGTGGGATTCCGCGGTTATTTTGCGAGCAGCGACGCCAACTTGCCTTTTTTGTTAGGCAATTAAATTTTGGGTCTTGGCTGCAAGTCTACGCTAAATGAAAGAGCCTTTTATTTTAGAGGCTTCCCGGTCTCGACGATACGAGAAATTGCTACGCTACGCGCGGGTTTAAATTTTATTCGTCGCTTCCGATAAAGCTTAAATTCTTCCTCGGAGGGGGCGGAGCAGAATAGGCCATACTTGCGAAGCACCCTTTTTTGCTTTGCCTGGGCCTCGCCTCGCGACCTCAAGCAGACCCCACCGCCCCAACCTGCATCTGCCTCACTGCGCGTTAAAGGCGGCGAGACTTTATTTTTAAACAAAGCTTTGCTGGTTAAATTTAATAAATTTTATTTCAAATTTGACCGCAAAATTCCAAAGCAAGTCCTCGTCGTGAAATTTTACCGAACGATAAGGCATAAAATTTTAAAATTTAGCGCAAGCCGGGTTTTGGCACGCAAATTTTATTAAAGGAGCGAACGATGAGCGATTTGCTAAATTCACAAGGCGCGCAAGAGCAAGATACGCCGTATCCCGATACGAAATTTATTAAATTTTTCGGGCGACTTTACGCGGCGGTTTTTGCGCTGTTTGCGATCACGGCGCTTAGCGTATTCGTGCTACCCGAAAATATTTTAGACGTAAGTCCCTCGTGCGCGGACTTCGTTAAATTTATGAAGCAGTTTTTTCCAAACATCGCCGCGATCGGCAAAATAAGCCCGCACACGCAGCTTGCGGAATTTTACGTCGCGGCATTGTGGGTACCTATTTTAACGGCTTTCGCGCTAAGCTGCGTGTATTATCCAATCGCCGTATTTTATATGAAAAAGAGCTTCCCGCCGTCAACGCAGCTAATTATGCTTATCGGCATACCTTTTATCTATTGGCTTCTAAATAATTATTTCTACGCCGATTTTGCCATAAACGGCATCCCACACAGAGTAGGCAACGGGCGGACGTTTCCAACTTTTGCGAGCAGAGAAAGCTTGTTTGGTTGGCTATCGTTTTTTGGAGGCGGCTCAATATTTTTTGGTATGTCTGTTCCGATTTTATTCAGTAATATAGTCCACTGGATATATCTATCGAGAAATAAAAGCTAAATTTTATGAAATCGCGGACGAATAAAATTCCGCACCAATAACTTTCAGGGTCATTTTACGAGCGCAAAGCGAGCGAGCGATAAAATTCCGCGCTCCGTTTTAGAACAAAGACAAGCGACGATTAAATTTAAACGCTCCGGCAATTAGAGCCTTTTTGCGCGGAATTTAAGCGACCAAACTACGATTAAATTTAAACCGCAAGCGACCGCTTTTAAATTTTAAATTTCACTAAATTTTAAAATTTTACTCTCGCCACGTAAGGCGAAAGGTCGTTATCTCGCCCGGCACGCTGTCGTAGGAGATAGAAAAGGAGTATTTTTTGCAGACCTCGCTTACGATGCTAAGCCCGATGCCAAAGCCGCCCTCGCTTGAGTTAAAGCGTGCGAAACGCCTAAAAATTTCGTCGCCCCTTTTCCTGTCGATCCCCTCGCCGCTGTTTGAGATCGCCAGCTCGCCGCGCCTTAGCCGCACATCCACGTAGCCGCCTGCATCGGCGTATTTTACGGCGTTGCTTAGCAGATTGTCGATCAGGCGCGAAATTTCATAAATATTTGCGTTCATGCTCGCATCCGAAAGATCGGTTTTAAGGCTTAGTCTGCGTTTTTGGATAAACGGCGCGAAATATTCGCAACGCGAAGCAACGAGGCTTTTTAGATCGATCGAGCTAATCTCGCCCTCCTTATTCATACCGAAAGTTAAAAACACGAGATCCTCGTAGATGCGCGAAAGCGTCTTGGCGGCAAGATCGATATTAGCGACGCGCTTGGCGTTGTATTCTCCAAGCTCTGCGTGCCGCATCGTCTCAACGCTCATCGAGATGATGCTAAGCGGAGTATTGATCTCGTGGGTGCTATCTTTGATGAAGCGATTTAGCGTGTCGATCTTATCGTAAAGCGGCTTTGTACCTAGCCGCACCAGATAAAACGCCACGGCTAATATCACACCCAAAAGCGCTATCATCATCGCTGCGGTTTTGATACGAAGCGTTAAAATTTCGCCCTGCACGCTACTTCCAAGCAGGATGATTTTAGCCTTGGAAAAGGCGTTTCGCTCCTCCATATTTTGCAGGTTTTCATAAATTCCTAGCCTTCCGCCACTTATAAATTCCGCCTTTAGCTTCGCTTTATCAAGTGCGCCAAGCTCACCACTGCAGCCGTAAATTTCATCAGAGTTTGGCTTAAATATACACGCATTCACGCCCTTTTCGCGCTCGAAGTCCGCCAGCGAGCCCAGCCCGTCCATGCTCGCTTTCATATAGATCATCATTTTGATCTCTTTTAGCTCTTTTATCCTGTGCGAAAGCAGCGCGGCTTCGTTCATCCTGTAATTTATCTTGAAAAAATATCCTAAAAACAATGCACTTGAAATGAGATATAAAGATAGAATTTTAAGCGTTAAAGCGGTCTTTTCAGACATACAGATACCCTGCGTTGCGGCGGTTTATGATGTGCTCTTCGCCTAGGACGCGGCGTAGATTTTTGATATAAGTTCGCAGCGCTTCCTCGCTCGGAGTTTCGTCAAAAGCGTAGATCGCGGAGAAAATTTCATCCTTGCTTAAAAGCCTGTTTTTATTTTGTAAAAAAAGCGCCAGCAGCTCGCGCTCTTTGTTTGAAAGCGCGACGGGCACGCCCGATCTGCGAAGCTCTTTGCTTGCAAAGTAAAATTTAAACTCGTCGTCAATAGTTACAAAATCATCGAAATTGTGGCTGAAGTTTCGCTTTATGAGCGAATTAACACGCAGTAGTAGCTCTTTTAGTTCATACGGTTTTTTGAGATAGTCGTCGCAGCCGCTTTTAAAACCGACCTCAAGATCATCAAGCGTATTTAGCGAAGTAGCAAATATCGCAGGAGTGTGATCGCCGCTCTTGCGCAGCTCTTTTAAAAGTGAAAATCCGTCGCCTTTGGGGATTTTCACGTCAAAGATAAAGAGATCGAAGTTTTGCTCGTAGGCGAGATCCGCGGCGCTTTGAGCGTCGCTGCAAACGCACACATCAAAGCCCGCGTGTTTTAGATATTCTCCGATGAG
>NZ_CALIBF010000079.1 GCF_938045465.1 uncultured Campylobacter sp.
CCCGGTATCCGATGCGCCTTATCGACGCTAAGCGCGCCGCCGAAGCACAAAAAGCGCCGCCCCGCGATCTCGTAAATTTCGCCGCGCCGCAGCCAAAATATGTTTTCGCCGCCCACGCTCACGGTGCCGCCGAATTTCCGCTCGCGCGGCAGCTCATCCAACATATCGAAATTTTCATGGTTGCCGTCTATGAAAAGAAGCGTGGCGGGAAAATATCTTTCTATATTTTTGCGCGCCATAAACTCATCTATCCGCTCGCTCCAAAACAGCCCAAAATCTCCGAGCACGATGACGAAATCATCGGCGCTAAGCCCGCCCGCAAAGGCCTTGTTCGTTATTTTGCCGATCTCGTTTATTCCGTGCGTATCGCCGCAAAGATATATCATCTGCCTCTCCTTTTTTGCTTTCTTAAATTTAACTCGCCGCGCTTTGTCGCAGCCCATGCGAATAGAATTTTAAGCGCTAAATTTTACGCAGCGCACGCGTCGCAAAAACCCGACTAGCGTTCCGATCCGCAACCACGCAAATTTAATCCAAATTAAAAGCGTAAATTTGGACGACATATTTTAAAAGCACAGGCATCAAGCCTATCGACGCGTAAATTTAAAGCCGCAGCTTCTGATTTAAATTTCGCGGCGCAGATCTAAGCGGCGAAATCCAAATAGGCGCAGCTTTGCTTACTGCCGCTAAATTTTAAATTTAGCGACGGACTTTGTAAATTTTACGGCGAGCCGCCTAAATTTCAAGATTAAATTTAAAGCCTGCCGCGCAATTTCGTCGCCAGCGCTGCGCCGATTTTTTCGTAGCCCTCTTTTTGCAAGTGGATTTCGTCAGGGCGGATCAGCCCACGCTCGCGCCAGCCGCGCCAGCCGCCATCCTCATCCATAAGACCGGCTATGTCGTAAAACATCGCCCCTTCATCTCGCGCCAGATGCGCTAGCACCTCCGCAGCGCGTGAGGCGTTTGGCACTTTAGGGCTTCGCGGCGGCGCTACGAGCAGGATTTTTGCACCGGGAGCTGCGGAGCGGACGGAGCGAAGCAGCCCACGGACGCTTTGGTAGAATTTTTGCTCGTCAAATTTCGGATCCATCGCATCATTTGTGCCGTAAGCGATGACTACGAGATCGTATCTAAGTCCCGAAAAATCCCTACCAAAGGCATCTGCACCCCATTTTTCGTAGAGGTTGCTAAACGCGCCGTTGCTCGCACAAGAGTCTGCAAAGCGCGCGTTTTTACGATAAATTTTATATCCTCCAAGCTCTGCTCCGTCACGCAGCGATCGAATTTCGATCGGAAATCTAAGTCGCAGCTTAGAATACTCCCATTTCTGCGGCACTTCTTGCGAAATATACGCGCTTAGCCCACTTGCATCGCGCACGCGAAAAATCTCGCCGCCCTGATCCGATTTATGTAAAATTTCGACGTAAAAATCGCCGCTAAGCTGCTTTAGCTCCAGTCGCACATTAGCGCCCTTTTTGCCGGTAGCGATCACTCCGCATAGCGGAAAATCGGGGTCTTGCTCGGTGCGAGACGAGATTACATTAAAGCCGTTTTGCTTAAATTCTATATTTTCGCTTTTGTGATATTTAGGCATCATTGCAGGCACGAAGCCGACGCTGTTTTGCACGAAAAAGCCGTGCCTGAAAGCATCTATCAGCGCGTCGCTTCCTAAATGCGAATCGCCAAAAAATTTCACTCCAAAGCCCGCAGAGCTTTTTGCGTTTGCGGAATTTATGCCGCGGACGCCTGCGTTTGCCGCGCATCCGCCTAATAATGCGGCAAATAAAATCACTATAAATTTACTCAACTTCAATCCTTGATAAAATTTCTTTCGCTACCGCTTCGCAACCCTCTTTGCTCATATGAATGCCGTCGTCTTGGCGCACGCGCACGAGCTTGGAGCCGCTTTGCAGATAGGTTTTATAGACGCCTTTTTCGCACACCAGCGGGGTTGTTTGCATAAAATACCCGCCAAGCGCCATACTAGCGTCGGCATATATTTGATTTAGCAGCTGCGTTTTCTCCTCAAAATCCGGCTTTTGCATACACGGCATCGCTAGCCACAGCACTCCCGCGCCGTGCGAGTGCGCCGTATCGTAGATCTCGCGCACCCTTGAGGCGTAAAACTCCCGCCAGCGCGGCGTTTTGATGCCGTAGGTCTTGCCGCCTGCGCGGTACTCCCAGACGTCGTTCGCACCCAGCAGCACGACTACGAGCTTAACGCCGCCGTTTTCGCGAAGCGCGGTATCGAGCGTCTTTTGCCAGTCGAAAGATTTCTTGCTCGCAAGCCCCGTAGATTGCTTGCTAAGATCGATCACCCTCAGGCTTCGCTTCGGGAAAAATTTCTTAGCGTTCATCCCCACGTATTGCATCAGGCTATCGCCCATAAAAAGCACCTCATCGCCTGCGTTTAGGCGGATCTTGCCATCGTCGCTAAGCGAAATTTTAGCATCAATCTCCGCGGAGCTTTGCGTCGTTAAATTCTGCTCCAAGGCCTGCGTAGCAGGAAGTTGAGAATCGGAATTTTCGCCGCTTTGCAAGGTTGCGCTTGCCGTAACGGAGTTTTGTGACGCAGAGGAGCTGCGCGACACAGAGCTTGTTGTAGCCAGGCTTTGTGACACGGAATTTCGCGAAGTAGAATTTTGAGGGATGGAATTTTGTGTGTAAGGCTCCTGCGCCAAATCGCGCGTCTTTGAATGATGCGTAGAATTATTTAAAGAGGAATTCTTTGCAGCATGAGCTTGCGGCTTGCTACCTTGCGGTTTAACGCTTTGCGAAGCATCGTGATCTCGCGCCCCCATGCTTTGCAAAGCTTGATTTCCCGCCATACGATCTTGCGCATGTTTTTTAAAATTTTTGCTTCCGCTATGCGGACTTGCGTCCTCATCCTTGCTAATGTCCTCGCCTTTGATACGCTGCTCTAGCCTATCTGCGCCATTTGCAATCTTTTCGTAGATCTCTCCACCTACGCGAAACGGCGAGCGGCGCAGCCATTCTTCTAGCCCGAAATCATCGTGAAATCGCTGCTCCAAATAATAAAGCAGCGAGCCTTGCATAAAAAATGCTGAGAAAAGCAGCGCAAAAAGCAGAGTCGAAACAAACCTAAGCATCTAAAATCCTGCGTAGATGAAATTTGGAATTCCGCTTGGCATCAGCGCGAAAATCAGCGTGAAAATCATGCCGAGCACGAGAGCTTTAGGTAAAAACGGCAGCTCGGCAAAAAGCGCGATCAAAGTATCTTTAAGAGCTGAAATTTTAGGATAAACAAAAATCCCCGCTAATATCACCGCCAGCACCGCTAGCTCACTAATATCTCCGAAAGCTCGTGCGCGGGCAAAAGCACCCAAAATCGCCGCCGCATCCGGAAGGGAATTGGCGAAAAAAATCCAAGCGAAACTTACAAAAATATAGGTGCAAAATAGTGCCAAATACGGATTTAGCGGCTTTACGCCCACTTTAGCAAGACATTTTAAAAATACAAGCGCTGCTCCGTGCAAAAGCCCCCAAATCAAAAAATTTAATCCCGCGCCGTGCCAAATGCCCGAGAGCGCAAATGCGATTAGCAAATTTACGCAGGTGCGCGCAAAGCCATTGCGCGAGCCACCAAGCGGGATATAAATATAATCGCGTATAAACGTGGATAAGCTGATATGCCAGCGATCCCAAAACTCGCCTAAATTCTTAGCTGCATAAGGCATATTAAAATTCTGCGGCAGCTTAAAGCCCATCGCAAGCCCAAGCGCACGCGCCATATCGATAAAACCGCTAAAATTCGTATAAAGCACCACGCCATAAAGCAGTAGTGCAGCTAGAATTTGCGCCGCGGAGGACTCAGGCTCATCGCCGTAAACGCCCGAAATCACATCGCTATAATACGCGCCCAAATAGCCGCTAATAGGCAACATCTTAACTAAGGCAAAAATTATAAGCACATAAATTTCATCGGCATTGCCAAAGTGCTTGAAGCGATCAAACTGCGGCAGTACTGGCTCTACGCCCTTGGCAGCGCTAGCGCGCCCGATAGGACCCATCACGACGCTAGGGAAAAACGCCAAAAAGCACGCCAAGCTCAAAAAGCCCTGCTCGCCGCATTCGCGCCTATAAACCGAGACGAAATAGGTGATCGACATAAAAACATAATATGAAATTCCAAGCGGAAACGCCACGCTATCAACGACACCTAGGTGAAGCGCAGCAAGCGCAGCATTGAAAAACTCCCTGACGTAGCCGTAATATTTAAAAAATGCGAGAAAAAATAAGCCGCCAGCAACTGCCGTAAGCATCACTGCGCGCGCCTTCGCAGTGGGTAACGGAATCTGCTTCGCTAACCCCGCTTTTTGCACCTGCTTTGCTATGCCAGCTTGTTTTGTTGCGCTCATCTGCTTGGCTGCCGCTTTACGCGAGAGCTTTTTCTTGCGCGAAGACTGCTTTGCGGGCGGTATGGCTTTCGCGACTACGTAATTAGCGCGCGCGATACACACCCCTGCAAAATATACGAAAGCACTATAGGCTGCAAGCACTAGCGCAAAGCGTGGATTTACGGAGCACATGAAGCCATAGCTTGCTAACAGGATCAGAATTTTTTGCGCGAAAATATGATTTTTGAGCGTCCAATAAACGATTAAAAACGCTAAAAAAGCAAAGACAAACTCGGGCGAAAAAAATGTCATTCAATCTTTCCAATTTAAATTTTTAAAGCTCTTGCGGGCTTTTAGACGCTCACGGCGCGAAATTTATACGAAGCGAAAAAGCCAAAAACTTTTTTTAATCGCTTGCAACGCGAGATTTTATGCGCAGGCACGGCATTGCGCCGCTAAACGCTCTAATAAATCTAGCGTCCAAATCCTTCTTAGATTCACGGTCAGCTTGCATGCAAGCCCTTACCACGTGAGCAAAATTCCGCCACAATGGCAAAATTTAAAACGCAAATGAGAGCTCTACACACGAATAAAATTTTTAAACGCGCTGAGCGGTTTGCCATCAAATTCTTACAAAAGCTCGCAAACGCAGTCTCATAGGTTCTACCCGCAGGACTTCAAAATAAGCGCCTTGGATCATGCTATATAAATTAGGCGCGCGACGCCGCTAAAATCTTATGAAATAATATGAGCCACTTCATCACAACTATGAGGGCTAAAATTCTACAAAGCAAAATTTTAAAAGCCAAAAATTTTGCAGCGATAATAAAATTCCGCCCGTTAAAATCTATCGCGCGAAATTACTAAGTAAATCTCACTTTAAGGCGTGATAGAAACCATCTAAAAGCTGTGCCTTATGAGCCAAAATCATGGCTTTAAATTTTTACTGCAAATTGCAAACCTGCGCCGCCATAAAGCCCCTTTTAAAATTTTGTATCAACGCAAACGCACTTTACGCTAGCCTCGCTCTTTCTTGCAAAAAACACAAGTTAAAATCAATGAGCTTCGCATTGTAAAATTTTGGCTCTGGGCTTAGTTTTAGCGCAGCGTAAATTCGAGCTCGTTAGGCAAAATTAGCCGTAAATTTCAATACGGCTACATAGATTTGAGTTTGAGCTGAAATTTAACCTAGCAGAGCCGAATCTTGCTTCGTAACCTAGCCATTCTAACGAGATAATGTAAATTTTAATTTGCAATTTAAAATTTCTAGCGCAAAGATACCGGCTTTGGCTCGCGTTTTAAAATTCCAATTTAGCGGCGCGAACAGTTCATAAAACGCCGCGTAAAATTGCAAATTTCAGCATTTTTTATTCGGCTGGCTAGATTTGTGCGCACAAGGATCAATTTGCGAAAATTTTAAAATTTTATCGCTTGCCCCAGCCCGCCTTCAGGGCAATCTCGATAAAATTTACGCTCCGCACCTCAAGCAAGCGAGCAGTTGCGATGAAATTCCAAGCTAGCAGTCGAGATGAAATTTTACGTCGTATTTTAAAAAGATCCCGCGCATGCCCAACTGAGAAATCCGTAAATCTCGCGCAAAATTTCACATCGCTGTATTACTTAGCAGCTATCAAATTTGCTTGCCAAGCAGACGCGTAGAAATCTCTTATCGCCCTTTAATGCTCGTTCGAAGTAAAATTTCACGCAGATGTTTTAACGGTCCACGCTCGAAATAAACGTTCCACATAATTCTATCGTAAAACAGCTGTCGGGCGGAATTTACCCGACAGCAAAGTCTTTTTCTGCGCGAAATTTATGCTTCTGTGCGGATAATTCTTACCGCCTCAACCATATTTTTTAGGCTAGGGCGGACCTCCTCCCATTTGCGGGTTTTTAGACCGCAGTCCGGGTTGATCCACAGCTGCTCTTTCGGAAGCACCTCAAGCAGTGCGCGGATCTGACTTACGAGTTCCTGCACACTAGGAATTCGCGGGCTATGGATGTCGTAAACGCCCGGACCGACCTCTTGCTTATAGCCGACTGATTTGAAAACTCGAAGTAGCTCGTTGCCACTGCGAGCGGTCTCGATGCTGATGACGTCGGCATCCATCGCCTCGATCGTTTTGATTATGTCGTTAAACTCCGAATAGCACATATGCGTATGGATCTGCGTGTGAGCGCTTGCGGCGCTGACGGCGAGCTTAAAGGCACTAACGGCGAATTTTTCATACGCAGGAATGTTTTCGGATCTAAGCGGGTACCCCTCTTTAAACGCCGCCTCGTCCACCTGAACGATCTTGATACCCGCGTCTTGCAGATCCGAAATTTCATCAAAAATCGCAAGTGCGAGCTGTTTTACTATCTGCTCGCGAGGCTTATCGTCGCGCACGAAGCTCCAGTTCATCATCGTAACAGGCCCCGTTAGCATGCCCTTCATAATCTTTTTAGTACGGCTTTGAGCGTATTTGATCCACTCTACCGTCATCGGTTTTGGGCGGCTCACGTCGCCGAAAAGTAGCGGCGGTTTCACGCAGCGGCTGCCGTAGCTCTGCACCCAGCCGTTAGCGCTAAACGCGTATCCGCTCATCTGCTCGCCGAAATACTCGACCATATCGTTACGCTCGGGCTCGCCGTGAACCAGCACGTCTAGACCGATCTCGTCTTGAAATTTGACGCACTCGTCGATGTAGGCTTTGATGTCGCGCTCATAGGCTTCGCGGCCAATTAAGCCCTTTTTGTAGGCGTTGCGAACTTGGCGAAGCTCGGCAGTCTGAGGGAAGGAGCCGATCGTAGTGGTAGGTAAAATTCCATAGCCTAGCTTCTTTTTCTGCACCTTGATGCGATCCTCGTAGCGATCGGCGCGCTCGAATTTATTTAAATTTGCGGCACGGCTTTGCACTCGCTCATCATGAATAAGCGGCGAGCTAGCGCGAGTTTTAGCGGATTTTTGATTTTCTTCGTATGCCTTCATGCCGTGCTCGCACATCGGAATTTCAAAGAAAAGATGGGTTAAAATCGAAATTTCGCTTAGTTTTTCGACCGCGAAACTTAGCCAGGATCTGATCTCGGCGTTTAGCTTGTCCTCGTATTTTAGCGTGAAAGGCACGTGCAAAAGCGAGCAGGAGGTGCCCACATAGATGCGCTCCTTAGGCACGTAGGCTTCGATGGCCTTGAGCTGGGCGAGCTTTTTGTCGATGTCGCTCTTCCAGATATTGCGCCCGTCGATCACGCCTGCGAAAAGCACGGTCTTGGCGTCTTTTAAAGCTTGAAGCTCTTTTTTGATATTCTCCTCGCTTGCGTAAACAAAATCAAGCCCGATCGCCCAAACATCAGTCTTTACTATCTCGCGTACGGCCTCGGTCGCATGCTCGAAATAGGTCATAAAGATGATTTTTACGTTGCTTGCAGCCTTACTTAGGCGCTGATAAACAGGCTCAATCTTTGGCGCCAACTCCGCTGCGCGATCCGTTACGAAAATCGGCTCATCGATCTGAACCACGACCTCGTTATCAAGCTCGCTAAGAAGCTTTAGCAGCTCCTCATATTTCGCGGCAAGGGCATCTAAATGCGCGAGTGGATCGCTTTTATCACTTGATTTGCTAAGCGCAAGATAGGTGATAGGTCCGATTAAATTTATCTTTAGCGCGCAGGAATCCTTAAAATCGTTATTCTTCGCGGCCTTGTACTCGCTTAAAATTTTACTAGGATTTAGGCTAAATTCCGTATACGCCGAGATCTCAGGCACGATATAGTGGTAGTTTGTATTAAACCACTTCGTCATCTCCATCGCGACTGCGTCTTTACTGCCGCGCGCCATCGCAAAATACTGCTCATGCGCCGAAAGAGCCGCGAAGCGCTGCGGGATCACGCCGAAAAGCACGCTGGTATCGAGCATCAGATCGTAGTATGAAAAGTCGTTTACGCTAATTAAGCCGCTCCAAGCATCCAGCTGATATTTGATGTGGCGATCTTTTAGCTCTGCGGCGACTCGCTCTAGAGCGTCATAATCGCACTTGCCCGCCCAATAGCTCTCCAAAGCCTTCTTTAACTCGCGCTGCTCTCCGATACGCGGAAAGCCCGTAACGTAACTCTTCATCTCTATCCTTTGAGTAAAATTTTGGTATGAAAATATTGATTTTATCTAAAATTTCTTTTGCCGTCATTAAAATTTTAATCTAATCTCGAAAATGAACGAAATTTTATCCAAAAGCGCAGGGGTGGAATTTAGCCAATAAAATCTAAAATGAAATTTTTATCGACGAAATTCTGTAAGTTAAAATTTTAGGATTGAATTTAAAGGCGTTAAATTCATCATAATTTAAACCTCGTCGCAAGATTCTACTAAAACTTAGTAAAGCCTTGCGACGAAGCTAGCCTTACCTGATACACCGCAAAGCCACTGAGCATCAAGGCTCTATGAAAGCAGTGCAATGCCTCAAATATGAAAATTCTTAGAATTTATAATTATATCCTGCGTAAACGCCGTATTTTTTACCGTCGTTATCTTCGATATAATCGCCGTCTTTGTACCACGCCTTGCTTGCTTTAAAGCCCATTTCAATCTCACTATTGGAGCCAAACTCATACGCAGTACCTATCTTGCCGCCCAAAATGAAGCCACCCAGCGTATCGTCTGCTCTAACCCAGCCGCCATTGCTATAGTCTATTTTAACTTCAGTATCTAGCACCGAAAGCCCAGCGTAAGCACCTAGGACGAGCTTAAATCTACTGAAAAGCTCCGGCGTAAAATCCGCACCGGCTACGAAATCGTGCGTGCTCCATTTAACCTTTCTTTTCGAATTGGCATTCGAGCTGGAATCCTCGCCCTTAAATCCGTAAAAATACCCGCCGTAGGCCCTAAACGTGCCGAAGTCATATCCGGCCTTAACGCCGACTTGCGGCTGTCCATCATCAAAACCTGCGGCTTGGTTTTTGAAATTGTATCCGCCTTCGCCGCCTATAAAAAGCCCCTCCGCCATCGCGCTTACTGCAGCTAAAGAACTAAGCAACAATGCTTTTGCAACTAAATTTCTCATCTTTACTCCTTTGGGTGAAATTTCATCTCAATGATAGCGACACGCTTCGAAACCTAGGCTAAATTTAAAGTAAATACATAACATTTACGATTTTTAGTGACAAAATTTTAAAGTATTTTTGTAATTTATTTATAGCCAGTATAAATTCTAAATCTCAGCATATAATTTACATTATAATTTTATCGCTTAGTAACATACGCTTTGTAAAAGCATAATGCAATAAGAATTTACGCAATATTCCTCTGAATATAAATTTATCTTAATAACTTGTAAATCCGCGCATAATTACTTAAATAAACGGGCTCAAACAGATCTTTATCATAGTTTTCCAGCACAAAAAGTTGGATAAAGGCTGATTCAAAGACCTTTTTATCTAAGATCAAAATTCTTTGATAATCCGGTAAAAATATCACGTAAAGATTAGAATTTTTATCTATCTGCTTAGATAATTTGACGAGTTTGCCGTTTACTTCGCCCACTTGATAATATGAATTAATAGGCATTCTTTTACCGTCATAGATTAGGTATTCAGGATCGACACTAGGCAGCGTGCATTCATCATTTATTATGATGCTCTCTCCATCTTTACCCATTCTAATATCATAACCCACATGAATAAATGGTGTCCAAGACTCTTTACCTGTTTCTATATCTACAGTAGAAAATTTTAAAATATTGGGCAATATATCTATCATGTGCGGTACAAAATAATAATATATATCCCTAGTTTTCCGTGGAAGCTTGAAATTCTTATCGCTTAAAGAACTTAAAAATTTATTGATATCCGCTTCGCCATAATCTTTTTGAATTTGATATAGGTTTAGTTTAAATTTATCTTCCAGTTTAGGATCAAATTTTTTACCTTGCAACTTTTGTATATATTCGACATTAAGTCTTGCCATATTAGCAGAGCTTACCTCATCTTTATTAAAGGAAAACGCACTCATAAAAGTGTATTCTCCTGCCTGTCTACCTCCGGGATCAGCTACTACTTTTACATCGGAGTAATATCTGATTAAATATCCGTAATCCCACCACGATAGTACATAATCCTCCCTGCTAGCTTTATTTTTTAGCTCTGCAAGAGGCGTTATGGAGTCTTTCGTAAGCGTAGGCGCAACTCGGAATTTATAAATAAAATCTATGCTAGGCATTAGCGCTAAACAGGTTAAAATAGCTAACAAAGTACTTCTAAGCCAAGTGCGTATTTCAAAGTAATTCAGCGTGAAATATATAAAATAAGCAAATCCAAGCGCTATCATCGGTGTAGCGTACATTGTAAAGCGAGTTCCACCGAAAAGTGCTAAAACTCCAAGCGCTATCATCGGCAAGGTTAATATAAACGAACGAAATTTTATCAGCAGTAGAGCCAACCCTCCTACGGCGCATATAAATATAAATAGATGCCCACTAGATTCAAGCACAAATTTTATGAAATTAGCGTTTTCTACCTCATTAACCGTACTTCTAACGCCGTAGAAGTAGAAAATTTCCTCTTTGCTTACATCTTTTAAGATGTAAGCTTTAAGCTGCACTGCTATAGGCACAAGTCCGCCGAATATGACGAACGTAATTGCGACGATCACGCCCAAAATCCGAAGAGCTTTTTTGCTTTTATGGCTTGGAATTTTAATCATTAAAAAATATAAAAACATAATAAGTGCGATTTTAAACAATAAAATATAATTTACAATTATTGTCTCACCTTCGTAATACGCGCTAAATTTTATGACCGCTGCAACCATAAGAATAATCGCTTTGTAATTTGCCTCATTGCGTCTATTAAAAATCAAAGTATAGATTAAAAATATCACTATAATCGCCATATTTAAAGAATACGAGCTAGGATACCACCAATCATAAATCACCGTAAAAACGGCAGGTAAAGCAAAGCTGCTCTGCTCGCTTCGCCCTATGAGCCTAATCAAAGCCCATAGCGTTAGCAGCGGCAGAGTAACATTTAACATATCGCTATCAAAATACCCGCCCAAAGTCCTAATATAATATCCGGGCAGCACGCAAGCAAGCAGCGCTGCGATGATGCCGGCGCCCAGGATCTTATACTCTCTTGCTATCAAAATAATCGGCACGACCACTAGCGGCGCCAAAAACACGCTCATATAGATCGTAATGCTATTTAGGCTGACGGGTAAAATTTTGCTAAGTAAAAATGCTAGAGTTGGGATCGACGCGCCGTACGGGCTAAGATCGCCCGGTTGGTGAAAGCCCGCTATCATATCGCGCGCGCCCTCGGCATTCGCAAAGGCGTCGTTTGTGGTCATGATGAGCTCGCCATCGAAAGAAAACTGCTCGATCCCGCTAGCCCAATATATCCAAAAAAACCTGCATGCCACGCCGAATATATAAACCAGCGTCATGATCAAAAACATATCCATACGGGAGCATTCGCCGTTTGTAATTCTAAATTTTTGCATCTTTTTCCTTGATTTGCCGTTTGAAGTACCGAGCGGAAGGTTAAAATTTGCCTCTGCAAATTTTACTCGCTTTATCACGCCCGCGTTATGTCTTTAACGACATTGTTTAATTTGCGTTTATTATAGCAGAATTTATCGATATTAAAAGCAAAATTTTAAAAACAACCGAAGTCAAGCCGTTTAGAATTTAAATTTGTGATATGCAATTTTGGCGACCATCAAAAAATATGATACGTAAAGATAGAGATTAAGATATAAACTAAATATCCAATATAAGGCAGATACAAAACAACACTAAGCCAATAAACATGCGTATATCTAGCATATTATAAATTCCATCTTCTGGGTGTGGAATGAACAAATATAGGACAATAAACATAACGAACGCTTTTAAAAAAATATATAACAATGTTTTATTCATAGGCATATATTTAGCGATCTATGCTATGGCTAAATGGCAGAAACAACCGGTCGTTGCAAGAAACTTACGCCGGACCGGTGGATTTTTGTGGTTTAGACGAAATTCTCGCCTAATACGCGTCGCACATAAATTTACAGACGGTTTTCGTGCGCAGATTGAGCATGATCGAGCTTAGGCATCTGCCGTCCTTATTGCCGCTTAGCAGGCGCACGGCATCGCCCTCTTTCCACTGCGTGCTGTCGCCCTCGATCGTCCTGTAATGCGCGCCGTTAATGACAAGCGACTCGCCGCCCTTTAGCGTTTTATCGATCTTCAGGTCGCTTGCGATCTGGCTTAGATCGCCTTTTAGGGCATTTGCGATTAGTTTTTCCTCGGCCTGCTCATGCGTCTTCATCGAGCTTTTGGCAAAGTCCGGCACCTGCACAGTTTCGGTCTGAGCCGAAGCAAAAGCGGCTAGCACGCAAGCGGCGTAAATTAGTTTCATATTTTCTCCTCGGTTTTTTCAAAATTGCGGCGATTATAGCAAAGTTTACTTAAAAATTTCGGTCTAAATTTAGCTAGAGTTTAAATTTAAGAAACCGCTCGTCTGTTTAAAACAGAGCTGAACTCGATGGCAAATTATAAAATTTCGCCGTAATTTAAAATTTACTTATTAAAATACGCCGCGAGCACGCTTAGCCAAACAAACAGCGCTATGATCCAAGACATCACTCGCGGCGTACCCGCAGAAAACGCCGCAAGCATCGCACAAGAAAGTAATAATAATTTTTATAAAGCTCTTTCATAGTCTTAATGGCATAAAGATTACACAGAATTCTATTCCTCAAATTTTCTTATCTTTATTACTATTTCGTCATTATCTTGACTTGCAGATGAAATTACGCCATTTTCATGTAATATTATACGCTCTTCCTCTTTTGCATCAGGATAATTTTTCATTAATTGATAATCACCATAAAAGGCTATATATTTTATAGTTTTTGATACAAGTGGGTTGCTGGAAATACTATAAATAATAACACTGCTAGAAACAGAATGTGCAATTGATGCAATTAAAAATATCCCTGCTATTCTACAAAAGTGTATTAGTTGTAATTCATATTTATGTTTAAATTTAGCCAAATTAGAGCTTACCATATCTATTATCATACCAACAATCATCGCCAAAAAAGCCATTACTATTAAAAAAATACAAGATAAGTAAATAGCTATAGGTATATAAAAAATAGAAGTTAAAATTTTTAAAGTAAAATCAAAATCCCTTACGGGCAAATATATTGTTTCAGCAATTAAATTTCTAGATATAAATTCTGCCAAAAAATAAGTTGGAACATTTAGTAAAACTAAGAAAACTTTCACTAAGTTTACAACCCATTTCCTTTTCAATAAACTAAAACACCAGACCAAAACTCCTGCGCATAATAATAATATACCAATTTAGAATAAAATAATAATAAATATATTATTTTGTATTTTAAACATTAATCTTGAAACGGATATTATAGGAATACCAAAAAAATAAAATTTAGCTTCAAGACTTTCAAGCTTAGGCTTTAAAAGATTTAATATTTTATTTATAATTTCTTGGATAAATCCCATGCTCACACCTCATACCTCTCGCCGGGTTTCATTTCGATTATCTCCCACGGCAAGCCCTGCCTGTTTAGCTCATCCATGAAAGGTTTGGCGTCGAAATTTTCCATATTAAAGACGCCTTTGCCGCTCCAGATGCCCTTTGCCACCATCATCGAGCCGATCATCGCAGGTACGCCCGTTGTGTAGCTCACCGCCTGCGCGCCCGTCTCGGCGTAGCAAGCCTCATGATCGCAGACGTTGTAGATATAGACCTGGCGTTCTTTGCCGTCTTTTAAGCCACGTATCACGCAGCCGATATTGGTTTTGCCTTTCGTGCGAGGGCCAAGGCTCGCAGGATCAGGCAGCAAGGTCTTTAAAAATTGAATCGGAATTATTTTTACGCCGTTATGCTCGACCTCGTCGATGCGAAGCATGCCGACGTTTTCTAGGCATTTCATGTGAGTTAGGTAGCTTTGTCCAAAGGTCATGAAAAAGCGGATTCGCTTTAGCCCTTTGATGTTTTTTACTAAGCTTTCGAGCTCCTCGTGATAGAGCAGGTAGCTGTCCTTGACGCCTACTTTTGGATAGTCCCATTTGAACATTATCTGCATCGGCTCGGTCTCTTTCCACTCGCCGCGCTCCCAGTAGCGGCCCTTTGCACTCACTTCGCGCAGGTTGATTTCTGGGTTAAAATTCGTCGCGAACGGATAGCCGTGATCTCCTGCGTTGCAGTCTAGGATGTCGATCTCGCCGATCTCGTCAAATAAATTTTGCTGTGCATAAGCGCAAAATACATTGGTCACGCCCGGATCAAAGCCGCTTCCCAGCAGCGCCATCGTGTTTGCGGCTTTAAACTCGCCGTCCTTCGCCCACTGCAGCTTGTATTCGAATTTGGCGGTGTCGGGGTGCTCGTAGTTTGCGGTGTCGATGTATGGGATGCCGGCGCGCGAGCACGCGTCCATCAGCGTTAGGTCCTGATACGGCAGCGCGACGTTTAGCAGTAGCTGCGCACCCGTTTTTTTGATGAGCGCGACTACGGCGTCGGTATCGTCCGCGTCGATCTGGGCGGTGTCGATCTGCACGCCAAGGCGGTCTTTGATAAATTTAGCGATCGCGTCGCACTTGCTTTTTGTGCGGCTAGCAAGGGTGATCTTGCTAAAAACGTCCGCGTTCATCGCGCATTTTACGGTCGCGACTTGGCTCACGCCGCCTGCGCCTATGATTAAGATATTTGACATTTGGGCTCCTTTAAATTTTAAATTTTGCTGCAATTTTAGCAAATTTAAGATGAATTTTAAGAGGCTAGGTGTAATTAATCATAAAGTTTGGCTATGGCTAGCACGGCGCACAAACCAGTCATAACAAGAGCGTCGAAAGCGGCACGGCGTTAAAATTTTACGCGGATAGCAGCATACCGATTGACGGCAGCACGAGATTAAATTTACCGCCTTGCATCGCGCGATAAAATTTTTAAGCTTTAAAGCGCTCGTTTAAATTTAACGTTCCGCGGCAAGGCGTGGATAATTTAAAATTTAAAGCTCGCCCGCTTCGCCGCTAAATTTATCGCGCTTCTTGCCCAGGCGCGCAGCAAACCGCATACCGCAGCTAAATTTAGCGCTTTAGCGAACAGCGGTTTAAAAAGTAGCAAGCCGGACAAAAT
>NZ_CALIBF010000080.1 GCF_938045465.1 uncultured Campylobacter sp.
ATCGCCGCAGCAGGCGCCGTAGGTCTAGGCGGCAATCTGCTGCTCGTAATCGCAATGGGCGCGGTAGTGTCCTTGCCGGTGCTGATCGCTACATACTTTTTTTCCAAAAAAGTCGCCAAAAGCGTGCATATAAGCGAAGCTGAAGCCAATGAAGTCATCGCCAAAAGCTACGACGATCTGCTTAAACAATACGGTAAATTGCCAGGCGGATTTTTAAGCTTAGCCCCTATTTTGATACCGATCCTATTTATGGCGCTGGGCTCCGTCGCCAAGATCCTAAAAGTAGGCGGATTTGCGGGCGAAATTTCGCAATTTTTAGGAAATCCTATCATCGCGCTAGCCTTGGGCGTAGTTTTTGCGGTATTTTTGCTCGTACAAACCGGCAAATTAGGCGAATTTAGCGAGATCACAAACGAATCCTTAAAAATCGTAGGCCCGATCCTCTTCATCACCGCAGCGGGCGGAGTGCTAGGCAAGGTCATCACCGACGCCGGCTTCGTAACCTACATCAAGGACAATGCGACCGCGATTAAGGCTGCGGGGATTTTCTTTCCGTTTTTAATCTCGGCTATCCTAAAAAGCGCGCAAGGAAGCTCCACCGTTGCGATCATCACCACCGCTTCGATTATGGGCGCATTTAACGCGGACGGCTCGCTGATGCAGGTGCTGGGCTTCACCTCCGAAATGTCCGGCGCGCTTGTGGTAATGGCGATCGCAGCGGGCGCGATGACCGTTTCGCACGCTAACGACAGCTACTTCTGGGTCGTTACGAATTTCAGCAAGATGAACCCGCAGCAAGGCTACCGCACTCAAACCATGCTAACCCTAATTATGGGTATTACGGGCATGATCAGCGTGTGGGTTTTGTCGCTGTTTTTGATCTAGGTTAGCTTATTCTAGCCGCTTCCGCGCTAAATCAGTGCGGAGCGCTACGGGCATCTACCAGCGGCTAGCTACATAAAATTCTTTAAATTTACGTAGCTAGCCCGCGTCGCACAAATGCCTTAGTATTAAAATTTCGCTTAACATAGTTTTAAATTTACACACAAAGCCTCAAGGAGCGAAATTCTAAAATTCCACGACATGAAATTTTAAAATTTGCCCCATAAATTTGGCGACGAGATTTTAAAATTATACTCTTGCTTCAGTCTTGTCATCGTAAATTTAGCCTACGCGCTGTAAAATTCCAAAATTTTAAGATACCAGCTAAAGGAAAAATATGAAAGTTTTAGTCGCGATCGACTCGTTTAAGGGCTCGCTTAGTTCGCTTGAGGCGGGCAACGCCGTAAAATCAGGCATCGAAAAGCTAGGCTGCGAGGTGCTCGTCAAACCTATCGCAGATGGCGGCGAAGGAAGCGTTGAAGCCCTTGCAGACGCGCTAAAAGCTAAGTTCATGGACGTCATCGTAGCAAATCCGTTAGGCGAAAAAACGCCCGCGCGCTACGCCTTAAAAGGCGAGCTAGGCATCTTAGAAATGGCGTCCGCATCGGGTCTGCCGCTCATCGAAAAATCGCGCCGTAACCCGCTAAAAACGAGCACTTATGGCTTTGGCGAGATGATAGCGCATGCGATCGCACACGGCGCGCGAAAGTTTATCATCGGCATCGGCGGAAGTGCTACGAATGACGCGGGTATGGGTATGCTGCGCGCGCTCGGCTTTAAATTTAAAGATGCAAATGGCACAGAGCTTGCGGGAGCGGGCGAGGATCTGATTAAACTCGCCACGATAGATTGCACTTCGGTGCTGCCGCATCTTAAAGAGTGCGAGTTTCTTATCGCCTGCGACGTAGATAATCCGCTCTTTGGCGAAAACGGCGCGGCATATATTTACGCTCCGCAAAAGGGCGCGGATGCGGCGATGGTAAAGCAGCTCGATGCAGGGCTTATCAATTTCGCAAGCGTCGTAAGTAAGCACCTCGGACGCGAGCTTTGGAATAGCCCCGGAGCAGGAGCTGCCGGCGGGCTAGGCTTTGGCTTCGTAAGCTTTCTAAACGCGACGCTTAAGCCAGGCATCGACATCATCACCGAAGAGATCGGACTGGATCGCGATATGCAAGGCACCGAGCTCGTCATCACAGGCGAAGGAAGGCTCGATTTTCAAAGCTCGATGGGTAAAACCCCTTGCGGCGTCGCGAAGATCGCCGCTTCCTACGGTGTGCCCGTAATCGCGCTGGCAGGCGGCATCTCGCCCTGTGCCGGCGGCTGTAATGAGCGAGGCATAGGCGCATTTTTTTGCATCCTAAACGAACCTATGAGCCTTGAGCGCGCAATGGAAAAAGAGACCGCGACACAAAATTTAGCCCGCGTCGCCGAACAAGCAGTGAGATTGTTTATGCTCGGACGCGGCGCTAAATAGGGCTTTTTGGGCTGAAATTTTAAGGCGCGGGCGCTAAAGCTTGCAGAGAGTGTGGTGAGCGCGGGCAAGGGATACAGCGCGGCGGCGGCTCGCAACAGACAGGCACGACAAAGTGTGGCAGGCGGCGAGCACGGCGAAGAAGCGAAAATTTTATGCAGGATAAATTTGCGTGCTTTAAAGGCACGGCGTGATCTTGACGCAGATGTAGCGCTCGTGCGGTTTATAGCACAAAAATATGCGTAACGAGGCGGACGAGCGGTGGCAGGCTGCGGCAGACGGATGCTGGTCCATGACGCGTATACGCGGTAAGCAAACCGCACAACCGATACGAAAAACCCCCGCTGGGCCGTGACGCGCATGCACGACAAGCAAATACCGCGCGCAGCTTACGACGGGCAGCAGAATTTCATCCGCCGCAGACCGCGGTAAGTGGATAAATTTTGCATTAGAACAAAACCGAAGCGAAGCTTTGTTGAAATTTTAGCGTGTTTCAAAAATGGGGCGGTTGAGCGGCGGCACAGCGATGGGCGGCGTGAAATTTTACTTTACTGCGCACGATACATACGCAAGGCGCGATCTAAAACTCATTTTCCAATCAAGCGGTTCGCGAACCCTTGCAATACATACCTCAAGACATGACTAAAACAGACAGAATTTTAAAATTTAACGCCGTATTCGCAGGCTATGGAATTTGTAACGTAAATTTAAAAGCAGCGATCCGCCCTATGAAATTCCATTTCGAATTTTAGCCCGCGATATGTCCATTTTGGGGTAAGAAAGGCCGCTCAATCGCAAAATCGCGCTTCTTGGAAAGATGACGGCGGCCGACGACGGCGCATTACTTCGCCCACTCGCAAATCCTCTCAGCCTTCCGATGACGCTTTGATGAGAGGCGGGCTGCGTCTGCGCAAATTCGTATTATTAGGATCGCGGATTTGCTTATCGCTAAATTTAGTGTAGATGCGACTACCGCGCGCCGCTACGACAGGGCCGGGCTTGCGTTAAATTTACTCCGATCGCGCTGTATTTGCGATAAAAATTTATGAAATTTAATTTTCGGTCAGCGCCAAAAAATTTTATAAAGCTCTATTTTAAAATTTGCGGCACGGGCACGTACCGACCATGTTCAAGCTAAAATCAAATCTCAAAATTCTAAGCGGCGAATGCAGAAAACCCTCGTGCCTAGCGTATCTGCGGCGGCAGTGCGGGCGCGCTAAATTTATCGCTTTTGGGACGCAAAAGACGCACGGGCGCGGGCAAAATTTATTGATTTTAGAGTTTAAAGCATCGAATTCGCGCGTCTAGGCTAAATTTTAAAATTTAAAGCGCGCGACGCTTCGGGCGCATCCACGCGACTGCAAGCGCTCATAAAATTCGCCCGAAGCAAGGTTGTAAAACCGCGGACGGGCGCAAAATTTATCGCCGCAAAAATCAAAACCGCGAAAGCAAAAAGGCTCCACGAGCGCTCGCTGCCGCACCCGCCCGAGCAAATTAAAATCGCATGATCTGCCTAGCCGGCATACGTAAAGGGCGCCGCTGCGGGCATTTGCACTTAAATCCGGTGCGATCGCAATGCGATTTAAAACTGCGCCTGCTTAAATTCGCGCCGTTTCGGTTCGCTCGCAATCACATCTAGCCGCAGTAGCGCTTTAAATTTGCGCCGCTGCGATTTATGCGCATTCAATCGCTACGGCAAGGGTAAAATTTCAAAATCTAGGTCCATACGCGCCGATTTGCGCCGCCCAAAATCGCGCGGATCGAATTTGCGCTACCGCAATCCGCGCAGATTAAAGCGCCGCCGCTTAAAAGCGCAAATTTTACCCCTCAAACGGCGGCGCGAAATTTCACTAAAATTTCATCTTTAAATCCGGCGCGCGATTTATAAAATTTCGCCCTCGCCGCGCTCCGAAATCTGCGGCCTAGGCAGCGCCAGGCTCTTTGCGGTTTTGCTAAAAAGTATCAGATCCTCGGTGCTTTGCACGCTCCACGGCAGGCGCGAGAGCGCGAATTTGAAAATTTCAAAGCAGGAAACGGCGTCGCTAAATGCGCGGTGGTGGACGTTTTGCACGCCTAAAAGCTCTTTTAGCGAGCCGAGCCCATATCTTTGCGCCTCGATCGTGCGACGCGCGAGCTCGACGGTGCAGAGCCTGCGATTTAAAAGCATTCCAAAGCCGCATTTTTGCAGGCTCGCGTCGATGAAGCCGTAGTCAAATTTGACGTTGTGCGCCACAAAAACGCTATCGCCTAAAAACAGTCTAAACCGCTCCAGCACGCTAGCTAGCGGCGGCGCGCCCACTAGATCGTCCGCGCGGATACCGGTAAGCTCCGTGATATTTTCGGGCACGACGGGCGCGTAAACAAAGCTCTCGAAACGGTCAAGCTCCTGCGTGCCGCGCGTTTTTATCGCGCCGATTTCGATGATCTGGCCGTTTGAGAGCCCGCCGTTCGTCTCGATATCTACGAAGCAAAAAATTTCATCCGAAATATCCGTCTCACGGGTTTTGAGCGTGATTTTGCCGCTATCTAGCTTTATTATCTCTATGCCCAGCGTGCGCCACATCGAGAGGTCTTTTGGCTCGAAAAGATCGGTAATTTCGGCAATATCGCTTGCTTTTGAGATAAAATCGTAATAATTTATGCTCTTTTGAGCCAGTAAATTTATGAGATTTTCGATCTGACGCATCAAAATTTTACCCCTGTGCCGCGCCTAAATTTTAAGCGCACGGATCGCCTCCGCGTAGTCGTTTGAAGAAAATATGTAGTTGCCCGCTACCACGACGTCGGCGCCCGCTTCGTCGATATCTGCGATATTCAGCCCGTTTACGCCGCCGTCGACCTCGATGAGACATTTTGCGCCTTTGCGATCGATCAGCTCGCGCAGCTGCTTAATTTTATCAAGCGCCGAGGGGATAAATTTCTGCCCGCCAAAGCCCGGATTGACGCTCATCAAAAGCACCATATCGACTTCGCCCAAGATAAACTCCAGCGCGCTAAGCGGAGTGTGCGGATTTAGCACGACTGCGGGCGAGACGCCGCTGCGGCGTATATGATCTATGAGGCGCAGCGGATGGGTCTCCTCCTCGATGTGGAAGCTAAGAAATTTCGGCTTTAGCGGCAAAAAAAGATCGACGAAAAACGGCACGTTTTTAACCATCAGATGGATGTCTAAAGGCTTGCTGCTCGCCTTTGCTGCCGCACTTGCTACGAGCGGTCCGATCGTGAGATTGGGTACAAAATGTCCGTCCATCACATCTACGTGAATGAGATCGGCGCCCGCTTCGCAGACTGCGCGAATTTCCTCCGCGAGCCTGCCGAAATCCGCCGATAAAATGCTAGGTGCTACATACATTAAGATTCCTTATAAAATTTCAAGATGCGAAATTTTACTTAGTTTTGTCATAAATTTCGCTAAATTTAAACCGCGGCGGATTTTAAGCATAATTTGAAATTTTTTCGATATAATCGCCATTTATTTTAATCATCAAGGATTTATTATGGCAAGAAGATGCGCAATCACCGGCAAAGGTGCGATGGTAGGCAATAACGTCAGCCACGCAAATAACAGAACCAAAAAGAAATTCCAGGTCAATCTACGCACCATCCGCGTTCAGCTACAAGACGGCTCAACCAGACGAATCAAAGTAGCCGCCTCAACTCTACGAACTATGAAAAAACAATCAAAATAACCTCTTAAAGAGGAATTTATGTCTGTTTTGGACAAGATCAAGCGATTCCTCGACTGGTCCGGCTCGACTAAGCCGGACATCAACCTCTATACAGAAATTTACGACCAGCTACGCCCTTTTCGCTTACCACTTATAACCATCGTGCTGATGATGCTAATCGGCACATTAGGCTATGTCTTTATAGCGGGCTTTTCGCTAGTAGACGCCTTTTATCAAGCAGGCATGACTTTCACGACGGTAGGCTTTACCGAAGTAGCGCCCATATCGCCCGCGGGTAGAATTTTTACCGTCTTATTCATCCTCATGGGCTTTGGAACCTTTTCGTTTTGCCTGGGCGTCGTCGTCGAGGTCATAAAAAACGGCAAACTTCAAAATTTACTTAGGGAGCAACGAATGATCAATAACATCGCAAGGCTCAAAAACCACTACATTATCTGTTACAACAACATCTACTGCGCCGAGCTTGCCAAGCAATTTCGCGAAAATCATCTGCCTTTTGTCGTGATCGATCCCGATCCCGCTCTAGCCAAAATCGCTGAAGAAAACCGCTATCCATATTTCATCGTAGGCGAACCGCATGTAGAAACCACAATGCTAAAAGCGCATCTGTCATCTGCAAAATCCGTCATCACGCTAAGTCCAAATTTAGCCGATAATATCGCAATAATCTCGCTGGTGCGCCTATACGAAAAGGAGCTTGGTCGCATCACCCCCTACTTCATCATGGCAAATAGCGATGATGACAGCGACACCGAGAGGCTAAAAAAACTCGGCGCAAATTCTATCGTCTCACCCTCTAAGCTCGCCGCACAAAGGCTCTCTGCGATCAGCGTGCGCCCCGATATGGAAAACATTTTGGAGCGATTCTTGTATAAAAAAGACTCGCTCATCGATATCGAGGAGATCACGGTGCCCGATTTTTCGTGGATCCGCTTCAAACGCTTAAAAGAAACTCGCTTGCGCGATTTTACAAACGCCGACGTCGTGGGAATCAAAGAGCCCAACAGCCGCTTCATTCCGATGCCGGATGGCGACTACCTCATCGGTACTGGGGTGAAATTTTTAGTCATCGGCACGGCAGAGGGCATCCGCAACACTAAAAAACTCATCCGCAGCAAATACAAGCCACAGGAGATGAGATATGTTTAAAATCACTAAGCTCGAGGGTGGCTTGCAGAATGTCGAGGGCTTTTATTTTGATGGCGTAAATTCGGGCTTTAAAAAACAGGGGAACGATCTGGGATTTATCCGTGCGGACGAGCCCTTTGCCATAAGCGCGATCTTTACGAGCAATAAATTTCAAGCTGCGCCGATTAGGCATTTCAAAAGAGCGCAGGAGCGCGCGGGCGGGGAGCTTAAAACAAATTTTATCCTCGTAAATTCTAAAAACGCAAACTCGATGACCGGGGAGCAAGGAATCGCCGATATCGATGAAATTTTTAGCGAGCTTGGCAAAAAAATCCCTCTGATAAACCCCGTCATGAGCTCCACCGGCGTCATCGGATACCGCCTCAAAAAGGAAAAAATTATCGCCGCCGCGCAAAATTTTAACTTCTCGGCGCGAAACTCAGACGCCCTAGCCACCGCCATCATGACGACAGATACGATAAAAAAGGAGCTTGCGTATGAAATTTCTTTAGAAAACGGCGAGAAATTTCACATCGCAGCCGTTTGCAAGGGCGCGGGTATGATCAATCCTGCGCTTGCAACTATGCTCTGCTTCGTCCTAACCGACGCAAAAATACCGCGCGCGGATATGGACGAGCTGCTAAAAAAAGCAGCGGAGCAGAGTTTCAACACCGTAAGCGTTGACGGCGACACCTCCACCAACGATACGATTATGCTCTGCAGCAGCGCTAAATGCGCCTACGAAAAGGATGCCTTCGCCTCCGCGCTAAACGCCCTGACGCACGAGCTTGCGCGGATGCTTGTAAAAGACGGCGAAGGCGCAACCAAGCTGGTGCGATTTAAAGTAAGCGGCGCCGCAAATGCCGAAGACGCTCGCAGGGCGGCAAAGGCGCTAAGCAATTCGCCGCTTGTTAAAACGGCGATCTTTGGCGAAGATCCGAATTGGGGTCGTATAGCCTCGACCATAGGCGCCTGCGGTATCGAATGCGACGAAGAAAAGCTGCGTATCAAATACGACGACGTGCTGCTTTATGATGCGCAAAATCGCGAACTGGACGCCGCTCGCGAGGCCACGGCCCACGCCGTAATGCAGCAAAAAAGCTTTACGATCTGGTGCGATTTAGGGCTCGGGGATGGCGAGTTTAGTGCATACGGCTGCGATCTTAGCTACGACTACGTAAAAATCAACGCCGATTATAGATCATAAAGATTCACAGATTACTCTTTCATAATAAAAATCTCGTCTCGAAAATAGCGAATAGCGGCAGGGCTTTAAAGCTCTGCCCTAAAATTTTATCATTTAAATTTGCCTGTTTTAAATTTTTAAATACTAAAATTTTACCTTTTAAAATTTGGAATCTCATGCGTGAAATTCAGTCTAAATTTGATAGCTGAAATTAGGTTTTAAGCGCTTTATTGATATACTTAAATAAATTTTTCAAAGGAGTAAAGCATGTTTCATGAATACAGAGATTTAATCACTGAGTTAAAAGGCAAAAACGCGCGATTTGATTCGCTTTTCGAGAAACACGACGAGCTGGATCACAAGATCGCCGACGCACAAGCCGGCAGAGTGCATATGAGCGATCTGGAGATCGATGCGATGAAGAAAGAAAAGCTTCGCATAAAAGATGAGCTAGGCACCCTGCTAGCGCAATATAAAGCCGAAAAGGCAGATAAATAAAGTTGCTTGCGGCGAAATTAAGATGCAGCAGAGTGCTAGCAAGGCTAATTTCGCCGCTAAGCTTTAATCCGTGTTTAGAATTTTCTAATCTCAATAAGTTTAACCGCTTAAATTTGCCTCGCATGATAGAGATATTAAAACAGCGCGCCAAAACAAGTTAAAATTTATACCGCACGCTTCACCATATTGACACCGCTAAATAATTTTTACGCATCGGCTACATCACTGCATATACCAACAATGCGGTATTAGCGCAATCAAATATAATTCGTTACGGCTCTCTATCGCCCTTTCCGCTTCCAAAAATATCTCTTGCTGAATGCGTTTTGCGCTACAGAGTAAATTAAAATTTATGCTGCGTCGCCTGCAGCCTGGCTTTTAAATTTTACTTTGCAGCGAGCATTTTCTAGTAAATTTCAAATCTTACGCTTTGCTTGTTTCAGGCGTAATACCTACTTTAAAATTCCGCATTTCAAAGGAATCTAAAGTAGCGCTAGAATTTTAAATTCCCGTTCGCGCTAACCGCGAAATTTCAAATTCGCAGACTCCGACCAAGCGCTAGTTTATGCTAGAGCCTGCTTTAATCTCTTCAAAGAATTTAGCCAAGCTTGCTTATTTTAACCCGCTTCGTTGAGCTTTAAAAATTTAGATTATTTCTTTGATCGTATCGGATAATGCCTGCCGGCACGGAATTGCTCAAGCCACCCTATTTGCTATATGCGCAATTAAAAGCGGCGCTAACGCGGAATTAAATAGTATAAGTTTGCGATCTACAAAAGGTATGAAATTTAATCATAGAATTTTAAGCGCTAAGGATTTGCGATAGAATTTCGCCGCGCAAATCAAATCCCAAAGCTAGCCTAGCCTACTCGAAAACCTTCGCTTCTAAGCCATGTAGCCTTTGCAAGCCGATATCGATATATTCGTTAAGCTTCTCATTATTTTCCAGCAATTTGTCGTAATAGCTCTTGGCTCTTTCTCTCGCGGTCGCATCAGGCTCGATATACTTTAGACCACTTTTGAAAAGTCCTTTGGATTCCACAAAATAGATCGAGTGGATCTTCTCGCAGTGCGATAGCCCTGCTTCAGTGTAGTTTAAAATCGATTCGTACGCGATGTTGCCTAACAGCTCCTGCAGTCTATTTGCGGGATTTTTGAAAAACTCGGCAAACTCCTTATACGGCGTAAAAACCTGATCCAGGTTTTTCATCGCATCGCCGTAGATACCCTTTTTCAGGCGAAACATCGTCATTTCTTGAGAACTTACAAACTTCTCTATTGCTTTTATCGTATCGTTTTTATTCACTGAATTTTTCCCTTTTAAAATATGAAACGCTCGGATTATATCGTTTGTTTTATAAAAATCCGTTAAAAATCGGTTAAATTTTGCCCTAGTGTTTTAGCCAAATTTCTTCGAGCGCTTTTGATTAAATTTCCCGCCTCAGCCGCCGCACTTCTCGCACAGACCGCGCACAAGCACGCTTTTGACATTTTTTTGTGGCAGAGCGGGCATCGAAATCTCCTCCATTTTATGGCAGCTTTCGCAGATAAAATACGCTTTGGCGCCGTCGGTGAGCTCATAAAAGCTTTTATGATTATTTTCGCTGGTAATTATCAAATTTTTCTCTTCCAAAAGCGCTATATTGCGATATATCGTGGTTTTATTAGCACCTGTTAGTTCTACTAGTTCATCATAGCTTACTGGGCATTTTTTCTCGCTTAGGATCTGCACGATCTGCACTCTAAGCGCCGTAGGAGCGATATCGTGACTCGCTAAAAAATCTTTGGGATCCATTTTACGCCTTTTTTAAAATTTAAGCGATGATAGCGAAATTTAGATAAATTTATATTAAGTTGCAACTAAGTTGCTTTTGATATACTTCCGCAATTTTTTTGGAAAGGAATTTTATGAAAAAGCTTATTTTCACGCTTTTAGCAGCTAGTTGCGTAGCATTCGCCAAACCTACGGTCACCACGACCATACTTCCTACGAAGTATTTTGTTGAACAGATCGCAGGCGATACTCTGCAGGTAAATACGATGGTCGGCAAAGGCGCTGATCCGCACACATACGAGCCTAAGCCTTCGGAGATGAAAATGCTAGAAAATAGCGATCTGTATTTTGCAGTCGGTATAGAATTTGATGAAGTCTGGCTACCAAAGCTTGCTGCATCGTATCCAAAGATGAAGATAATCCGCACCGAAGATGGCATCACTAAAATGGCTATGGCAGAGCATCACCATCACGACGAACATGATCATAGCGCACATCACGATGATCACGATCATGACGCGCATCATGAGCATGGTGACAAAGACCACGAGGCGCACGAGCACCATCATCATCACGGCGGTTTAGACCCACATATCTGGCTCGATCCGCAGCTTGTAAAAATTCAAGCTAAAAATATTAAAGACGCGTTAACCAAACAGTATCCTAAGGATGCTAAAATTTATGAAGCAAATTTCGATAAATTTGCTAAAAAGCTGGACGAGCTGGACGCTTACGCAAAGCAAAAATTAGCGGGCGTCAAGGGAAAGAAATTTATGGTTTATCATCCGTCTTGGGGCTATTTCGCGCATCGATACGATTTAGAGCAGATCGCAGTCGAAGTGGAGGGCAAAGAGCCTAAGCCTGCGGATTTAGCCGAGCTAATCGAGGAAGCCAAAGAGGAAAAGATCAAGGTGATTTTCGTCGCACCGCAGTTTTCCAAAAAGGCAGCGCAAACCATCGCCGCACAAACAGGCGCAAAGGTGATGGAGATCGATCAGCTGCCGCTAGATTGGTACGAGACGATGAAAAAGACGATCGACGTTTTCGGAGAAAATTTGTAGTTTAATGAAATTTATTAAAATTTTACTTTTATCCGCGATCTTTAGCTCGCGGATATTTGCGTGCGCTCTGTGCGCCCTATACACGCCCACTGCGCACGTTAGCATTACCCCCGTCGCACAAGACGGCAAGATCGTGAGCCTGCATTTTTCGTGGCTTTTCTCTCAAAATTTTACCGACGTCATAATGCAGACCTACGATATAAATTCCAACGGCAAGCTTGAAAATAGCGAGCTTGCCGAGATAACTAAGGCGATGACCGATTATCTAACCCCCAAAAACTATCTTTGCGAGGCGGAATTCTACGATCAAGCGCCAAAAAATACAAAGCCCGTGCTTAGCAACCTCGTAGGCACGCAGATCAAGGGAAATTTTAAAAACGCAATAAGCCTCGTCAAAAAGGGCAGACTCGTGTTTGAGTTCGATCAAAAGGTCGGCTTCGAGCTGCGCAATAACCGCGTTCTTAAAATTTCCATTAACGACGATCAGGGATTTTTCAATTTCAAAATGCTTGACGACAAGCCCATTAATCTGGGCGAGGGCTTTGTAGCGAAGCCTAATTCAAATTTAGCCACCACTTTTATAGAATTTAGCGGCGAAAAGCCAAAGATCGCGGATAAAAAGCCGCCAATTTCAGGCGCGCCGAACTCTGATTTAGCGCAGGATGGTCTTGCATCTAGCCAGCAGAGCCTTGCGGGCTCAGAGGATAAACTTGCGCAAGGCGGGCAAGGAAAACCCAATGCCAGCTCAGCACGCAGATCAAACCAAAGATCCGTCGGCGACATCGTTTCGGAAGCTGCAGCAGAGGCGCAAAAAAATATCGCCGCTTCGGATACTATCGCGCAGATTAATAAAGCCGCCAAAAAGAACGCGCAAGCAAAAGGTGGTCCCGCAAATTCCGACCGCTTAGGCAGCGAAAACTTAGAGGCCGCCGCAAAAAACGGCGAAAATACCGCGGCTTCTTTAGGCGATGATTCAAATTTAGCGCAAAACGGCGGCGACAGGAGCGCTGCGATAAATTTTAACGATTCCGCAAATTCTGCGCCGTCTGTAGATAAAGGTACGGGGCAAAATTTGGCGGCGAGACGAGATAATTCTTTAAATTCCGCGCATTCTACGCAAAATTTTGCGACTCCGCCCGATGAGAGTTCTTTAAATTTAGCGCAAAATAGCGCGAGCAAAAACGGCGCTGCGTCCGGTAGCGACAATATTTCAAGCGAGCCACAAAAAGAGGCTACGCTGGGATTTGTCGCGCAAAAGACGATGGATTTTATGAAAAGCCTCAAAACGGCGTTTCGCGCAAGCAGCGAGCATGCAAGCGCAAGCACGATCTTATGGGTTCTAGCACTTTCTTTCATATACGGCTTTTTCCACGCGGCAGGCCCTGGACACGCGAAGCTGCTAACGGCGAGCTATTTCCTAGCCCATGGCGGCAGCTACGTCAAAGCCTTCGGATTTGCCCTTAAAATCGGGCTTCTGCACGTCCTGGGAGCGCTCGTTTTAGTAAGCGCGAGCATGTTTGTGTTGCAAAACGTCGCAGGGCTCGTCTCTGCAAACTCCGCCTCGATCACCACGAAAATTTCGGCGCTTCTGATCATCGTCATAACCGCGCTCATCATCTACGACAAAGCTCGCCGCGTAAGAGCGGGCGTCAGCCACGATGCGAGCTGCTCCTGCGCCGCTTGCGCTTCCATCGCAAAGACCGCAGATACGGACTCCCGCTTAAAAGATACGGCATTTGCAAACGCCGAGAATTCCGCTCACGCAGCGTCGAAGAGCTATAAATTTTCTAAATTTAAAATTAAAAGCGGCGAATCCGCGCAGTATTTAGATACCAAAAATTCGGGTGCCACAACGGCAGAGCTAAATTCAAATTTAAATTTAAACGCAAGCCTAGAAGAAAACTCGTCTAGCCAAAACAAGCAAAAACAGGCTTTAAATTCTGCAAATTTCAAAAACCAAACCTCATCTCGCTCGCTGCAAAATGGCGCAACTTCAGGCGGCGAGAAAGGGCGAGAGTGGCTTATCGCGCTTGCGGCGGCGCTCGTGCCCTGCCCAGGCACGATCCTGATTTTTGTACTTGCCTTCAGCCTCGGAAGCTTCGCGCTTAGCGTCGCAAGTGCGCTTTTCATCGGTTTTGGGATGAGCGTCGTGATATTTTTAGCCGCGCTTTTCGGCGCGAAAGCAAACGAGCTTAGCTCAAAACGGCTCGTAAGCCTGAAACTTTATGTCGAATTTTTGGGACTTTTCGTGATGTTCGGGCTCGGGGTTTTTATGTATTTCCTCTCAGACACCCTCAGAGTGCTGTGATCGCAAAATTTGAACGCAAATTTACAAAGGCGGCTCGCGTGAAATATAAGCTTACGCGATACGTTAAATTTTAAATCCGATGCGAATTGATTTCAGAATAGTAAAATTTTACGCCGCACTGGCTGCGTAAATTAAGCTCCGATCTCGACTATTTAATTATGCGGCGGAATTCGCTCTTTATGAATTCCGCTAAATTTTGCTACAATACGGGCGAAATTTTTCTCAAGGACAGATATGTCGCCTTCTTTGCAAGATGCTATTTCGCAAACTTTAATCGAGCAAAAAGCGTGCGCTAGAGTTTTTAATAGATATTACTACCTCAGTATAGCCGCCTTTTTTGCGGTCCTGTTCGTATTAGTGTTTCTAAACTGCGTTAAAGCAGACACTCCTCTAATAGAAATTGCCGAATTTTCGAGCGTCTTGATCCTTTTTCATATCTTTTGGATATTTCTTATGCATTGCGCCAGTCAAGAAAGCGAAGCGGAAATTCGCTACTACAAATTTTATAAAGAGATATTCGTCCGCGCCGTAATAAACGATATAGATGCCGGTTTAAAATACGATCCATATACCGGCATGCAAGAAGAGGAATTTCAAAAATTTAGAATTTATAGGAAATCTAGGATCAAAAGCGAGGATCGGATTACGGGCGTGTACTGCGGGATTAAATTTAGCCTCAGCGAGGTACATAGTAATGGTAGGTTTTACATGAAAACGGATAATCCGCTCATAGCGGCGATTATGTTGATCAAAATATTCTACGATAACTATATGGACTTTGACGGCAACGTGCTGATCTGCGAGCTCGCGAAAAAAACCTCGGGCAAAACGATAGTGGTAAGCAGGGAGCTAAACGCCAAGATCTTCGGCGAAAAAGAGATGATGGACGATGTGGATTTTATGCGCGATTTTCGCGTGTTTGCGGATGACAAAGTAGAAGCGCGCTATTTGCTAACGCCCGCGTTTATGGAGCGTCTGCGCGAAATAAATCGCGAAACGAACGGCGAGTTCAGCTTGAGCGCGGTATTTATGGATGAGCGCTTATATCTATTTTTAAACGGTGCGCCCGATCTTTTCGAAACTACTCTTTTTGATAGACCCGCTAGCATAGAGCTCGCGTGCGAATACCAAACGCGGATCCGCAAAATTTTAAGCCTAATCGAAACGCTTAAACTCACAAATTAGCAGGGCGCATTACGGCTGAAATTTTGTATTGGCTAAATTTAGGTCGGGCGGAATTTTTACCGAAGCGTAGTTTCGGCAAAAACGTAAAATTTAATCAACAATGC
Organism: uncultured Campylobacter sp.; assembly: GCF_938045465.1. Taxonomy (GTDB): domain Bacteria; phylum Campylobacterota; class Campylobacteria; order Campylobacterales; family Campylobacteraceae; genus Campylobacter_B. The sequence goes on from NZ_CALIBF010000080.1 coordinate 15,287, forward strand.
GATCTCTCGGCGGCTGTCTGAAATTAAACGAGCGATACGATTAGAGAGATGAAGTGCCTGTCGCGCATAAATTTGAAACAAAAGCGCCTTGCCGTGTCTAAAAATTTATAAAATTTGACCGCGTTTTGTATTGCGACGCTTAGCTTTGGATACCGAACTCGTATAGCGGCAGAATTTAATCGGCGACGCTCGCGATTATGAAATTTAAAGCGGCTCTGCAAGGACGAAATTTAAAATTTAAAAGCAAGCCCGCGGCGAGAGTTAAATTTAAAGCGCTCGCGGCGTTTGCAAAAGTCGCACGCTAAAAGGTATCTGCCCGGATGCAGCTGCAACGTACCTCAAGCGCGGCTCTGCACACAGGAAGTAAATTTAAATTATTAAAGAAATTGGATGAGGCGAAATTTAAAATTCCGCCTCCTAAGCGGAAAGGGATTAAAGCGCCGCGTAGCGCACCATTAGGCAGGTTTGAAGCGCCGCCAGCTTATCAAGCGTGCTTTTTTGCACTTCGGAATCGACCAAAATGACCGCCAAAGCATCCCCCTCCTCGCCTCTGCCTAAGCGAAAATCCGCGATATTGATGTTTTCGTCGGCTAGGATCGTGCTTACGGATTTGATAACGCCCGGCACGTCGGTATTTTTGAAGATTATCATCTTGCCTTTCGGCTTAAAATCGGTCTTAAATCCGCCGATATTTACGATGCGCTCCTCGCTTCCGTCAAAGACGGTACCCGCGACATTTGAGATCGCCTCATCGGTCATAATTTTTACTGCGATCTCGCTTTTATAGACGCTGTTTGCAAGCTCGCCGAAGCTCGTCTCGATCCCCTTTTCGTCGGCAAGAAATTTAGCATTGACGTAATTTAGCGAATCGCCCAAAGAATCGTGCAGCGCGCCTACGATGGCAAAAACGAGCATCGATTTTAGATACTGCACCACCTCGCCGCTGCCCTCGATGCGAATCGATTTGATCGGGCCTTTGTTGATCTGCGCCGCAAGATAAGCCATTTTGGAGACTAAATTTATATACGGCTCGATACCGCGCGGCAAATCCTCGAGCTTAAGCGGCAAATTTAAAGCGTTTGGATAGTTTAAGCCGCGCGCGGCGCTGATCGCCTGCTCTGCGGCTTCTCGGGCGATATTGCTTTGCGATTCGAGCGTATTTGCTCCAAGATGCGGAGTCGCGCTTAAATTTTCGATATCCAAAAGCTCGTGATCGGTCGCAGGCTCTTTGTCGAAAACGTCGATGCCGAGATACGCGATCTTGCCGCTGCGTAGATTGTTTGCGAGCGCTTTTTCATTATACAGCCCGCCTCTAGCGCAGTTTATTAGACGCACGCCGTCTTTCATCTTCGCTATTTGCGGCTCGCCTACCATATTTATCGTCTCTTGATTTTTCGGCGTATGGATCGTGATGAAGTCGCAAGATAAAATTTCATCGAAATTCTTCGTATATTTTACTCCGAGCTTCGTGGCCTTCTCAGGCTCGATATACGGATCATAGGCGATGACGTTCATCCCAAACGCAAGCGCGCGCACCCCCACGCGCGAGCCGATGTTTCCAAAGCCGATGATGCCGAGACTCTTTTTATAAAGCTCGGCGCCGTACCACTTCTCGCGCTTCCAAATTCTATTAATTTTCAGATCGTTGCAGGAATTTACATATTTGCGCGCCGCATTTAGTAGGTGGCACATGGTCATTTCAACCGCGGCAATGGTATTTGCGGTAGGTACGTTCATCAAAATAATGCCGCGCTTGGAGCAGCCGTCGATGTCGCAGTTGTCTACGCCCACGCCCGCGCGCACGATCGCTTTTAGCTTGGTGCCTGCGTTTAGAAATTTCTCATCCACCGCCGTAGAGCTTCTGGTAATCGCAACGTCCGCATCGCCTAAAATTCCATATAGCTCGCTCTTGGGCACGTTCGTAGCGTCGATTACTTTAACGTCCGATTCCTGCTTAAGCAGATCAAAACCGATTTTGTGGATTGCGTCGCAAACTATGATAGTTTTCATTAAATTAACCTTTAGAAGTGGGTCCGCAAGGCGGGGATGCCTTGCGGGAGGAATTATTTATTTAGTTGATCTTTGATCAGATCCCCTAGGCTTTGCTTCTCGTCGTCGTTACTATTGATCTCATTTAGCGCCTCGCGCTCCTTCTGATGAGCCAGCCTGCGCACGCTTAGGCGAATTCTATTTTTCTTCTCGTCGATGAAGGCGATCGCAGCCTCGATCTCGTCGCCCACTTTTAGGTTATCTACGCTTACGTTGCCGAGATCTTCCTTGCGGATAAGCGCGTCGATACCGCCTCCGAGCTCGACAAAAATTCCGAACTCTTTAATATCGCGGATCTTGCCTTTTACGACATCGCCTTGATTGTGGCTCTTGGCATAATCGCTAATCGGGCTATCGCCGAGCTCTTTGTGGTTTAGAGAAATTTTTTGAGTATCTTTGTCGATCTTGATGATCTTAACCTCGATCTCGTCACCTACTTTGAATAAATTTTTGCACTTCTCGCCGCGATCCCATGAAGCGTCTTCATTATGTAAAAGTCCCTCTACGCCGTCGATCCTCACAAACGCGCCGAAATTCGTAATCGTAGTGACGCTGCCTTTTAGCACGTCGCCCACTTTATGCTTAGCAACGAACTCGTCAAACGGCTTTGTGAGTAAATTTTTAAGGCTCACGCGCAGCCTGCGCTCGCTAGGGTTAATCTCTACGACCTCGACGTCGAGCTCCTCGCCCTCGCTGATGAAATCTTTCGGATTTTTGATATTTTTATCCCATGAAATTTCGCTGATATGCAAAAAGCCCTCGATGTCGTTGCCAAGATCGACAAACGCGCCATAAGGCTCGATATTACTTACTTTTACGCGGATAGTATCGCCCACTTCCAGGCTATCTTTGATCTCGTTCCAAGGATCGGGCATCGCCTCTTTGATCGAAAGGGAGAGATGTTTTTTATCGTTGTCGTATTTGATAACTTTAACTGGAACCTTATCGCCCTCTTTGTAGAGCGAGCTTGGATTTACAGGACCTTTGTATGAAATTTCGCTGTAGTGCACGAGCCCGTCCACGCCGCCTACGTCTACGAACATACCGTAGGTGGTAATCTTTTTGACGACGCCTTCGATGATGCCCTCGGTAGCGATTACTTTCTCGATCGCCTCTTTGCTTGCTTTGCGATCCTCATCAAGTAGCTTCTTACGCGATACTACGATGCTTTGTTCGTCTCTATCAACTTTAATGATCTTTACCTTGAAATTTTTACCGACGGCGCCATTTGGGTTTTTAAGCGCACTTTGCGAGCGCGGCATAAAAAATTCCACGTCGTCTGCATTAGCACAAACGAAACCGCCCTTATTAAACGATAGAATTTTAACGTCATAGACATTCTCTGCGTTTTCATCATAGGAGTCGATGAATGCCTTTACTTTTTCCTTCTTTAGGGCCTTTTTATACGATACGACCGGGCGACCGCCTCTGCTTCCGATAATAGCGACTTTGATGTCATCTCCTACATTAACCTGCGGGTTTCCTTGCTCGTCGCTCACCTCGGCGGCATCTAAAATGCCCTCCGACTTCCTGCCTACGTCTATGAAAACCTCGCCGTCCTTAAGGGCGATAACCTTACCTGTGACAACCTCGTCGCGAGACTTCCCGGCGTCATACTCCTCTAACAATGTCGCAAAATCTTCCTCTGCGTGGTTTTGAACCTTCTCGTTCACCTCAGCCATATGCTTCCTTTAAATTTATTTGTGCTTTTTTGAAAAGAACTAAAATGCGCGATTCTAGCCAAAATTTGCTTTCGATTTGATAAATTTCTAAGAGTAAATTTGATAAGAGGGCTTATAAATTCTGCGTTAAATTTTCGATTCGCGCTACTACTTTTTTGATGATCCAATCGGGCGTGCTGGCTCCTGCGGAGATGCCGCAGAGGCTTTTGTTTTCAAACCACGAGCGCTCAAGCTCGCTTTCGTTTTCTATGAGATAGCTGTCTTTGCAAAAATTTTGTGAAATTAAAAAAAGCTGCTTGGTGTTAGAGGAATTTTTCCCGCCTACGATTATCATTACGTCGGCCTTTTGTGATAGGCTTTTCACGGCCTCTTGATTTTCCAGCGTCGCATTGCAAATCGTATTAAAAATTCTCAGCTCCCTAGCACGCTGCATCAAAAAATTCGCGATTTTGGTAAAGCTTTCTATCTTTTTCGTAGTCTGCGAAACGAGCGCGACGCGAGGTCCAAGCTTGACGTCTTGCAGTTCCTTCGTATCCATGATCACGAATACGCGTGATTTTGCGTAGGATTTCACGCCCTTTACTTCGGGATGGTTTTTATCGCCGAAAATCACGATGTCGTAGCCCTCTGCGCTCATCTTTTCTACGATCTGCTGCGGCTTGGTCACGAAGGGGCAGGTAGCGTCGATGAGCTCTTTATTTTGCGCCTTTAATCTTTGCAGATCGTCTTTTTGGATGCCGTGGGTGCGGATAATGAGCTTTTGCTCGTCCTTGATCTCGCTAACGCCCTGTAGGGTTTTGACGCCGAAATTTTGCTTTAAACGGTTAATCTCTTCGGCGTTATGTATGAGCTCACCGATCGTAGCGGCCTCGCCGGCGCTTTCTGCGATCTTGATCGCGCGCTTGACGCCGAAGCAAAAGCCGTAGCTTTTGGCCATCTCAATCTTCAACGCCGGCCCCGATCTGTCTTAAAATCGCGGCAAAATTTGGAAACGACGTCGCGATACAATCGCTATCTTCGATGATCATCCCCGATCTTAAGCCCAAAATCGCAAAGCTCATCGCGATGCGGTGATCTCCGCACGGCGTGATAATCGCCGCGTTTGCCTCGCCGCCTTCGATCTGCCAGCCGTCCTGTAGCTCGCGCGCCTTAATACCGCAAGCGCGAAGCCCTTCGCAGGTTACCTTTATGCGGTCGCACTCCTTTACGCGCAGCTCGGCGGCATTTCTAAGCACGCTACTTCCCTGCGCGCAAGCAAAGGCGATAGCAAGCGCAGGCGCTTCGTCTATCAGCCACGAGATATTTTCGCTAACCTCCACGGCGTGAAGCGACGCGTAAGCGATCTCTATATCGCCGATCTGCTCGTAAATTTCGCTCGTTTTATTAAATTTAACCTCGGCGCCCATACGTTTTAAAATTTCATACGCCTCTATGCGGGTTTTGTTTAACAGCATATTTTTTAGCACTATGCGCGAGCCCGGGGTTATCGCTGCGGCGACCGCGAAGAAAAACGCCGAGCTAGGGTCGTTTGGGATAAAAATTTCAAGCGGTTTAAGCGGCGAGCTAAGCGGCGCGACTTCGATCGCAAGTCCGTTTCGCGAAATTTGCGCGCCCATCGCTTTTAACATCCGCTCGCTGTGATCGCGGCTAAGCTCGGGCTCGCTAAACCTGCACCCGCTGCCGCGCAAAGCCGCTAAAATCAGAGCGGTCTTTACCTGCGCGGACGCAATCTTACTCGCGTATTCAAAATACCCAAGCTTTTGCCCGAGCACCGCGATAGGCGCCTTTTCGCCGCCTGCTCGTCCGTAAATTTTAGCGCCCACTTTGCAAAGCGGATCCGCAACGCGCCTCATCGGACGCTCACTTAGATACCGATCGCCGCACAGCACGAAAAAGCCCTCGCGCCCCGCCAAAAAGCCCATAAATAGCCGCATAGCGGTGCCTGAGTTGCCGCAATCAAGCGGGACGTTAGGCTCTTTGATAACCTCCGGCGGAGTGATCAGAATTTCGCCCCCTACGCGCTGTACGCTAGCGCCCAAAAGCTCCACAATCTTTAGCGTATTTAGCGTATCCTCGGCGGCTAGATAGTTTGAAATTTTACTCGTCCCCTCTGCTAGCAGCGAAAAGATCGCCGCACGATGCGAGATCGATTTATCCGCGGCGATGTTTGAGATCTCCGCTCGCAAAGGGCCCGCTTGCGCAAAAATTCTCATCGCAGCCCAAGTCCCAGCTCGCTGCTAAGCGCGGCTAAAATTTTATCGGTAAAGCCCGCGACTTCCTCGTCGCAGAGCGTTTTTTGAAGGTCTTGAAATACAAGTCTGATCGTCAGGCTCTTTGAATCGCCCAGGCTTTCGTCGCTGTAAAGATCGCTTGGGATAAATTCCTTTAGCGCCTCGATTCTAAGGGCGTCTATACACTGCTTAATCTGCTCGAAGCGCATTCCGCTCGGCACCAAAATACTTAGATCGCGCGATACGCTAGGGAATTTCGAATAAGCGTCCGCTACGATATTTTTAAATTTAAGCTTTGAAAAATCGATCTCGCACAGATAGCTTTTATCTAGATCGCGCCCTGCTTCTACGGCGTAATCCACGCGCCCGATAAAGCCCACGATCTCGCCGCCCTGCTCGATCTGAGCTTGCTCGAATTCGCTTAAAAATTTCAAATTTTCGCCAGGCAGCCTGACGCTAAATTTACCGATGACGCTTTGGATTAAATTTGCAAAATACAAAAAATCCACCGCGGCAGGTTTCGCGCCGGCCGCGATAGAGGGCTCCGCCTTTAGTCCGCTAGCGATAAAGCCCAGCCTTAGGCTCTGCGAGCCGTCCGCATCAAACACCTCTCCTAGCTCAAAAAGCTTAACGCTTCTGCGGGAATTCTTTAAATTTCGCTCAGCAGATTCCAGCAGATGATTAATGAGCGTCGGTCTTAGCGCGTCCAGCTCGCCGTTGATCGGATTTAAAATTTTAACCTTGCACGGCGCAAAGCCTAAGCTTTGCAGCGCCTTGCCGTCGTCAAATACATAATGTACGCACTCGAAAAATCCCACTGCTGCCGCCTTGCTGCGAAGCTTGCGCCCATTACATAAGCTTACGTAGGTACCGTTTAGGCGGTTTTTCTCGTAGAAGCTTAGCGGCGCGGCGGCGATATTGTCGATGCCCACGATACGCACGATCTCCTCGCACACGTCGTGAGAATTTACGATATCGTGGCGGAAAGGCGGCACCTTGGCGGTAATGAGATCGGCTTCGACGCCCACATCAAAGCCCAGCCTTTTTAAAATTTTTACGATCTTATCGCGCGGAATTTGCGCGCCGATCATTGAGTTTATCTCTTTTTCGCTAAAGCCCACGATAAGCGGCTCCAAAGCATTTGAAATCTTTTGTGTGCCCGCATATAGGCTCACGGCTTTATTTTTAAGTAGCAATCTAAATAGTAGATCGAGCCCTAGCCTAAGCTTTGGCTCGCTGCCTCTACTTGAGCGATACACATGCTCGTCGCCTTTTAGGCCTTTGTTTTCGTTTACTGCTTTAGCAATGATTAGTGGCGCGGTGTAGTTTGCCTCTAATAGCACCACTTTGCTACTGCAACACGCCTTTAGCTCCGCGTCTTGGCAAATTCCTGCTACGCTAAGCAATCTCTTGCCCGCATAAACGCCGAACTCGCCGTTTGGCATAGGCTTTATGTCAAGCGCTACCTTGCCATCTGCGGAAGCGATCTTTTCAAAATCATAAGCGCGCAGCAATACTCCGGTAGAGTGAGTAGCGTAGTTGATGAAATTTTGCACCGCGCAGCTTTGCAAAATACCAACGCTTGCAAGACGCAAGGTCTGCTTTAAATTTAACTTCAGCTCGCCTTTGATCTCGTAAGCTCGAAAAGCAAATTTAGCGCTTACCTCATCGCTTGCACGCACGCTTAAAATTCTACCGATACCAGGTGCTCCGTCGGCATCTTCAAATTCGTGCTTTTCCTTTAGCGGCAGATCAAGCGCTGCGCCTAGATCGCGCGCTATGCCTAAGATGCTAAGGCAGTCGCCGCGATTAGCGGTAAGCTCAATCTCGATAAGATCATCATTAAAAATTTCATACTCGCGCAGCTCCTTGCCGAGCACAAGCTCGCCGATGCTGCTATCAAGCACCATAATGCCGTCATTCGTCTTGGCAAGCCCAAGCTCGGTTGCCGAACAGATCATGCCAAAGCTCTCCACGCCGCGAAGTTTGGCAGGCTTGATCTCAAGGCCGCTAGGTAGCACGGCGCCGATTAGGCTAACTGCGACATATTGCCCTGCCTCAACATTTTTCGCGCCGCAGACGATCTGCAGGCTCTGCTTACCGACATCAACCTCGCAGACATTTAGATGATCGGAATTTTCGTGACGACGCTTGCTTTTTACGAGTCCTACGACGACGCCTTTAGGAAGTGAAATTTTATCGTGAGCATCAACCTCAAGACCGATGGAATTTAGCGTAGAAAGCAGTCTTTCGCTTGAAATTTCGCTTATGTCGATCCACTCCTGCAACCAATTTCTCGTTATTATCATTTAAACTGCTCCAATAATCTAATATCGCCTTCAAATAGCGAGCGCAGATCGGGGATACCATGTAGCAGCATCGCAAATCTCTCCACGCCGAGCCCAAATGCGTATCCGCTGACGTTTTTCCAGCCCACCGCTTTAAAGACGTTAGGATCGACCACGCCGCTGCCTAACACCTCGAGCCAGCCCGTCTGCTTACAGACGCGGCATCCCTCGCCGTGGCAGAAAATACAGCTGATATCAACCTCCGTACTCGGCTCCGTAAACGGAAAGAAGCTCGGGCGGAAGCGCACCTTTACGTCTCCAAACATATAGCGCAAAAATTCCTCTAAAACGTATTTTAAATTTGCGAAGCTCACGCGGTCTCCCTGCTCGACTACGAGACCCTCCACTTGATGAAACATCGGCGTGTGGGTTAGATCCATATCGCGGCGAAATACCGCACCCGGGGCGATCATACGCACCGGCGGAGCTTTAAATTTCTCCATCGTGCGGATCTGAACGCCGCTGGTGTGCGTGCGCAGTAGCCGCCCGTCATTTAGATAAAACGTATCTTGCATATCGCGCGCAGGGTGGTATTTGGGTAAATTTAGCGCCTCGAAATTATGGAAGTCGTCCTCGATGAGCGGGCCGCTTTCGACGCTGAAATTTTGCGCGATGAAGTAGTCAATGATCTTATCCATCGTCTCCATCACGGGGTGCAGCGCGCCGCAGCTTACGTTTTCGTTAAAAAGCGTGACGTCGATTGCTTCATTTTCCATCGCCTCTTTTTGCTCCGCCTCTTCCAGGCTCGCCCTTTTTACAGCGATGAGCTCGCTGAAATAATCGCGCTTTTCATTCGCGCTTACGGCAAGCTCTTTTTTCTGCTCGGGCGCTGCGGATTTGAGCTCGGAAAAAAGCTGCGTTATGATGCCTTTTTTGCCGAAAAGCTCCAAGCGCACGGCTTCCAGCTCGCTTAAGCTCGATGCAGCGTCTATTTTTGCTTTAATCTCTTGCAAATTCTATCCTTGTGGTTAAATTAATGGCGCGATTGTAGTTAAAATTTGATAAAAGCTAGGTAAATTTGCGTGTTTGGATTTTTTGGCTATAATCGCGGCTAAATTTCAACCCTCATAAAAGGATCTAAAATGAACGTCTTCGAAAAGATCGTAAACGGCGAAATCCCGTGCAACAAAGTGTTAGAGAACGATGAATTTTTGGCATTCCACGACATCAATCCAAAAGCGCCTATCCACATCCTGGCGATCCCTAAGAAATGCTACGAAAACTTCCAAGTAACGCCTCCCGAAGTGATGAGTAAAATGAGCGCTTTCATCCAAGAAGTAACTCGCAAAATGGGGCTTGATAAGAGTGGATACCGTCTCGTTTGCAACTGCGGCGAAAACGGGGGTCAAGAGGTGATGCATCTGCACTTTCATATCCTGGGCGGAATAAAGCTGCCGTGGGACCGTGTCAGCGACCGCAATACCGAAGAGAATTTTTAAGGCTAGAGCTTAATTCTATAAAAACTAAAATTCCGTGAAATTATAAAATTTTACGGAATTTGCGAAATTCTTTGAAATTTTTAAAATTCCGCTTCATTTATAAGCACTGAGGTTTTAAAAATAATCAAAATAGTAAAACTACAAGCCAGAAAAATTTATCATCAGACGCTAAAAAAATATAAATTTATCACAGACGATCTCTTTTAGCAAATGCCACTTTTTAGCTACAAAGCCTTAGCTCTTAGAATTTTTACGGCTATGAAATTTGAAATCGACAAGAAATTTTAACGACGCAGCAAAATTTTAAATTAGACCGAACTTTATAAAAAGAGTTATGTTTTTACATGGCGAATGAGTTAAATTTCAATTATATGAAATTTAAAACCTACATGAATTTTACTTTGAATGAGCGATTCTACTTCAATTTTCAAGCAGGATTTAAAATTTTAGTGTGAAATTATAATCTTAGAATTTTAAAATTTTTTGAAATTTAAATATTAACTTTAATGGATTTTAGGGGCATGCGCCCCTAAAAATTTTGAAAGGATTTGCGGGGATTATTTACTTAACATTGAGCTTAGCATCCATAGGCGTTTTTCATAATCACCATAGTGATCCTGCGCGATATTTGAAGTCGTATCGTCGCCCTCCTCCTCAGCAATCTCTTGAAGCTTTTTAAATTCTTTTACCAAATACTCGTAGGCTTTTTTAACATCCTCAAGTACCTCAGATACGCTATAGCTGTCTTTTACGCTAATCGGAGCGTCTTTTGAAAGCTCAATTAGATCCTTAGCCTTAGTTACGGCCTTGCCACCTATTTGAAGCGCGCGCTCAGCCATATCGTCGAAGAGCTCGCCCATCTCGTCGTATGCTTTCTCGGTATAAGCGTGAACCTGTGCGAATTGTAAGCCCTTAACATTCCAGTGATAATCGTGGAATGCAATAAAGAACGCATGAGCGTCCGCCTGAAGTTTGTTTAGTTGTTTTACTGTTTTTGACATTGTGTCTCCTTTATTTAAAATTGCTGTAATTATAGCAAGATTTGCTTAAATTATAATTATACTAAGTAATAAATTTTATCTTTTAGTGAAATTTTGAAATTAAATAGCTTTTAAATTTATCTACAATTTTTTTGAAATTTCAGCTATGGTGCATTATAATGCCGCATTATGAAAAACAAATTTATGATAACCATAACCGACCTTAACGGCTCTAGGAATTTTTTGCTTTCGCAAATCATCAAAAAGATCGCGTTATATTTGGTACTATTTGTTTTTACCGTTTTCGTTACGGGTGCGCTATATATCAGGTACCTGGGCTCTAAAATCGACAGCCTTTCGCGAACCAAAACCGAGCTTAACGAGCTAAATCAAAAACTTCGCGACGGTATCGCGGCAAGTCAGATGGAATTTGAAGCCATCGAGGGTAAAATTTCGGATTTGGAGCATCAGTTTGGGCTCGATCCTGAAGAGGATGAGCGCGCGATCGACCGCCTATCTCACATCAAGCCTACTTCCGAACAAGAGATCAAAGAGCGCGCGCAAAAGATCATCAACGAAAAATTCTCCGACGCACTGATCAAAGAAATTTTTATGCAGATCCCAAACGGCAGGGTCATGCGCACTCATCAGCTCAGCGAGAAATTCGGCTGGCGCAACCATCCCATCTTAAAGCGCAAGCAGTTTCACCCGGGCGTTGATCTACGTACGCCGCCTAAAACGCCTATCTACGCGCCTGCAGACGGCATCATCCAATACAGCGGCGCGGGTGCTACTGGCTACGGCAATCTAGTCGAGATTCGCCACAACTACGGCTTTACGACACGATATGCGCATTTGGATTCAAATTTAACTCGCAAAGTAGGCGAGTTCGTAAACAAGGGCGATCTTATCGCTTTTAGCGGCAACACCGGACTTAGCACCGGACCTCATCTGCACTACGAGATTAGATTTTTGCAGCTGCCGCTAGATCCGCTAAATTTTATTAACTGGAACGAAAAAAATTACAAAGAAATTTTTACTAAGGAGGAAGATGTCCCATGGCAATCTTTAATAAAGGCGATGCAAACACCGCTCAAACAACAATAATCTCGTCAGGCACGCTCATCAAAGGAGAGCTGCACCTGTCGTGCATTTTGCATATCGATGGCAATGTCGAAGGCGACGTGATCTCCGATAATACTGTCGTCATCGGTAAAAATGGTACCGCGCGCGGCTCGATCAGGGCCAAGCATATCGTAATCAGCGGCAAATTTTTCGGCAATATCGAAGCCGAGCTCGTCGAGCTGCTAGGCGGCGGCGTGCTCGTAGGCGACGTGCTATCGCAAAGCTTCGGCATCGAAGTGGGCGCAAAATTTAATGGAAAAAGCGCAGTAAGTGGCAGCGATCAAGCCCTAGTCATCGACGGCAGCGCAAGCGAAGACGTCAAGCTCATCGACAAAGCTCTAGGCGAATAAATCGCGCACATTTGGAATTCTTGGGATTTTAAAGGCTTTTAAACTCGCAAAATTTCGAAATTTAAAATCCTAAAAAATTCCCATACTTTGAAATTTTAAGAATTCTGAATATTTTAAAATTTTCTAAATTCGGAATTTTTAAGATTCTAGGACTTTTCGGGTCTGTGAATTTCTTAAATTTCTAAATTCCATAAATTTTAAAATTTAAAATTATAAAATTTTGCTTTTGCGTAAGCTTTAAAATTTTAACTACGATGCTAGCCATAATGCCCAAAACTACGAAATTATATCCCAAGCATTGTTCGGTGTTACTTGATTTAACAACAAACTTTAAATTTATGAAATTCTACCCGGAAAGGACGTAGCGCATTTAGCATCAAGATATCTCGCAAAATCAGCTTCTTAAAATTCGTAGAATTATTTGCATTGTAGCCCACTCCCTACTACGTCATATCTTGTAAAGATAAAATTATGTGATTAAAATTCTATTTCTTTGGATTTGAGCGCGGAGTCTCGACATCCGCAAAAAACATGAAATTTATACAAAATTTACTGCAAAAAACGCAGATTTTAAAGTTAAATTTAAAAGCGTAACGAGATCGTTTACAATTTTAACCTCATAGTCGCGCCTGCTTTAAAAATTTGGCGACGTTATTTTTTAGAATCTTTCGAGTTAATCATAAATTTATCAATCAAAATAGCTAGCACTACAAATATAATCACGAATGCGATTACGTAGGTAATTTTAAGTTGATCTACTCCTTTCTCAAAAACGAGAAAATGTACAACAAAAGATGGATTATAAAAATTTCCAAACAGGGAGGCTAGCGTATTGACGCTATTCATATAAAAACCAGCTCCAAAAAAAGCAGCCACAAGTGCAATAATAATACCCATCAACCTTTTAGCGTTAGACGACACGGTAAATCCTTTTAAAAAATGTATTTGAAGATTAGACCCCCCCCCATTAATCTTAGCTTAAATTTCGTGCGATGACGAAGGTAGAAAATTCAAGGATCGGAATTTATATGTAGAATTTGTGCCAGATTTTACTGGACCGCCATAAATTTAAATGGGATTTTAACGTAAAGTTATAGTAAACTTTGGAATTAAGCTTCAAAAATTTTAGAATTTGCAGGGCAAGTGAATTTATACTTAAAATTTTATAATAAATATGAATTCCTTTCATAACGTCTTTTGACTCATTATATCTCTTTGTGCCGCCGGCTCAAAATTCCACGAGGTGATAAATTCCGCGGACTGAGCTAATTTAAGCCCATTATTAGATTAGTTATGTATAATGCGATTTCTTTTTGTGGACAGATGGGTGAGTGGCCGAAACCACACCCCTGCTAAGGGTGCAGCTTCTAACCGGGGCTCGAGGGTTCAAATCCCTCTCTGTCCGCCAGAAACCCCATTTTAGCGATATTTGAAGCACTTTTTAGGAAGTCTGACGACCCTAGCAATAGGCTTCCCGGGAAAAATCAATAAATTTGTATATTTCGATCGAAGTCTTTTAAGTTAGAATTAAGATAATTTACATAGACATCGTAAACCATCTTAGGCGTGGAATGCCCTAAAAGCTTCGCAAGCTCAACCGGTGAAACGAAATTTTGATAAAGCATATTCGTAGCGTAAGTGTGGCGCATATTGTAAAGGCGACGATATTTTAAATTTAGCTCCCTCAAAATCGGCTTCCAATAGTCATAGGTAAAAACGCTAGTATCCTTGTAAGGCTTGCCGTATTGAGTTTGCAGCAAATATTTATGCCAGCTACGATAAAAAATAAAACTATTCAAAGCGGGATAAAGAGCGTTTAAAATAGGCACTTTGCGAATGCTAAGATAAGTTTTAGGGGTGCTTTCGCCGAACCTTGAGCGGGTAGAATTCACAGAGATAACACGATTTTGCAAGTCTATATCGGCAATTTTCAAAGCCAAAATCTCGCCCGTGCGAAGCCCCGTAAAGAAACCTAAAATTTTCATTGTATTTTTTAGAAGCCTCCAAAATTTTTAGCACTTCCTCATTTGTGAAAGGCTCAATACGAGGCGTTATATGCTGCATTTTCTTTATGTGAACGAGCGGATTTTTAGAAATTTCCTCATCCTCTATAGCAATCTTGATAATTTGGCTTAGTGCCGAAAGATAATGTTTTTTACTCTTGTTGCAAACATCAGATATTCCGTCAAGCCAAACACGGATTACGGAGGGCTTTATATCTGAAATTTCCATATTCTCAAAAAAGCGTAAGCGATTTGCCACAATACCAGCATTTTTAACAAAAGTCGAATTTTTCCACTCTTTCTTGCCAAATTTGAGATACAGATCGGCGTAATAGCTAAATTTCATATCACTTAAACCTTTTATCACTTTTTAATAAGATCTTGCCATTCCTAACTATAAATATTTTTTTTCCTCCATCGTCTTCAGTCAGAACCTTTAAACACTCTTTACAAATATGCTCATAAAAAAACCCAGTATAGTCCTGGACTTCCTCAGATACTTCGTAAATATCCATTGGATATCCATCATCAAGCTTATCGCATACATCACATTGATATCTTATAGACATCTCTCATCCTTTCAAATAAATTTTAAAAATTTTTCCTAAAACGGATACGGCATAACGCCATTATTGGAATACTTAAATTCCAACTCCCTGATATCCTCAAGGGCGTGCTCCGTAAAATATCTGATATGATTTTTATACCTCTGTAAGAAGCCACGCTCAATCATCTCATTCTCAAGCATAGCGTAATCTTGAACGCTTAGAATGTCATCGGTCATTTCGTTTTGATTATCGCGCCAGTATAATTTTAAACGCTCGTCGCTCATATCTTTCCAAGCGGTGCGGAATATCTTATACGGGTTGTAATAAACTGGCTTAATACCGCTATTATAGAAAGATTGAACCGATTTAAGCTCATGAGATTGGATTTTGCTGCTATTTAGAATAGGCTTAGTATCCTTTATGTATTCGTGCACGAGCCGTCCACAAACGTAATAAAGTAAATGCCCGTCTTCATAAATAAGTTCCTCTGAAGTATATGGAATACTCATAAAAATACTTTGGCTCTTATAATCCCATTCTATAAGCGTATTATCAAAATCTTTTAGAATATTAAGGTTACCGAGATCACGCAGACTTTTAATAAAATTTATCTTTCGGTAAACCCAAAGCGGGATTGGGTTTTGCGAGGATAAAAACCTGCGAATTTTATGCTTTA
>NZ_CALIBF010000081.1 GCF_938045465.1 uncultured Campylobacter sp.
CTCATATCCACTAGTCCTACGCCCATAGGCAGGGCAAAATCAAAAATTTCATTTCGTCCGGCAGAGATTATCATTTATGGATTTACGCTTTCGTTATTTTTCGCTAATCATAGCAAAATGACGATAAATTTAAAGCTAAATTTTGAAATTTTTTCGTCGTAAAGTATCAGGTGAAATTAAAATCGATTTAAGCAAATATTTAGGAGAGCTATACTCTTACCCTTCATAATGGTAGCAGTGCAGGTGGCGGGTAGAAGATGGAAAAGTATTTAAAAAAGCTTATGATTTAGCTAAAACGAATAAATTTTACCTAAGCAAAAACGATGCTTGCAAAAAACTTGCAAGATAATAAAGGCTGAAATAAAATTAATTATTTGGTCGCTTTGGCGGCTAAGTTTCAACCCTGCGGTATAAATCTGACCAAATTTACAGTCTCACTTCGATGCCTTGCTCCTGCAGATATGCTTTTAGCGCCTTGATTTCGATCTCTCTAAAGTGAAAAATCGATGCCGCCAGGCATGCGTCCGCGCCTGCTAAAAATGCGTCCTTAAAATGCTCTATTTTACCCGCACCGCCGCTTGCGATGACGGGGATATCAAGCGCGCTAAAAATCCGCGTCAAATTTAGCTCAAAGCCGTTTTTAACGCCGTCGCAGTCCATCGACGTGAGTAAAATTTCGCCTGCGCCGCGCTCCTGCACCTCCTTTGCCCAAGAAAGCGCGTCCCTGCCGGTATCCAGCCTGCCGCCGTTTATAAACACGCTATAGCCGCAAGACTCGCCGTTCCCAGTTAAAATTTCATCCTGCGAGCTGCGTGAAGTCTCTCTAAAATTCCGTGCTTCGTTGCGTAAATTCGCGTCCGAATTCCGTGCGCCGTCGTGCAAACTCTCGCTCAAATTCCTCGCCGCGCCATATAAATTACCGCGCGAAATTTCACTAGAATTTCGTTTCGCGTCGATCGCGACTACGATGCACTGCGAGCCGAATTTATTCGCCGCCTCGTCTATCAAATCAGGATTTTTTATCGCGGCGGAGTTGAGGCTTATTTTGTCGCAGCCGACGTTTAACAGACGCGAGATATCGTCAATCGTACGGATGCCACCGCCCACGGTTAGCGGGATAAAAAGCTCGCGCGCGACCCGCTCTACGACGTCCACGATCGTATCGCGCCCCAGATGCGACGCCGTTATATCGAGGAAGCACAGCTCGTCCGCGCCCTCCTCGTTGTAGCGTTTGGCTATCTCGACCGGATCGCCCGCATCCACGAGACCTACGAAATTTACGCCCTTTACCACCCGTCCGTCTTTGACGTCAAGGCACGGGATTATGCGTTTTGCGAATCTATTCAAAGCAGCCCTTCGGAATAAAATTTTTTATGATTTTAGCCAAATTTTACTTAACATAATGACTTTATAAGTAAAATTTGGCTAGACTCTCGCGATGATTAGGGCGAAAAAAGAGTTCGGGCAAAATTTTTTAAAAGACGAAGCCGTTTTAAGCAAGATCATCCAAGCGATTCCCGAGAATGTACAGAATGTCGTTGAGATCGGGGCTGGCTTAGGTGATTTAACTCGCAAGCTTTTGGAATTTTACAGATTAAAAAGTTTCGAGATAGATGAAGATTTATATCAAATTTTAAGCGCTAAATTTGCACAGCAGATCGCTAGCGGCGAGCTTGAGCTCGTTTTGGGCGATGCTTTGCGGATTTGGCAGCAGCGGGGTCTTGAGCGCGGCGAATATTTTTTGGTCGCAAATTTGCCCTACTACGTCGCTACGAAGATGATTTTGCAGGCGATCGACGATGAGCTATGCGGCGGATTTTTGGTGATGATCCAAAAGGAGGTCGCTTTAAAATTCTGCGCCAAAGCCGGACAGAGCGATTTTAGCGCTCTGTCGATCCTGGCCGATCTTGCGGGCGGCTGTGAACTTCTATTCGACGTCGAGCCCGACTGTTTCGAGCCCGCGCCGAAGGTAACTTCGTCGGTTATGCGGCTCGTAAAGGGCAAAAATTTCAAGCCCAGCCTCGAGATAAACGCAGATAGCCTCGGCGTAAAAAGTTGCGCCCGTTTCCAAAGTCTCGATGAATACGAGAAATTTAAAAGCTTTTTGCGCGTATCTTTCAGTGCGCCGCGAAAGACGCTTATTAAAAATTTAAGCGCAAAATTTGATAGAGGCTTAGCCGAAGAGATCTTTTTAAATTTGAAAATTCCGCCTACGGTTCGGGCGCACGAGTTAAATTCCACCCTTTTTTTAGAAATTTTTAAAAATTTAAAGGTAAAAGATGGAAGAAAACAGAAATGAAAACGGCGTCGAACGACTCAAAAAAAGCAATCGCTACAAAAAACGCAAGGAAAATCTAAAAAAATCTATCGCGAGTGAGGGCTCTGCGGGCGGCGCGGAATTCGGCGGCGAGCATGAAAACGGCTCCCGCAAAAATAAAGGCGCGAAAAACGGGCAAAATTCCGCTCGTTCAAAGAGTTCAAAAAACGGCTCTCGCAACGGATCGAATTCTGTGTGCGACGCGTCAAACGCCGCGCATTCAAACGGCGCGGGCGGTGTGCATTTCGGCGGTGCATACCCAAAAAGCAACGAAAACGGCGCGGGCGGTTCAAATTTAAACCGCGACGGTCGTGCAAAATCAAATAGCAGCAGCGCAAAAGGCGCAAATCCTAGCGCCGCAGACGATGCAAGCTCCATGGACGCCCAGAAAAAGAAAAAGCATAAAAAACGCTCAAATATGCCAAAGAGCCTCACCGGCAACGAGCCGTGGCAAAAGGCGATGGAAGAGGCGATCGCGGAAAATAAGTTGATCCACGAGGAGCGTTTGCATCCGCTTAAAGACGCTAATCGCAGCGATGAGACGGTGCGTATCACGCCGCTTGGCGGACTGGGCGAGATCGGCGCGAATATGACCGTTTTTGAGACCAATACGAGTGCGATCATCGTCGATGTGGGCATGAGCTTTCCGGAGGAGAGTATGCTTGGCGTGGATATTTTGATCCCCGATTTTGACTACGTTCGCAAGATAAAAAACAAGATCAAGGGCATCATTATCACGCACGCGCACGAGGATCATATCGGCGCGATGCCATATTTTTTCAAAGAATTTCAATTTCCGATCTACGCTACGCCGCTTCCTTTGGGGATGATAAGCAATAAATTTGAAGAGCACGGCCTAAAAGCCGAGCGTAGCTACTTCCGCCCCGTGCAGAAGCGCCAGCTCTATCAGATCGGCGATTTTGAGGTCGAGTTTATCCACATAACTCACTCGATTATCGATGCAAGCGCGCTTGCGATCACGACGAAAGCGGGCACGATCATCCATACGGGCGATTTTAAGATCGATCACACGCCGATCGACGGCTATCCGACCGATCTGAACCGCCTTGCGTATTACGGCGATCGCGGCGTTATGCTTTTGATGAGCGATAGCACGAACTCGCACAAAGAGGGGATCACAAAGTCCGAAAGCTCGGTAGGCAAGACCTTTGATACGATATTTTCAAGCTGTAAGGGGCGCGTGATAATGAGCACCTTCAGCTCAAACATCCACCGCGTCTATCAGGCTATCGAGCGCGGCGTAAAATACGGCCGCAAGGTCTGCGTCATCGGACGAAGCATGGAGCGAAATTTATTTACCGCGATGGAGCTTGGCTACGTAAATTTAGACAAAAAGATCTTCGTCGATGCCGATCAGGTCTCCAAATACCCAGATAATGAGGTTTTAATCGTTACTACCGGCTCGCAGGGCGAGACGATGAGCGCGCTGTACCGCATGGCGACGGACGAGCACAAATATATCAAGATCAAATCCACCGATCAGGTAATCATCAGCGCCAAGGCGATCCCCGGCAACGAAAGCAGCGTCTCGACCGTGCTTAACTACCTGCTAAAAAGCGGCGCAAAGGTCGCGTATCAGGACTTTAGCGAGATACACGTAAGCGGGCACGCCTCGATCGAGGAGCAAAAACTCATGCTGCGCTTGATAAAGCCAAAATTTTTCCTACCCGTGCACGGCGAGTATAATCACATCGTAAAGCACAAAGAGACTGCGATGGAGTGCGGCATCGAGGAGAAAAATATCTATTTGATGAACGACGGCGATCAGATGGAGGTTTGCGAAAAATATCTAAAGCGCGTCAAGACCGTCAAGACGGGCAAAGTTTTTATCGATAATCAGATCAACAAGCAGATCTCCGACGAGATCGTCAAACACCGCCAAAATTTAGCCGATGCGGGCGTCGCGGTCATCATCGCGCAGATCGACAAAAACGAAAAGAGGCTCATTCAGACGCGCGTCATCACTTACGGGCTCGTCGCCGATAATCAAACGGCGCACTTTACCAAGGAGATGCAGGGCATCATCGAGCAGTTTTTAGCAAATTTAAAAGATGAAATTTTGCTCGATCACTGGGCGCTGGAGGGCAAGATTCGCCAGGCCGTGCGAAAGCACATATTTAGAAAGATCAAAAAATATCCGACTATCGTGCCGGTGATTTATTTGATGTAAGCGCGGCTAAATTTTATGGATTTAAGGCTTGCTTTGCGGTGTCGTGGGTGCATGAAATTTTATGTTGCGGGCGTAGAGTACCGAATTTTATGACGTAAGCGGGCTTTGCAGCGTTGGAATTTAAAAGCGGCATTAGCAGGTCTTGTAGCGCGAAATTTTAAAGCAGCGAGTAAAATTGCGAGCGTAAAATTTCGGCGTAAAGCGAAATTTAAAGAGCGTCTAATAAGCCTGCGGCGAGCAGGCAGGGGAGCGCGGCGATTTTGTAGATTAGAATTTTATGGTGTAAATTTCAAAGGCGTGAAATTTTAGCTAGCGCAAATTTAGGCGCGGCGCAAAGAGGCACAAAATGAAGGCAAATTTTAAAAAGAAGGTTGAATGAGTGAAATTTTAGATACGGCACGAGAGGTGCTAAGGCTCGAAGGAGCGGAGCTTTTGCGGCATGCGGATCTTATCGGCGAAGAGATCGAGCGGGCCGCAAATTTGATCCTTGCTTGCAAGGGCAAGGTGATCGTCACCGGCGTGGGTAAGAGCGGTCACATAGGCGTTAAGATCGCCGCGACGCTTGCCAGCACCGGCACGCCGTCGTTTTTTGTCCACCCTACCGAGGCGCTACACGGCGATCTGGGTATGATTGGCAAGGACGATATGGTGCTTGCGATTAGCTTTAGCGGCGAGAGCGAGGAGCTGGTTAGAATTCTGCCACACCTCAAACGCTTCGGCGTAAAGATCATCGCGATGGCACGCGATAAAAACAGCTCGCTCGGCAAGGTTTGTGACGAGTTCATAAGCCTTGGTATCGTCAAAGAGGCCTGCCCGCTAGGCGCGGCGCCGACGGTTTC
>NZ_CALIBF010000082.1 GCF_938045465.1 uncultured Campylobacter sp.
GGTTATTCGGGTTATTCGGGTTATTCGGGTTATTCGGGTTATTCGGGTTATTCGGGTTATTCGGTGCGCCGAGCTCGGCCTGTGAAATTTCATTAAATTTCGCGCAAGATCTACGCAGAAATTCGGCGCGAAACTTGCGCGGGTTTGCATTTGAAATCTCGCTCGCAAAATTCCGCGCAAAACCGGGCGCGAGATCTTAAATTGAGCCGCCCGCGAGCTTGCGCGCTCGTCGTGGCGAGATTTAAAATTTCATAACGCGTGGGCTCGCCGTGAAATTCAAAATTTCACGCGGCTGCGCACAGTGTCATGTGTCGCTACGATATCCTAAATTTCATGTCGAGCGCACCGTGAAATTAATCCGTCGGTCGCGTAGCAGGATCGCCGCACGATCTAAAATTCGCGCTTGCGCCGCGACATACGCCGCCGTGAGTTAAATTATGCGACAGGCGAGCTAAATTTTACGCTCGCGCGATGGGTCGTGCCGGCGTGAGGTTTGCGGCGCCCAGATTAAATTTAACGCACCGCCGTGTATCGCCTGCGGTGGGCGCGGACGTCTGATCCGCTCTGCTTGCAAAGGCGCAGGCGGCTATAGCTGTGCGGCAGGCGAGCTAAATTTTACGAGCCGCTGCGTCGCGGCATGAATTTTCGCGTCGTGTCGCTCGCTGCGACTAAATTTGTGCGACGACTATATGCCGCTGCGCGCTTGTAAATTAAATTGCACTTTATGCACCCGTCGCCTGATTGTCGCGCGGGATTGAAATTTGCGCGTCGCTTATCGCAGAATTTTAGGCCGCTGCACGCCGCGCTATAGCTGTCGTAAAATTTTAAATTTCATGCTGTGCGTACGTACGAGCTAGCTGTGAAATTTAAAATTTCACGCGGCCGCGAAATTTGCTGTGCGTTATGCCGTATTGCGCATCATCGCGAGCCAAATTATGCGCTGCTGCGGAATTAAAGTCTTGCATGCCCGCTGCTATCGCTCGGGCGCCGCATGCTTGGCGGCTCCGTTTTGCGATCCGTTTGCACCGTATTTGTTGCGGCAGTTATGTACGTCACCGCGCCGCAGTGCGAGATTTTGCGTCGAGCTCTATTTTAGAGCTTTGATTTGCAGCGAGATTTTACGGCGCGCAATGGCGCTAAATTCCATCCTGCGTGAGATTTTGGAATTTTAAAATTCCCTTTCGCGGTATAATTGTATGAAATGCAAAATTTACAGGATTTCAATAAAGGAATTTTAAAATTTATGCGGCGTGGATTTGTGGCGCGCCCGCAAGAAAGGAGCGATCATGGACAAGCTGGATAAAGAGGAGCTTGCAGAGGCGTTTGTCGCTAGACTCAGGGCTTTAGCGCGTAGCGGTGGCGCCGATCTGCGCGAGCTTGATCGCGAGTTTTACGGATTTAGCGTGAGGCTTGGCGTGCGTTATGACTTTGTCGGCAAGTTTAGCGTCTCGCATATAAGTGGCGGTGAGCGCGCTCAGCTGCATTTCGCAGATATCGCGCAGTTCGAGGCTCATGCGCGCGAGTGCCTACGCGCGGCAAGCACTGATGCGGAGCTAAGCGAGGCCTTTATGCTACGCCTGCGTGCAGATCCCCAAAAAGCCGCTACGAATGCGGATCAGATCATAAAATTTCACGATTTTAAGCCCTTTAGCGTTCAGCTGCGTTGCGAGCATTGCAGCGGATCGGGCAGGAGACGCTGCAAAGCCTGCGAAGGCGCAGGCAAGACGCCGTGCGCTAACTGTGGCGGGCGCGGGCGCTTGATCTGCCCCGATTGCAAGGGCACCGGCGGCTATAGCCGCGCGGCGTTAAGCTCTACGGACGCTCATGCGCGCGGCCTTTCTGGAGGCGACTCTGCAGGCTCTGCGTCAAATTCTATGGGCTATCGCTTCATTCCCTGCGCTAGCTGCGGCGGTAGCGGCTCGCGCATTTGTCCCGCTTGCGGCGGTGCGGGCAGGCTGCGCTGCGAAAAGTGCGGCGGCGCGGGTGATTTTCGCTGCGAGCATTGCGATGGGCGCGGGTATTTCACTCGCACCGGTAAAGTATCCGTTTATGCCCGCCCGAGCGTAAGCATAGGCGCTAGCTCGCAGGTTTTCGGGCGCGAGCTGCTGGAGTTTTTATGCAGCAAGGGCGTATGTTTTGCTGCGCGCAGACTTTTGTTTCGTCTAAGCTCGCTGCGAGCGGTGCAGGGCGGCTGCGAAGCGGTATTTAGCGCGGAGGAGGAATTTTTGCGCTTGAGTTTTGCCGTCTGCGGCAAGGCTTACGATGCGGCGTGCTTTGGTGGCGCGACATTCGTAAGACCTAACTTTTTTGACGAAGTTTTTGCGTCGGAGCTTGCGGCGGTACGCAGCGCACCCGCTAGGCTAGGGCAGAACGATGCGCAAAGCCTTTTTACGCTGTTTCGCGCAAAGCCTGTGCTGGATGCGGCGATGCGCCTAGCTAGTGCTAAACTGCGCGGCGAGACGCTAGATCTCGAGCAGTTGCGCGGCGCGGACGGGCATTTTAACTCTGTAAATTCTACCTGCGGCACGGCTGACCGCGACGCTTTGAGCCTCGCAAAAGACGCTTTGCGCAAAGAAAATCTCGAGGGTGGTGCGAGCGTAAAATTCGCGGGCATGAAATTCGCGAGCGCTCCAGCAGATTCTATGGGTGCGGAAGATAATCGCCTGGGATCGCGCAGAGAGCTTGGCAGGTTCGCGGGCGGAGTGAGCGGCGGCATAAAATTTACAGGGGCGGATCTTTCGGAAAGCGGAGAGAATTCTGCCAGTGATTTTGATGCTAGGCAGCAAAGCAGCGAAGCTCGCACGCAGAATGGATCTAATTTCACCGGCTCGCAAGAGGGCTTAAGCGGCACTTCTGATCGCAATGCGGAGGGTCTTTACGAATTACGCGGCGAGCGAGATTACCGAGATTTAAGTGTCTTGAATGCTCAAAATTCCACAAATTCCATAGACTCCGCCGCAATAAATTCCGAAAATCTAGCCGCTGCAAAATTTAAAAATCGCGCGAATACGCAAGATCCTGCGTCAAATTCTAAAATTTCGCCCTTTGCACGATTAAAGAAATTCTTTTTCCCACGTTCTTTGCGCGAGGATTGCGCGCAGAGTTTTGTCGCGGCGATTATGCGCGTTTGCGAGGGCTTTATTTCGCAGCAATGCGCTCGTGATTTGGGCGGAGCGATGGCTGGGGCGCTTGGCGTGCTAAGCCCACGCTATGATCGCGCGGTGTGGTGCATAGGCGGAGGCGCGCTCATCGCAGCGGCTGCGCTGGCGTGCGAGGGCTGCTTCGAGATGATCTTTGCGGAGCATTATTTTTGGGCACTCGCGTGCGGCGTGGCAATCGCTGCTGTGGGGCTGTTAGGCGGAGGAGTGCTGTGGCCGGCAAGCGCAGTGCGGTGCGCTGTAAAAGCTCGTAAAATTCCGCGAGAGTATCGCTGCGGCAGAGGCGGCGGGGCGTTTGCTCGCTTTTGTAAAGCTCTGCTCTGCGCCGTTTTAGCTAGCGCAATCTACGGAGGTGCGGCAAATACGGGCTACGTGCCGAAAACCGGCGCAGCAGGGCTGCTGCGAGGGTGGATGCCTGCATTTTTTGAGGACGAAAATTCCGCTTCTGCGAGTGATGGCGTAAATTCTGTAGACGAAAATTCTACGAGTGCAAGCTCTAACGGCCCAGAAAGCCCTGCTTCAAATTCCGCTTCCAGGGCGACTAAGGATTCCGCTGCGATGCAAAAGGATAAAATTTTATATATCCAAAAAAGCATCGGAGTGAAGCAGGATGGGATTTTTGGCGCACGCACGCTAAAAAAGGCGAGAGAGGTTTTGGATCAAAATCTAAGCGGCGTCGATGAAATTTACGAGGCGTTAAAAAACAAAGAGCGGGCGACGACAAATCTACGCCAAGGCAATAAATCCGCGCCTTAGGCTTGGCGGGCGATCTTAAAAAATCAAAAAGGATGAAAATGAAAAATAAAATTTTAATTCTAGCGCTTATCGCGATGTTTGCTGCAAATTTCGCGCTTGCCGAAAATTTTGAAATCACCGCAGACGATATAAGCCGGGCTACAAAATCCTGCGATAAGGGCGATATGAAGTCGTGCGGGGCGTTGGCGCAAATTTACAATTATGGCTGGGGCGTGCCGCAAGATCTGCTAAAGGCTGCGCCGTTATACGTCAAAGCTTGCAAAGGCGGCGATGTGGAGTCGTGCGTAAATTTAGGCATTTTGTATCAAAGCGGAGAGGGGATGCCGCGCGATGAGGCGAAGGCGGCGGAGCTGTTCGACAAAGCCTGCGATGACGGGCACGCGATAGGCTGCAGTAACGCAGGCTCTGCGTATATCAGAGGCAGAGGCGTGCGCAAAGACGCTATAAAGGGCGTAGGTTACTATGTGCGCGGTTGCGATATGGATATCGTGGACAGCTGGCTTGCGTGCTTAAATTTAGCGCGTCTTTACGAGGGTGCAGATAATACAAAAGCCGCGCAGTACTACAAAAAGGCCTGCGAACTAGGCGGCAAGGATAGATTTATGAGCTCGGTAGCGGAGCATGAAAGGGCATGGCAAAGCTCATGCGAAAGCTACGAAAGGCTTAAATAGCCCGCAAATCCATGCTTTGAAGCAGACCCTCGTGCTCGCCGTGGCTACGGAGTAAGAACCATAGCAGATTTCGCATAAATAGTGCAAATCTAAACATCAAGTATCCTGTAGGAGCGGAAACATAACGGCGCAAGTTCTTAGCGGGCTCGTATTTTAGGGGGCAAGATAATGACGCTAGCGCTGATCCGCCACGTTACGCCGCTGATCGATCGCGGCGTATGCGACGCCGCAGAAGCCGCTTGCCGCGCGATCCTATATGATACTACGCAAAGCTTAGCTCTGTATGAAACCTATAAATTTAAAAGCAGCGCCACATACGAAAAGCTTGCCCGCATAAGCCGAATATACTCCTCGCCGCTGCCGCGCGAGACGGCGCTAAATTTTAACCTTCTCCCACGGCTCAATCCCGCCTGCAACCTCCTCAAAAATGCTAGCTATTTCTATATTTTTTACGCTTAAATTTCGCTCGTAAGCCTTGATATCGCGTGATTTTAGCTTCTTTTGTAAAAAGGCGAATTCATACTCTATCTGCCCGCGAGTGACGGCTATTTTGGCTAAATTTCGCTCGTCAAATTCGCCCACCTTCGCGGCGTCAAATTTATAGCCGCGAGCACAGGCCTGCGCATAAATCTCCGCTAGATACGCATTTGCCGCTTCTAGCGCGTTTTCATGCGCGTAAAAGCGGTCAAGCTGCGGGTGATTTTTGTAGCCTTTAGTAAGCCCAGCCAGCACGTTTTTAGCTAGCAGCGCCTCGCGCCAAAGTGCGACTAGCCCCTTTGCATCGAGATATTTAAAACTTATCGTCCAAAGTCTCATTTTCGCCTTTCGTTAAATTTCGTCGTCAAATTCGGCGCGCTTTGTGCCACAACCTGAGCGGCGTAAATTCGCGCCTTAAATTTAGCCAGGCTCTACCGAAGCTAAAATTTTACCTCGCCTCGCATTTAAAATTTACTCGCTTATTGCAGTTTATCTTACATTGCAAACTCGCGGTAGCCGCACCTTTAAATTTGCCTGCTCATTGCAGCTTGCCCCTGCATAGTACGGGGATCTTTTCTACGACCTCGCCGCCGCTAACGAGATAGGCGAACTCGTGCAAATTTACGACGGGGCAGATGTGGTTCGGATAAATTTCGAGCCGATCGCCCACGCGCACGGCGTCTCGCAGCGCTCTGTCGTAGATGATCGCGTGCTCGTCGTAAACGCCATTTATCCACACCTCCGTACCCTTTATGCGTCCGAGCCCAGGCGTGGCGGTGAAGCCCTCGGTGCGCCTTTGCTGCGTAAGCCCCTTGGCACCGACGTCGGTGATGATGCGATTCGCCGTAGGTCTGCTGATGACGGTCGTAAGGATACTCGCGGCGTTCATCGAATAATCGCCGTACGCCTGCGCCTGAGAGGCGTCCATAAAGATATATGTGCCCGGGCGGATCTCGGTGACGCCCTTTAAAATTTCAAAATCGTTGATGAGCGAGGGCGTCGAGCCGATACTAACGACGCGTGCGGGTAGAGCCAGCTCGCGCGCGATATCCGCAAACTCCAGCGTGCGGCGCTGCGCGGCTAGGTGGATGCGCTCGCATTCGCTCTTATCGGCGGCTTTGTAGGAGTGACCGTCGTGGGAGAACACGCCGCGGAATTCGATATTTTTGCAGCCTTTTAAAAATTTTATAAACGCCGCAAAATCCTGCTTTTCCACAAAGCCCGAGCGGTTTTCGCCCACTTCGATCTCGGCAAGCACGCAGGCCTTCGTGCCGCTGCGCTCAAAGGCGCGCTCTATCAGGCTCACCTGCTCTATGCTGTCGATGCCGAAGCTTAAGTTTATCCCCGCGCGCAAAAGCGCGATGATGCGCTGAAATTTTAGCTCGCCCGCGATCTCGTTTGCGATAAATATATCTTTCAGCCCGTTTGCCGCCATGATCTCGGCCTCGCCCGTTTTGGCGACCGTGATGCCCGCAGCGCCGATGCTCTCTTGCAGCTTCGCGAAATAGGGCATTTTGTGCGTCTTAGTGTGCGGACGCAGGTTCACGCCCGCGGCGTCTGCGTAGCTTTGCATCTTTTGCAGGTTGCGAAGTACGATTTCGCGGTCGATCAGCAGCGCCGGCGTGTCGATCTCCGATACCTTCATAAGCTTCCTCCTAGTTAAATTTACGAAATTTTAATGCGTCCGCGCTTTAGTAGCTGCGCCCGTTTTGCGGTGGTGAAATTTTAAAATTTAGCGCGGCTTGCAAAGGGTAAAATTTACCTGTCGCTCGCGAATAGCGGAATTTACGCGTTTCTCGCGAAAAATGGAATTTGCGCGCCGTAAATTTGTCGCTGCTTGCAAAATAATGGCTTACTCGCAGCAAATCGGTGCCCTTCGCGAAGCGCCTGAATTTAGACTATAAAATTTTGTTTACGCGTATTAAATTTAGCTTCTCTTGCAAAATTGCAAAATTAGCGCATCAAATTTAAGGATGCCTTCGCGAAGCGTTTAAATTTAGCGAGTAGATTTGCGTTTCCGTGTCGCGCAAAGCAGCGCAGGCAAAAGCAATACCGCGCGGCGCATGAAAAAGTCAAAATAAAATTCTAAAGTGCGCCGAGTAAAAATCAATATGCGCACCGTACCACTAGGTCGCGGAATTTTTAGCTCCGCTTCACGCCGTTTTATTCCTCGCGCTCTGTTTTTCTTGCGGCGCATATTCGCGTTAAATTTTTCGGCGAGCGACCCAGCGGACTAGCCGTTTTGCGCTGCTGTCTCTGTTTTCGCGCCGCCGCCCGCATTTTTTTGATAAATCTCGTTTGCACCGCTGCCAGTGTTTTTTACTAAAGCTCGTTTTGTGCCGCACGATGCACATCGCTGCCTATTTTAGTGCCGCCGCTCGTTTCCGCAGCGGCACTTAATTTTAGCGCGCCTTGCTTTGCGCCTTGCTATTTTTTGTCCTGAAGCACCTTGTCGCGCCATTTCGAGTTTGCTTTATTGTCGGTCGCTACGTCTTTGGATATCTCGGCCGCCGCTTCGAAATTTTTACTCACGCCCTCTTTGGAATTCTCGTATTTTAGGGCGTTTTCGCTTCTGATGCCGATGCTGCGTGCTTCGCTTGCGGCGTCGATATTAGCGCCCAAAAAGATAAATTCCCAGTCGTATTTCTCCTGCTTGTCGCTAATCATCTTCTTAATCTGCGCTTTGGAGTATTCGCGGCTTGAGTTTTCCATCCCGTCGGTGATGATGACGAAAAGCACGCGATTGTTTTTGGCATAGATGTCTGGCACCCGCTCGATACGCGCTATCGTGCTGCCGATCGCGTCTAATAGCGCTGTATTGCCGCCGGCGTAGTACTCTTTAGACGTTAGGTTTTCGACCTTTTTAAGCGGCGTGCGGTCGTGGATGACGTTAAATTTCGTATCGAAAAGCACGGTCGTGACGCTGGCGTCGATGCCCTCTTTACGCTCCTTTTCTATCATCGAGTTAAATCCGCCGATCGTATCGCTCTCAAGCCCGCTCATCGAGCCTGATTTATCTAAGATCAGTACCAATTCCAGGTGATTTGCGCCGTCTTTATGATTGAGTGGCGTCTCTAGCTCTACGCTTTTAGCAAACAGTATGCCCGCAAGCGCGGCAACAAGAAAGATGATTTTTTTCATAGGGGCTCCTTTGTTAAAATTTTGTTATTTTACTATTGTATCGCTTAAGCAATGAAATTTTATCGCTAAAGCTTCGCCGCACGCCTTTGCTGGGTAAATTTTAATACGAATTTTGTTGCGGAATTTTAACGTATCCTTGCGAGAGACGCCGCAAAATTCCGCGTGATATAGAATTATGCGCGGCGCAGAATTTCACCGCGAAATTTTAAGGCACAGAATTTTATGCGATATGGAATTTCGCGTGCAAATTTATGCAGCGTGGAATTTTACGACGCAAAATTCCACGCTGCATGGAATTTGTGGAATTTGCGCCGCCGCAAAATCAAGCGCCTGCGGATCTGCTCCGTTTTGCGCTGAGGTAGCTTCCGATCTCGCTTATCAAAACGCCTGCGAGGATGAGCGCCGCGCCTAAAATTTGCATCGCGCTTAGCCTCTCGCCGCCCACGAATACGCCCATAATACCCGCCGTTACGGGCTCGAGCGTGAAAAACAGAGCGGTTTTTACGGGCGTCGTGTATTTTTGCATCAAGGCCTGCGCAAAAAAGCCAAAAACCGTTCCCAGCAGGCAGATCACCGCCATCGCGACGAAAAAGCTTCTATCCATCACCGGCACAATACTGACTCTTTCAAAAAAGATCGCCGCAAAGCAGCAAAGCGCGCTTAGGCAGAGGATCTGTACGTAGGCGATGCCCGCTACGTCGCAGCTTTGAACGAAGCGGTTGGTCAGCACGATGTGAAACGAATACGCGCACGCGCAAACTAGCGCCAGCGCTTCGCCCTTGCCGAGGCCTAGCTGCGTGTCGCCGATGAGATAGAGCCCAGCGATCGCAAGCGCGATGCCCGCGTAGGCGTAGGAGTAAATTTTATGCCTAAACAGCGCCGCGGCGATGAAGGGCACGAGCGCGACGTTTAGGCCGATGATGAACGCCACGGAGGAGCTTTGCGCAAATTTAAAGGCGAAGGTCTGCGACGTAAAGCCCGCGAATAAAAACAGGCTAAGCACCGCGCCGTGCTTGATCTCGCGCGAAGTTATGGCCTTGAGCTTCGGGAAAAATATCGCGCCTGCGATGATGCTCGCGGCGAAAAAGCGCCAAAATAGCAGCACGAAGACGTTGTTGCTCGCAAGCGCCTGCGAGGTGGGCAGATACCCGAGCCCAAAAGCGATCGCCACGAAGAGCATTCCGATGTCGGCTCTGAATTCCAAACTTTTATTCATCTGCGTCCTTTTTGAAAATTTAAAGTCGTAATTTTACGAAATTTTAGGTAAAAAATAGGCTAAATTTTGGCGGAGCGATTTAGAATTTCGGATTTTAAAATCGCGAGTTAAATTTTAAGCGTCCAGCTCGTCTTTTTTGAGCTTGCGTCCGGCTCGTCTTTTTGGGCTTACGGGCGCTTGCGTTGGGCTCGTTTTTTTTGGGCTTGCGCGCACTTGTTCGCACACTCGTTGCCGCCGCTTCGTTACGCGTAAATTTTATGGCTACTACTCGCGCGATCATTACGCTGCTTTGCTACGGCTTTTCATAATTTTATAGC
>NZ_CALIBF010000083.1 GCF_938045465.1 uncultured Campylobacter sp.
TGCCTTCTCAATTTGCTCCATAACATACTCCTTTAAAATTTAAACTTTCTAAATTCTATCTTTTTATTAAAAATCGACATCGTGCGAGCTAGGTTGCTTATATCTTTTTGCATCGTTTGCATAAAATAATCGCGCAGCTGCACATACTCCTCTTTATTTGCCATCAAAATATTTAGTATCTCAACCTCGGCGTTTTCTTTATAAAGCACGAGCTGATCGTGGAGGCCGAAAAAACTGAGACTGCCGTTGCGTAGGTGCATAATAGCCTTTGCTCCGAAAATTCCTGATGCAGCTAAAATAAAAATACACAATATATCAGTTATACTTTCGCCGATTGTCATATCGTATGCATCGGCGGCAAAAATTAATAAAATCCAAAGAATTAGCGCTATTCTTATAAACCAATTTACCCTTTGTCGCATACTGTGTCTGCAATCAAAGCTAATCACCATTGCGCCTATGCTGTTTAGTTCGAAAATTTTGCGAATTTTGTTTTTATGATAATAGAGAATTTTATCGTTTTTAAACTCAAAATACATACCGTCTTTGTCCCTAATTACGGTCAACAATGAAACCAATATAGACGGAAGCATTCGAAAAGTCTTAAGACTAACGGGATTTACTATAGTAGCAAAAGTCAAAAATATAATAAAACCTATCAGTAGCGCCGGAAATTGATAAATCATAAATTCGTAATAAGTATGATCTTTTATTACTATCGGCTCTTTGTCGTAGTCTCTGATCTGAGCTCTAGAATTTTTATTAGAGGCGGCGTGATATAAATGCAAATTTTGAAATTTTGAATCGTTCCTTGTGTTTGAATTTGAGCTGTCTGAATTTTTATCATCAAAATTTAAAATTTTAGAATTCGCACTGTTTAAATCTGAGGTATTAAAATTCGAAGCATCAGAATTTGGGATGTCAAAATTTTGAGCATTAAAATCTTCTTGCAAACCTTGCTCTAAATTTTGATGCCGTTCATTTAGAATTTTCTTTAGCTCTTCGAGCCTTGCTTCGTTCATCCTTATCCCCGTTGATGATCTCAGAAGTTTGCCTATTTTACTCTTTGCGGCTTAAGCGGATATTAAACTACTATAACGCCCCGCCTTCCGTTATTACGCGCCATCATTTCCAATCAGATTGGCATATAATGACAAAATTTTTGCATATTATGCGGATGTCATAAAGTCGATTTTGAACTGAATATTTTTATCGGGTATCCTGTCGGTTGCCATAATCTATTCTATAGCCATTCCTACGCCCATTCTTTCCTCTAGTACCATCATTCTAGTTTCCCAAATTTTCTCAATCCCTTAAATTTCTTTAAAATTCCCTCTAAATTTAAGCCCCGTTTCAAATAGACTTAATAGAATTCTTTCAAATTTCACTCAAAGGTATCCGATGCAAACCGCCCTGGGCTCGCTAGGTCTGATAGCCGCCGTAAATCATATCCCGTTTGATGCCAAGGCGCTTATAAATAAATTTGCGCTAAGCAGCGAGGAGCCGCAGATCGAAGAGCTAGTGCGGATGGCTAAACATTGCGAGTTTAAGGCTAAAATCAAAAAGCTAACTCTTTCAAATTTGATGCGCTATAAACCTCCCTTTATCCTTCAGAAAAAGGACGGAAGCTACTTTAACGTCCTAAAGATCGAGCAGCAAAGCGAAGCGGATATTAAGGCGGCAAACGCTAGCAAGACGGCCGCTGATATAAATAGCGCAAATTCCAAAGACGCGCCATCTTCATCCTCTGCAAACTCATACAATTCCTCCTCCAAAGAATCTAAAGCTTCCCGCTCATCCAGATCCCCTCAATCCAAATCCACACAAGAAAAAGAAACTTCCCTTAAATTTATCGTATTTGACGGTGGAAATTCCGTAAAAGAGCTGGGCGCGAGCGAGCTATTTGATCTTTGTAGTGGCGAGTTTATCGTGCTGGCTCATAAAACTCTGAATTCTCAGATTAAATTCGGCTTTGCCTGGTTTTACAAGCGGATGCTAAGCTTTAAAAGAGTGGTGTTTGAAGTGCTTTTGGCTTCATTTATAATGCAGCTTTTCGGTCTAGTGACGCCGCTTTTTACGCAAGTGGTGCTCGATAAGGTTTTAACTCATCATAGCATTAGCACGCTAAACGTAATTGCATTTGCATTTTTGGCAACTATCATATTTGAGATGCTTTTAAGCCTAAGTAGAAATTATATATTCGCTCACACTACTACTAAAATTGACGCTAGGCTAGGTAGCGAGCTTTTTAGCCATTTAGCTCTGCTTCCGATGACCTACTTTGAAAACCGCAAGGTAGGAAACATCGTTGCTAGAGTGCGAGAACTAGATAGCATAAGAGAGTTTATCGCAAATAAAAGCGTTAGCGTGCTACTTGATATTTTATTTAGCTTCGTATTTGTCTTTATGATGCTGCTTTACAGCGTGAAGCTTACGCTGATCGCAATCGCATTTATAAGCGTAATTGCTGCAATTTATTTTTTTATCACGCCGGTGCTTAGAAGGAGACTGGAGGATAAATTTCAAATGGGAGCCGCTTCAAACTCCTATCTCGTAGAAGCAGTAACCGGTATGCAGACGGTAAAATCTCTAGCGATCGAGGGCAGCATGCAAAAGATGTGGGAGGAAAATCTAGGCAGATACGTCCGCTCATCTTTTAATCTTTCAAATTTAAGCAACGTCGCAAGCGGCTTTGCCTCCGCACTACAAAAGCTTATGACGCTTTGCATCTTATACTTCGGCGTGGGGCTCGTAATAGAAGGCAAGCTAAGCGTTGGTCAACTCATCGCCTTTCAGATGTTTGCGGGGCAATTTAGCGCTCCTGTAATGAGGCTGGTAGGTCTTTGGAATGAGTTTCAGCAAGCCCTTCTTAGCGTTGATAGGCTAGGAGATATATTAAATACTCCAACCGAGCAGAGCACTGATAAACCCATTGCGCTAAATAATATAGAAGGGGATATAAAATTTGACGCCGTAAATTTCAGATATAGGCCGGATCTAAATTTGGTGCTAAAAGATATCAGCTTTCACGTAGAACCGGGCAAAAGCGTAGGCATAGTCGGTAGAAGCGGCAGCGGTAAAAGCACAATTACGAAGCTGATCGAGCGGCTCTATCTGCAAAGCTCGGGCGCCGTTTATATCGACGGCATAGATATCAGACATCTTAATCCCTATCTTTTAAGGCAAAACATCGGCGTAGTCCTTCAGGAAAACTATCTATTTAGCGGCAGTATCAAAGAAAATATCGCTTTTGCCGCAAGCGGGGCGAGTATGGAGGAGATCATCAGAGTTAGTAAGATCGCGGGCGCTCATGATTTTATCGCAGAGCTTGCAGGAGGTTACGATACCTTCGTAGGCGAGCGCGGCTCTAGCCTTAGCGGCGGACAAAAACAGCGCATCGCAATCGCTAGAGCGCTCATAAATAATCCTAAAATTTTAATCTTTGATGAGGCGACCTCTGCACTTGATTACGAAAGCGAAAGCATCATCAATAAGAATTTAAGCGAGATCAAAAAGGGAAAAACCTTCATCATCATAGCCCATAGGCTAAATTCCGTTAAGAATTGCGACGAAATTTTAGTGTTAGATAAAGGCGAGATCGTAGAGCGCGGAAAGCACGAGGAGCTAATGGCTCTGGGCGGCTACTACAAGAGCTTATATGATAAGCAACTAGGATAGGTCGAAGGGTAGGGCGGAATAACAATGCTAAAAATTTTCAAAAGAATAGAGGATGATTCAAACGAGTTTAAGCCTCTTTTAATCGAGATAGAGGATGCTCCGCAAAACCCTTTGGGAAGATCTATCTTATGGATCGCTTGTGGGGCTTTGATATTTGCCGTGCTGTGGATGGTATTTGCTAAGGTTGATATCGTAGTAAGCGCTAACGGCAAGGTCGTG
Organism: uncultured Campylobacter sp.; assembly: GCF_938045465.1. Classification (GTDB taxonomy): domain Bacteria; phylum Campylobacterota; class Campylobacteria; order Campylobacterales; family Campylobacteraceae; genus Campylobacter_B. The sequence continues at coordinate 3,898 of NZ_CALIBF010000083.1, forward strand.
CCCGACGGCGAGATCAAAATTTTAAAATCGCTCGAAAGCGGCGTCGTCTCTAAAATTTTAGTAAAAGAGGGTGATAGAGTAAAAAAGGGCGATCATCTAATCTTAATCGATCCTAGCGTCTCTACGGTAAATTTATCCACCAAGCAAGAGAGTTTGGCGCTACTTGAGTACTCGATAAAAAGGCTTGACGCTCTAAGCTCGGGTAGGAGTCTGGACGCTAACATCAGCGCAGATGAGCTTAGCTTATACAATACGCAAAAATCAAATTACGAAGAGAGCATAAATGTCTATAATCTAAAAATGCAAGCTCTGCAAATGGGGATAAATTCCACTAATTTAGAGGTCGAGAGACTAAGCGGAATTTTAAAGATAGACGAAGCGCGGCTAAGTAATCTAAATAAAGTAAAAGATATAATAGCACGCAAGGATCTATATGAGCTTAAATCCAAGGTAATCGAGCTAAACTCCAATCTTAAAATTTCAAAAGAGAAGCTTGCCGAGCAAAGGGCAAATTTAGACGAGCTAGCTAAAGAGCTTGAGGCATTTAAAAGCCAAAGCATATCCAAGTGGCTCGATGAGATGCTAGCCAAGCAGAAAGAGGCAAGCTCGCTAAAAGCGGA
>NZ_CALIBF010000084.1 GCF_938045465.1 uncultured Campylobacter sp.
GGAGTTTGATGATTGTCGCGCTTGGGGATCGGGTCAGCGCGCCGAGAGCGGCCAGGTCGTCGTCGGCCAGGTCGAAGGCGGCCAGGATGCGGTGCGCCAGCGAGATGTCGGCGGTGCCGACGCTCACGCCCGCGGCGCGGGCGAAGCCCTCGACGATCGGCAGGAGGGAGTGGGTCGCCAGCATGGGCGCCTCGTCCGTCCAGGTGTAGATGACATCGGGCTGGTCGCTCATGCGCACGTCCTTCGCTTGCGTCGTCGTGATGGGCCCACCTTAACGTGTGACCTCCGTCCCAGGCGTCGATGCTCGCTGGAGGAGACGGGCGGACGAGGGAGGGCGAGCGGTGAGGATGCGCGGCGGCCGACCGAGGGGCGCGGGCCCGGCCGCGAGGACGCGTATCGCAGATCTCACATGTGGTGATCGTGCACCGCCGCCCGGGCCGCTGTCGCCTACCATCATTGCAGCCGCTACCGCCGTTGTCGTGAATACAATCCGCCGCTATTATTCAAATACAATCGTTACCGATGTTATCGCAAACGCAATCGTAGCCATCATTAATAACCGTGCGTCTGTCGCCACCATCGCCATTAAATTTTAAATTTTAGCTTAGGTTCGGCTCCGCCACTAAATTTAATTTCAAACCATAGCTAGCTCTAGCTCTAAATTTTAATTCAAACATAGGCTCTGTCCTAGCGCTAAATTTTAAATTTGCGTTCAAATTTTATCGCGCTATACGACTTAAAATTTACGTTAGAATTTTGCCGTGCCGCGCGGTTTAAAATTTACGCGTGGCAACGCCCATTATTCGCCGACCGCCGTAAACGGCTTGCCGATAAATTTTTGAGCCCCGATCTCATCTATTACGGCGAGCGCGAGGTCTGCGTAGCCGATGTAGCTTTTGCCCTTGCCGTTTAGGATCAGCTCGTCGCCTCCGAGGACGTATGAGCCTGTGCGAGCGGCATTTGCGTCGTATTCCGCGGCAGGGATCACGTAGGTCCAGATCAAATTTTTGCTCGCCTTTAGCACCTCGTAGCTCGCCGCAGTCGCCTCGGCTACGCCCATATACTCAGTCGGAAAGCTTGGAGTATCCATCAGGCGCGTCTTGCGCGAAGCGTCTGTGTATAACACGCCCGCGCCGCCGATGACGAGCAGTCTAGTCTGCGTGCCGCTTAGCAGCTCCGCGATGTGCTACGTCATTTTCGCGTGAAGCGGGAAGGTCTGCGGCGTCCATGCAGCGATCGCGCTGATTACGACGTCAAAGCCCGCTAGATCGGCTTTGCCAAGCTCGAAAACGTCCTTATGCACGAGCTTGATGGCGCTGTTTTTATACTCTTTGTTTCGCGCGAAGCCCGTTACGTCATAGCCCTGCCTTAGCGCCTCCGCGACTAGCGCGCTACCTGATTTTCCGTTTGCTCCGATGATTGCTACTTTTTTCATTTTATATCCTTTTAAATTTAGATTTTGTTTGCTTGCGCAGCCGCTTATCGCCGCTGCAAGCCAATTCACTTGCCATAGCGACTAATGCATTTTCTCATGCGACTGTCTATCGCCGTCGCAGCCGGTGTGCCCGCCACGCAGGGCGTCGTTTTGCCGCGCTACGCAGTTTAAAATTTACGCCCGCGCTTTGCCGCGCGCTTGTCTTGCAAAATTTTACAGCCAGCTAGGCTTTACGTCCTCGTTTATCACGCCGTCGCCGTTAGTGTACTGCTCCAGACTGCCGCGTTTAGTTTGGATACAGATAAATTTCATCCCCTGCGCGCCCGCCTTGAAGCACCTTTTGCCGTCCGGATCGATGCGGATCGCGTCGCCCTCCCTGACTGCCTTCTCCTCGCCGTCGATGAAAAGCGTGCCGCCGCCTTTTAGCACCAAATAAAGCTCCTCGTTTTGCTTGTGCGAATGCACGAACGGCACGCTCGCATTTGCCGGAAGCTCGTTGATAGATAGCTCACAGCCGCTTAAGCCTAGAGCTTCTTTTAGCTCGACTCTCGGTTCGCTTTTCGTTGAAACGATCTTGTAGTTTGACATCTTTTTCTCCTTAGATTTTTTGTTGTAATATTATATCTTACAACTTATGAGCGAAGTATAGTCAAATTTTGTTGTAATGTCAAGAGTTACAGCAAAAATTTTCAAAAAAATTGACGCGAATTTTAAAATCAGCTAAAATCCGCGCGATTTTAACCAAAGGAATTTTATGCAAAATAGCGCATTTAAGACGCTAACGCTCATTGCAAAGAAAAATTTTAAAAAGCTGTTTTTAACGTTTAGCCTGGTTTTAGCGGAAAACGGACTGTTTCTCATCTATCCTGTACTAGCCGGCATCGCCATAAACGCCATCGTAGCGGGTGACACGCTTTTGGCACTTAGCTACTCGTGCATGGTATTCGTAGGCTGGGGGCTTGGCTCGATTAGGCGGCGCGTGGATACGCAGGTGTTTACTAGGATATACGCGGGGCTTGCCGTAAGCGTCGGCAAGGCAGCTCGCGTCGATGTAGACAATCTGGCGTTCGCGGCTTTCCTGCCTGTCATCTATCCACCGGATGACGGGCACGACGCCCGAAAGGAACGACCTGTCGTCCATTCGGTGCTCGCCGTGAAAGTGTAC
>NZ_CALIBF010000085.1 GCF_938045465.1 uncultured Campylobacter sp.
AAGGCATCGATCGCAAGCTCAATATTATATTTTTCATCGCCTTTGCGACGATAGGAATTTTAGCCCTTACCGCCATTATTCTTATCGCAACATTTGGTTTTATGATATATGGTATGGATTTAGATAAAAAACTAATGGCAATTTTATCCGCTGCAGCATTATTCATGGGCATCTGTTCAACGGTATATTTATTTCGCAAAAGCGATTACGAGCTCGGTAAATTTTTGCAAATCATCAGCCGAAAAAGAAGCGGGGAGATCGATAAAAAACTATTCCCTATCTTGCTGCTTATTATATCTGCAACTTGGTTGGGTCTTATCTTTTTTGCATCTAGATAAAGCTAAGCGCCCCGTTTAAATTTCGTCCGTATGCGCTAAATTTAATAGGCGTAGATCACACGCACGGCGCGACGGAATTTTAAGCACGGAATACTTTTTTATTAAAATTTAAACCTACGCATTATAATTGCAGGAATTAAAAAGGACGGCAATCGGTTATGAAAAGAGATATATTAATCGCGATTTTAGGCTTACTTTGCGCCTTTATAGATATTAATTACATAGGTTTTCTTATCGCATTAAATTTGATAGTAGTCTTGGTTTGCGCCGCTTTTCCTTTTATGAAAAAGAACTATATATTTTTTCTACTGCTTGTCGTAAATTTAGCTTTGTATTTGAATAATATCTACACCCCTTTTGAAAAGCCAGAGCTTTGGACTTATAGCATACCTGCGCTGGCAAATGCAGCGAAATTTATCGGACGCACGGAGTGGTTTTAAATTTAGCCAAATGCCTTTCATTTTAATAGCGCTGAAATGACATAGCGCGCTACATTTCTAAATTTAGCCAGCATACCGCGCTTCTAAATTTTAAAATTCCGTGCCGCGAATTGAGCTGTAAATCGAGCTGCAAATTTAAACTACGCTCAAAATTTTGGCTAAATTCAACTCATTAAATTTTCCTGCCGATTTGAGCCGATTAAAAGCAAATTTGACGTATAATCTCGCGAAATTTCAGGGAGCCAAGGTGCGCAAAAACATAAAATACCTAATTTACAAGTTTCTTTTAGGCAATGTCTTTTTGGCAGTTTTTTTGATTTCATTTTACGTTGCCTCATTGCATCTCTCAAAACTTTTAAGTGTTGATATAATAGGCCTTTTAAAGGGATATTTTTTATTTCCGGGCGATATTCGTCTGCCTTTTACGACGGTAATTCTTGAGCTATTTTCCTTCTATATCAGTAGCAGTTTGAGCGATTTTTATGTCAAAGGCATCGATCGCAAGCTCAATATTATATTTTTCATCGCCTTTGCGACGATAGG
>NZ_CALIBF010000086.1 GCF_938045465.1 uncultured Campylobacter sp.
ATCTGTCTAGCATCTTGCCACATAAATCTTAGAAATTTCATATCGACGTAAAATTCCACATTGTCACGTAAGCTAGCGGCGTTACATAAAATTTATATTCAAAAGCCTATCTCTAACCTCGATATCCTCCAGGTTTAGTTTGAGTTCATCTCTTAAATATTTTTCCAAATTTTTTCGTTCAAAATCGCTTAACATCGCAAGCGGGATACCGACGAATACCCCATTTTCGCTGTCTAAAAATATTAAGACATATAAATTTATGCTTTTTATCCTACCCCTTAGCCGTAAAACGGCAAAGCATATCAAATCCATCAAATACAATATCCACGAAAAAGCCGTTAAAATAAGCTTTTTAAAGATCCCAATATTTTTATCATAGCTAAATTCTTCTACCGCAAAATCTACGAATTTATAAATCGCTACCTTATCAATACGCGCCATGTCGATAGATTTTTTTGTAACTATCGTTTCTTGATGGTTTGCGGAGGATTTGTTATATTCTATTCTGCCGGGATAGAAGCTTAAAAATTTGTTTTTATTTATACCTAAAAGACCTATTAAGGTTAAAATCCAAACCCCAACCCAGTAATGCCAGTGAATACCCCTAGTGACGAGCTCAAAAACAAGCATGACGATGGACGAAGTAACACCCAGATCGATATAAATCCTGATCCAATAATCTTTGATTATAAAAAGCGGCATTTGCATTAGAGCTTCTTATAGGCTCGCCATCTCCTCGGCGCGTGCGAGAAGCTGCTTTGCGCCTTTGCCGATGAAGATACGCCCAAGCTCGGCGCCTACGCTTTGCCACTGCGATTTTTGCGCGACGATGCTTTGGCGGATGCTTTCGCTGCCGTCGGGTAGGCCCACGATCGCGCTTATGTGGATATTTTCGCCGTCAAGGCGCGCGTTGATGCCGATCGGCACCTGGCAACCGCCCTCTAAAACCCTGACGAAATCCCGTTCCACGGTCGTTTCGATAATCGCGCGCTCATCTTTTAGAAATTCTATTGCGCGCAGGATCTGCGGCTCGTCCACCGCCTCGATGCCGAGCGCTCCTTGCCCCATCGCAGGGATCATCTGCGAGACCTCAAAGGGCGCTACGTGTCTCACTTCGGTGCGTAAATTTAAGCGGTTGATGCCTGCCATCGCCAAGATGATCGCATCAAATTCTCCGTCTTTGAGCTTTCGCAAGCGAGTTTGGACGTTGCCGCGCAAGGAGATTATCTCTAAATCCAGGCGCATGCCAAGCAGCTGCATCTTGCGGCGAAGGCTCGTAGTGCCGACTTTTGCGCCGTGTGGTAGTTCGTCAAATTTGGCGTATTTTTCGCTAATCATCGCATCGCGCGCGTCCTCGCGCGCGCAGATCGCAGCCAGCACGAGCCCTTGCGGAAACTCCACGGGCACATCCTTTAGGCTATGCACGGCGATGTGTGCTTCGCCGCGAAGCATGCTCTCCTCGAGCTCCTTTGTAAAAAGCCCCTTGCCGCCGATCTTTGCAAGCGGCGTGTCTAAAATTTTATCGCCTTTGGTTTTCATGCTTTTTAGCTGCGCTTGGATGCCGCGGGCGTTAAGCAGCGATGCGATGTGCTCGCTCTGCCACAGCGCAAGCACGCTGCCGCGCGTAGCGATGGTTAAATTTCTCATTTTTCCTCTCCTATGCTCTTTCGGATCTCGATTTCGTTCTCTTCGATCACTTCTACGTCGATGACGTCGTCGTTTGTGCGGCGGCGTCGCCAGAATTTTCGTTCGCTTTTTTCGGAATTTTCGCTGCTAGCGTTAAATTTAGGCACGTCGCTGGTGACGCAGTAAAATGACGCGGTGATTATGCAAACGCCTAAAATATCGCCGAAAATACCCGGTGCAATGAGAAAAACGCCGCCTACGACGAAGCCTACGCCGCTTAAAATTTCTTTCGGCGAGATTTTCATTAGATTAAAAAAGCCCATCCACGAGCGGTTTGCTACGACGTATCCGCCTAAAATCGCGCTTATGACGATCTCTACCGCATACGCCGCGAAGCCGTTTGCGCTTACGAAATAATAGGTCGTAAATGCCTCAATTATCAGATATGGAACGATCAAAAGCCTAAACATATTTTTCCTTGAATCATCACTTTAAGCCGCGCCTTTTTAAAGACGCTAAAATTTAATCGCGGATTTTAGCAAATTCCGTCTGAATTTTTAATGTATCGCAAGAGTCCCTCGCAGCCGCGTTTGATATCTGCGTAGCAGCGCTCAAAATCGCGCGTGTAGTATGGATCGGCGATTTGTAGGTGTTCGGGATGGGTTAAATTTGAACCGGCCCCTTTTGAATTTAAGTCGGTTTGCTTTGCTGAGCCTTTGAAATTTCGCGCATCGCAGTCTGTAAAATTTTTCCCTATAAATTCCAAAAGAAATTTTACCTTAGCCATATCCTTACCGCGAAAAATTCGCCCCAGCGAGCGCATATTTTCATAATCCATGCAAAGTATCAGATCGTAGCGCTCGTAGTCTGCGGGCGTGACCTGCACGGCGCGATGCGCTACGAGCGGCACCTTTTGCTCTTTTAGCACGCGCTGCGTTTCGTAATAGGGCGGCGAGCCGATCTCGTCGGCGTGCGTCGCCGCAGAATCCACGCTCACGCGTACTTTAAGCTCGCTTTGATTAATAAAATTTTGCATCACGGACTGCGCCATCGGCGAGCGGCAGATGTTGCCGTGACAGACGAAAAGTAGCCTCATGCGCGCCTACTGCGTGATGATATCGTAGTTTTTCGGAATTGCCGGCTTGAAGATCGCCTCGTTTACCGGCGCGTTTTTGCGGACATTGCTTAGATTGATGACGACCTTATTGTCCATTTTGTCAGTATAGCTGATCTTGCTCGGCAGACCTTCTTTTAGCTCGATGAGATATTTCACATCGTCGAAGCTCGCCTCATAAACGCCGTTTTTATTTGGCTTTGCATTCGCTAGGATAGCGGTTAAATTTGGCGTTTCTTTGATATTCGTGATGATAGCTTGCTCAAGTTCGGGCTCGATTACGACGACCTTTGTGAAGCTAAAAAATATATTTTTTATCGTAGGGGTCTTGTAATGCCACACGGCGTGCTCTTTCGTGGCGCTAAAATCGCCGCCGTAGCTGATTTTCGCATCGTCGCTCTGCACGGTTTGCGAAAAATTTGCGCTCAGTGTATCGAATTCTATCCCGCTTGCGAATGCAAAAATGCAGCTTGCCGCTAAAGAAATAAGAGTTTTTTTCATAAATTTTGCCTTTATTTTTGAAAATTTGCGCGTATTATAGCCGTTTTTCTAGGATTTAATTAAATAGAAACTAAAAATATGTTAATATGCGCGGTTAAAATTTTAAAACTAAGGTTTGAGATGTTTAAAAAGGTCATCCACGGGATTTTCGGTACTAAAAACGATAGGATCGTCAAACAATACGCCAAGCGCGCAGCACAGATCAGTGCGCTTGAAGAAAACTACGCGGCGATGGACGATGCGGCGCTTAAGGCGGAATTTGAAGCGTTAAGAGCGCAAGTTCGCGCGGGCGAAAAGAGCACGGATGACGTGCTTAACGAAGTGTTTGCTATCGTGCGAGAGGCAGGCAAAAGAGTGCTAAATATGCGCCACTTCGACGTTCAGCTAATAGGCGGTTTGGTGCTAAACGACGGCGCGATCGCAGAGATGAAAACGGGCGAAGGAAAGACTCTCGTAGCGACTTTGGCGGTAGTGCTAAACGCGATGGAGGGCAAGGGCGTGCACGTCGTGACCGTAAACGACTACCTGGCCAAGCGCGATGCTGCGCAAATGGGCGAGCTATATGAATTTTTAGGGCTTAGTACCGGTGTG
>NZ_CALIBF010000087.1 GCF_938045465.1 uncultured Campylobacter sp.
CGATGAAGGCGGCGATCGCCGCTACGCGCTCGATCTGCTCGATAAAGGACGACTCTGTGCTTGAAGTTAAAACGTTACAGGAGTATCTAAGCGGAAGGTAGCGCGAGCAGCCTTCTGCCGGCACCATGCTGCGATGAAATTTTAGGAAGCGAAATTTTGCTGCGAAAATTAGAGTATGGAATTGCTAAATTTTATCGGCAGCATTCCCATTTTATATGCATAAAATTTTTTTAGGAGATACTATTAAATGAGCGAAGAGACGCAGCGCAAGGCTTTGCAAAACCAAATTTGGAGTATTGCAAATGAAGTAAGAGGTGCTGTTGACGGCTGGGACTTTAAGCAATACGTCCTGGGCACGTTGTTTTACAGATTTATTAGCGAAAATTTTACGGATTATATAGAGGGCGACGACGGTGATTTTGACTACGCAAGCTTGCCCGACGATTCGCCGGAGCTTGAAGCGATCAAGCACGATACTATTGTTACGAAGGGATATTTTATATACCCTAGTCAGTTATTTAAAAACGTCGTAAAAAATGCCGACAATAACGCAAATTTAAATACCGATTTAGATCAAATTTTTAAAAGTATCGAAGGTTCGGCATCCGGGTATGAGTCAGAGCAGGACATAAAGGGGCTTTTTGCCGATTTTGATACTACTAGCAACCGTTTAGGAAATAGTGTTACAGAGAAAAACAGGCGACTCGCAGCGGTTTTAAAAGGCGTGGCCGAGCTTGATTTTGGCGATTTTAAGAACAACCATATCGATCTTTTTGGCGACGCATACGAGTTTCTTATCTCGAACTATGCCGCGAATGCAGGCAAATCCGGCGGCGAGTTTTTCACTCCGCAAAATGTCTCAAAGCTCATCGCCGCACTTGCCATGCACGAACAAGAGCGCGTAAATAAAATTTACGATCCAGCATGCGGTTCTGGTTCACTACTTTTGCAGGCTAAAAAACGTTTTGACAAACATGAGGTCGAGGATGGATTTTTTGGCCAGGAGATAAATCACACGACATACAACCTGGCGCGTATGAATATGTTTTTACACAACGTTAATTACTCTAAATTTCACATAGAGCTCGGCGATACGCTACTAGATCCAAAGCTTAGCGACGATAGGCCTTTTGACGCTATCGTTTCAAATCCTCCTTACTCCATCAACTGGATCGGTAGCGACGATCCGACGCTCATAAACGATCCTAGATTTGCTCCTGCGGGCGTTCTTGCGCCAAAAAGCAAGGCGGATTTTGCCTTTATCTTGCACGCACTCAGCTACCTTTCGGCAAAAGGCAGAGCCGCGATAGTTAGTTTCCCGGGCATTTTTTATAGAGGCGGTGTGGAAAAAAAGATCCGCGAATATCTCGTAAAAGAAAATTTTGTCGAGACCGTCATCTCGCTCGCCCCAAATCTTTTTTATGGCACTCCGATAGCTGTTAATATCCTTGTTCTTTCAAAGCATAAAACAGAGACTAAAACGCAGTTTATAGATGCTAGCGGGTTTTTTGAAAAAAGAACAAACAACAACGTCCTAACTGACGAACACATTGCGAAAATAATAGAAATTTTTGGTAAAAAAGAAGATATCGCCCATGTATGCGCACTCGCAGATAATGAAAAAATAGTCCAAAACGATTACAATCTAGCCGTAAGCTCTTATGTCGAGGCAAAAGATACACGCGAGGTTATTAATATAGACGAGTTAAATTTACAAATAAAACAAACAGTAGCCAAAATTTCAAATTTGCGCGAACAAATCGACGAAATCGTTGCGGAAATAAATTCGGGCAGCGAAATATGAAAGCTATTATTTACACGACAAGCGATGGCAAGTCAAGATTTTCTTTGCAAAAATTTGATGAACAGCTTTGGCTGACGCAACTTGAAATCGCGGAACTTTACCAGACGACCAAACAAAATATTAGCAAGCATATAAAGGCTATTTTTTTAGAAAATGAGATAGATGAAAAAGCAACTGTCAACTTTCAGTTGACAGTTCAAAATGAAGGCGGGCGCAATATAAAGCGTAAAATGGCTTATTATCCTTTGCCTTTGATTATAGCCGTAGGTTACCGCGTGCGTTCATCTCGCGGTACGCAGTTTCGTCAGTGGGCGACGCAATGCTTAGGAGAATATATAAAAAAGGGTTTTGCGCTTGACGACGAACGCTTAAAAGGCACGGGCGGCGGCGATTATTTCAAAGAGTTGCTTGAACGCATTCGCGATATCCGTAGTAGCGAAAAAGCGATGTATCGCCAAGTACTCGACCTTTACGCCACTAGCTACGACTACGATCCAAAAAGCGACGAGAGTATTAAATTTTTTAAAATAGTTCAAAACAAGCTTCATTACGCCGTTAGCGAGCAAACCGCCTCCGAGATTATTTTTAGTAGAGTAAACGGAGATAAAGAATTTATGGGGCTTACAAATTTTAAAGGCCAAATGCCGACGCTAAACGAGGCTAAAACGGCAAAAAATTACCTAAGCGAGGATGAACTTTTTAGATTAAATCGCTTGGTTTCGGCGTTTTTCGATCTTGCCGAGGTGAAGGCGTACGAGCGCGAGCCGATGTATATGAGAGACTGGATAAGCGAGCTGGATAAATTTAGCGTAACTTACGGCAAAGGCGTTTTGCAAAATGCTGGCTCGGTAAGTCATAGCGAGGCTATGAAAAAAGTTGACACCGAATATGCAAAATACCGACAAAACAACCTAACTCCGGTCGAGAAAGAATATATAAACGCCGTCAAAAGTATAAATTTAAAGCTAAAAGACAAAGGCAAGAAATGAGTAAAATTTTTGATTTGATAAACGAGCTTTGTCCGCAAGGGGTGGAGTTTAGGGAGCTTGGAGAGATTGGTTATTTTTATGGTGGTTTAAACGGAAAAACAAAAGATGATTTTGTAAAACACGGTAACGTAAAATATATAACCTATATGAATGTTTTTTCAAATTTAAGTATAGATTTGAATGCGCTTGAATTTGTAAAAATAGAAAATAATGAAAGGCAAAATTTAGTTGCTTACGGCGATGTTTTATTTACAGGCTCGTCTGAAACTAGAAACGAATGTGGATTTTCATCTGTTCTTACTAAAAAACCAGAAGAACCAATTTATTTAAATAGTTTTTGCTTTGGCTTTCGTTTAAATGATTTACGTTTATTTGAACCAGAATTTCTAAAATATATTTTTAGAAGTAAATTTTTGAGAGCACAAATTATTAAGACGGCCAACGGAGTAACTC
>NZ_CALIBF010000088.1 GCF_938045465.1 uncultured Campylobacter sp.
TGCTCTTGCGAACGCTTCGATTGCGAAATACGAGCCGTGGAATTTGATGAAAAACGGCGAGCAAGATAGGGCGCTGGCTCTCGTCGCATTGGTTGCAAATATTTTGGCTAAAGTCGCCGTACTGCTAAGCCCTGCGATGCCGAAGACGGCGGCACGTATCGCAGACACGCTAGGCTTTGAAATATCCACGTCGCTTTATGAGAAGCTAGTGCTTCGCGGCGAAATTTTAGATTTTAAGGCTAAGCCGTGCGAGCCGCTTTTTACCAAGATCGATCACGAGCTAATGCCTAAAGCGGACTATGACAAGCTGGATGGCGCTGTAAATTCTACAAGCTGTTCGGGCACAGACGCCGCCGCAAAAGGCTCGCCAAGCTTAAACGCAAACGCTTCCGGCTCGGGCGCTACGGCGCAGGAAGCCGAAGGTATGGCACCCGAAACTCAAATCAAAATCGATGATTTTAAAAAATGCGTTATCAAAGTCGGCACGATTTTGGAGTGCGAAAACATTGAGGGCAGCGAGAAGCTACTGCGATTTATGATCGATTTGGGTGAGGAGAAGCCGCGTCAAATCATCAGCGGTATCGCGAAATTTTACGATCCCGCCGCGCTTGTCGGCAAGCAGATCTGCGTGCTGGCGAATTTAAAACCCGCTAAAATTTTTAAACATAGCAGCGAGGGCATGATTTTAAGCGCCGAGGACGGCAGCCTTACGCTGCTTAGCACTCTCGCGCCCGTAAAAAACGGCGCGATCGTAGGTTAGCGATGAGGGCTCTAGCGCGCAAGGCTTCGAAGCTCGCTATCTACGGCGCGGCTGGGCTCTGCGCGCAAAAAAGCGCCGCTTCGGATAAAATTTTAAAACTTTGTCGCGCACGCGGCCTTGCCGCAAAGATCGGCGCAGGCGGGCTTGTATGCGCCACGCCTTTGGCACTGAAGCTCGGCGCAGGAGTTGCTTTAAAATTTGCAGCGCGTAAAATTTTAACATTCGGCATTTGCGAGCTGTCGAAGTTCGCCGCTTTAAAATGTGCAAAGCTCGGCGCGCGCGCGGTCGTGCGCTCGTTTTCACGCACCGATAAATTTACAGGTGAGCGCACGAAAAAATATGCGAGCGCGGATGGCGAGAATTCTAATGCAAGCGTCACGCCGCACAGAAAGCGTACGGCAGATGTTTCTAGCGCGAGCATTAAAAAGGACGCCTCATTTTCCAAAAACGCCCATGCTAAAAAAAACGCAGTAACAAAAAGCGTGCCCGCAAAAAGATCTCCGCTTGCTAAAAAACCTGTACCTATCGCAAAAACCGCATCAACCGCTAAAAGTATCGCGCCCGCCGCAGCTTCTGTATCTGTCGCAAAATCAGCGTTCGTAAAAAACGCAGCGCAAAATAAAATTTCCGCGCCAAGCGCAAAAGCGATACCGGCTAAAAGTGCCTCTCAGAACGTAAAATCTCGCCGCATCGCAAAAAATACTGCTATGCTTGCCGTAATCGCCGCAAAAGACGCCGCAGCATCCGGCGCAACCTCCGCATCTACCGCAAAGCAGCCGCACCGCGCTGCAAAGAGCGCGCCCTTTAAAAGCTCTGCCGCAGGGAAGTCGTAATGGTAAATTTATTAAATTTAACCCGTATCGTAAACGGAACGATGCTGAATAATCCCGCAATCTCCGCGGTCGAGAGCTTTGCGATCGAGCCTGCAAAGGTCACGAAAAAGGGAGCTTTCATCGCACTCGGCGCAAACGAGCGCGACGTGCGCACCGCGATCGATAACGGCGCGTACGCGATCATTTTCGATAATAATTTCAAGCCGCTTAACGACGAGATCGCCTTTATCAAGGTCGAAAATTTATGCTCGGCGCTAGTGCGGCTGATAAAATTTCTGGGCGAGACGTGGCGGCACGGCTTCGTGCTGATAAACGAGGTGCAAAGCGAGATCCTGCGCTACACGAGCGTGCCGAAAAATTTGATGTTTGCGCCGCGCAGCAAGGGCGAACTTTTTATCAGCCTGATGAATGCTAAAGAGAAAAATACCTACTTCACCACCGACGGCGATCTTTTGCAAAGCCTCGGAATATCGCCCGTCACTATCCCCGCCAGCGACGATTTTAGGCTGCTTTACGGCGGCTCGATATTTTACAGCAGCTTCGTTTTCGGCGGGCTTTATTATTCAAACTTAATCTTTCCGCAGCTGTTTTTGCCCGAGCTATGCGGCGTGATCGAGTATCTCTCGCGCAAAAACATACCCTTTAAATTTCAAAACTTAAGCGCATTCGGCCATTTCGAGCCGATTTTTGTGGATAGATTTTTTAACGTTAGCTCGCTTGGCGGCAGCTACCGCGCCTTTATCGCTGAGAGCGATCCTGAGCTTTTTGCGCGCGAGGCGGAGTTTTTGCGGGCAAAATTCCGCGAAAAAATTATCGTCTGCGCTAGCTGGGAGGATCGCTTAGACGGCGTTAAGATAGACTTTCGCTTCAATAAGCTAAGCGCGCTAAAGAGCCTGCCCGAGTTTCACTACGCGCTGGTTTTTGCGGAGAAGAGCGCGATCGTGCAGCTTCTAAATCAAAAACCGCAAGAAAAAAATCTATTTTTTTAAAGGCAGCGGATGCAGAGCTTTGATGAAATTTTAAACGGAAATTTTTGGATAAAGAGGCTTTATGAAAACGGGCTTTTGCGCGAGGTGAAGGAGCAGATCGGCACCGAGCTTGAGATCGCGCACGCAAGCTATATCGAGGTTAAGCGCGAGCGCTCGCAGGCGCTGCTTTTTACGAACGTGCGAAACGCGCAGGGTAAACAGATGCCGCCGGTGCTAACTAATATTTTCGGCTCCTCCCCCGCTCTAAATTTAATCCTCGGTCGCGAACCTGACGAGATCGCCGCCGAGATTGAGGGCCTGCTAAAGCCGAAACGTCCGCAAAACTTCGGCGAAAAGCTTGATTTTTTAGCGCACTTAATCTCGCTTCGTAAAATTTTTGTAAAGCGCCTTAACGGTCGCGGCGAGTGCCAACAGGTCGCGCATCTGGGCGCTGATGTCGATTTGGGCGAGCTTCCCGTGCTTAAGACCTGGGAGAATGACGGCGGCGCGTTCATCACGATGGGGCAGGTTTATACGAAGGATCTGAACTCGCAAACGCAAAATCTCGGCATGTACCGCCTGCAAATTTACGGGCGCGACCGCTTGGGGATGCACTGGCAGATACACAAAGACGGCGCGGGCTTTTTCGACGAATACCGCAAAGCGGGGCGCAAGATGCCCGTATCCGTGGCGATCGGCGGTGATCCGCTCTATATCTGGTGCGGCCAGGCACCGCTGCCGAAGGGGATTTTTGAGCTGCTGCTTTACGGCTTCATCCGCCGTAGCCCCGCTCGCCTCGTAAAATCGCTTACGAATGAAATTTACGTTCCAGAGGGTGCGGACTACGTGATCGAGGGCTTTGTCGATCCCGCAGTAAGCGAGCCGGAGGGGCCTTTCGGCGATCACACGGGATATTACACGCCGGTAGAGCCATTCCCGGTGATGGAGGTTAGCGCGATCACGCACAAGCGCGCGCCCGTATTTCACGCCACCGTCGTGGGCAAGCCGCCGCTTGAGGATAAATTTATGGGGTACGCGACCGAGCGGATCTTTTTGCCGCTGTTTCGCACGAGCGCGCCCGATCTGATCGATTATAAAATGCCCGAAAACGGCGTATTTCACAATCTGATTTTGGCTAAGATCGCCGTGCGCTACCCCGCTGCGGCTAAGCAGATCATGCATGCGTTTTGGGGCGTGGGGCAGATGAGCTTCGTAAAACACGCCGTTTTCGTGCCGCAGGACGCGCCGAGCTTGGATGAGTACGAAGCGCTTACGAAGTACGTCCTAAACCGTCTGGGCGCGCGCAGCCTCGTTTTTAGCGAGGGCGTGTGCGATCAGCTCGATCACGCAAGCCCGAACTCCTGCTTCGGCGGCAAGCTCGGTATCGATGCGACGGTTAATCTAAGCTCGCAGGCGCCGCAAATTTTAAGCGATGAGGGGCTACTAGCTAAATTTCAAAGCGAGGAGCCCGCTATTTTAGCGCTTAAGCAGCATTTTTGCGATACGAAAAATCCGCTCGTGCTGATAAACATAGACAAAAAAGAGCTCGTAGAGCGGAGCTGGCGGCGGCTTTTGAAATTTAGCGAGCATTTTAAAATTTTGATTTTTACCGATGCGGGGA
>NZ_CALIBF010000089.1 GCF_938045465.1 uncultured Campylobacter sp.
CTGCCTGCGTGTTCGGTAAATTTAGACCGCTTAGCGGCGCAAGTATTGCCCGCGCGATGATAAATGCGGCTCGCAGCGACGCGTGCGGCGTGCAAATCTACGAGCCGCGGGAATTTCTATAAATCGCGAGTAAAATTTCAGCGCAAGAGCAGGATTAAATTTAAAACTAAAGTTTTAGGCAGTGTGGATAAAATTTTATAAATTGATCTACTTAAATTAAATTTTAAATTTAATATAATTTTATAGTAAAATTTCTCGCTTGAAATTTTGCGTACCATGTTGTTGCAAAATTTTGTTATAAAACCCTATGCTAAAATTTTAGAACTAAATTTGCGGTGTATTTAGTTTAGCCGCGAATAAAGTCTCCTAGGGCTTCAAGCTCGCATGCGGTTATGGCAACTTCAAGCCCCGAAACAATCGTAAGTTTTACAAGTTTTATAAATCTGCGACATTAAATTCTAAAAATTATGAGCTACTTAGGAGGCGAAAATGGTCTATTTTTTCGCTTCTTTCGGCGCTGCCGGCGGATCGAGCTGCATGATCTTATCGCCTAGGCGCTGAAAATTTGCAAGGCTTTTTAGATGAAAATACGCTAGCTCCAGATATCCGCGGCGCGCAAAATCCGCAAGTTTTTTATCGCTTAGCTTCAAAAGCTTTTCGCGATTTACGACCGAAAAGCCGTTTAACAGGGACGATTCCTTGCCGCTAGAGTTGATACCGAGCTCCTTGGCTTCTAAAATCCCCGCCTTTTGAAATTCCGCCGCGGCAACGCGCGTGCGCATATCCAAATCGGCGTAATTTTTCATCACCTCTTTTAAATTTTGTAAAAACGGCGTCGGCTTGCCGTCTTTAAAAAGCGCCTCGCCGTCGCCTTTGATCTGCTGCGCGTCCTTATCGAAGCAGATCGCCGTCTGCTCGCCGATCTGGGCTAGGAAAAACGGATAATTCTGCACCGAGGAGGGCACCGTTCCTTTATAATCCTTATCGATTAGAATGTTTTTGGTGCGCCCTAGCAGCGCCACCATTTTGGGCTCTTTTTCGATGGTAAATACGATAACGAGGTTGTCCGCGCAAAACGGGATCTCCGGTGCGATCACCGGCACGAAAGGCGCGGTAGGGAATGCATCCGCGTGATACTGTAAATCCGCGTGTTTAACGCTATCTAATACGACTGGGGTCATGTTGATCCTTTAAAAAATTTTAGCAATTATATAAAAAAGAATATTAAAATTCTAAAGGGTTTTGAAATTTTGCCTGTTTTTTTATTTGCGTAAATTTAGACTATTAAAATTTTAAATTTAGTAAAATTACCTTAAATTTAAAGGAGCGCAGATGGATTTAAACGAGCTTTTAGCGCTTGCTGAGGACGCCGCAAAAAAGGCAAACGCCGCGATAATGCAAAATTACGACAAATTCGATGTTTTCGTCAAAGCGGACAAATCGCCGCTTACGAATGCCGATCTTGCGGCAAACGATGCAATAATGCGCACTCTAGAGCCCAGCGGCATCGCGATCTGCTCGGAAGAGCGCGTGCTGGATAGCAAACAGCGCATGAGCGAGGAGAGATTTTGGCTCATAGATCCGCTGGACGGCACGAAGGAGTTTATCGCGCGCAACGGCGAGTTTTGCGTCTGCATCGCGCTGATCGAGTATGGGCGCCCGATTTTAGCGGTAATCGGCGTGCCCGTAAGCGGCGACATATATAGCTCAAATGGCGGCGGAGTTTATAAAAACGGCGTACTGCTCGCTCGTCCCACTAGCGCGCCGCAAATCTTCATGCACGGCCATCATAGCAAATCCGAAAAATATCCGCAATTCGCGCAAAAATTTAAAATGCAGCTCGTGCGCAAAGGCTCTGCGATAAAATTTTGCATCTTAGCCGAGGGGGGTGCGAGCGCGTATGCGAGATTTAGCGACTGCTCGCTTTGGGACATCGCCGCGGGAGATTTTTTGCTGCATCAAAGCGGCGGAGCGGTAGTGGATCTAAAGACGATGAAGGCACCGCTCTATAACGGAAAAAGCCTGATAAATAACCATTATTTGGCGGTCGGCGCGAATGCGATGAAAAATTTATCTGAAATGTTAGAATTCGCAAAGAATTTTTAAGTTAAATTTATAGTAAACGCTCTATAATATAAGTCCAAAAATTTTTTATCAAAGGATAAAAACATGAAGGGCTTTACTATGATCGAATTAATTTTCGTGATCGTGATTTTAGGTGTTTTGGCGGCAATTGCCATTCCAAAACTAGCAGCTACGCGCGATGATGCAGAGGTGGTGAGGACGGCGCATAACGTAGCTACGTCACTCAACGATTTAATGGGTTACTATACGGCACAAGGTGAATATAACCAGGATTTTTCACAAATGATGAATGTGCCAAATCCTATAAAGGTTAAAGGTCATATCTGCGCTACATACACATATGATAACAAGGAGCAAGTGACTTTAACCAAAGGGAGAGATGGCTTATGTGATCGGGTATGGAGTATGCCGGGACTTAAAAATATAGATAATATCTATAGCTCAAATGCTCTTATTATAGTCCAATGACCTATTTTGCGTGGGATTTAAAATCCCACGCCTTTTTATTCAAAAATCCAAGAAAAATTCCAATCATCCAAACAATTGCGAAAAATATAAAGATAAAGCTCCAAAATTGCGCCAGATCCACGCTTTTACTTGCCGGGAATAGATACCAGCCTCCGCTATAAAGCGCCGTTAGCTTAGCTTGCAGTCCGTCTAGCGTTGTATCGGTTGGCACCGCTGGTACGTCGAATGCGCAGCTGTTAAACGGCTTAAAAATTGGCACCGCGCTTAAATCGAAATTTAAAAATCTCACCGCTCCACCGCAGCCGCTCATCCCGCTCATATCTCCGCTCCCTCGCAGTACCGTGTGAATTTTAGCTAAATTTAATGACGATACGAAGCCCAGCGCCGCGCCGTAAAACCACACCGCATATCCGCAGATCGCGCCGTAAACGTCCTTGCCACAAACCGCTAAAATCACCGCTCCTAGCGCTATGGCGCAAAGCGCGAATCTCACGTGAATGCTAAAGCTTTCCGGATAGATAAAAAGGAATTTTTGCAAGAAAAAATATGAAAATGCTAGCCAAAAAAGCGCCCAGATGGCACAAAAAGCGAGAAATTTTTTAGAGTATTTGTTTTGAAATTTTAAAATCATAAAAATCCTTTCCGCGCATAATTTTATAATAAATTGCAGATATTTTTGCTAAAATCCCAGCTTTTATAGCAAAAATTTCAAGCAAAGGGTAAAATTTTGAGGAATTTTTTACGCAAATTAGAAAGAGCTTTTGATGCGTTCGCAAATATTTTAGGCGTATTGAGTATCGTATTTTTGGCGTTTTTAGTTATAGTCGTTTTTTACAATGTTGTGGCGCGTTATCTTTTTCCAGCCGCAAATTCCGTCGCTATGCAAGAACTTACGTGGTGGCTATATTCGGCGATGTTTTTATTCGGTGTGACCTACGCGCTCAAAGAAAATGCCCACGTTCGCGTGGATATTTTTTACGAAAAATTTAGCTCCACTGCAAAAGCGCTCATAAATATCTTAGGTACGATATTCTTCATTTTGCCTTTCGTGGCGCTCGTGGCGTTTTTTTCGATCGATTATGTGAGCGAGGCTTATACGAGCCATGAGGCCAGCGCCAATCCCGGCGGTATGCAGCATCTTTGGATCATCAAGTCCGCAATCACGCTTAGTTACGCGTTTTTATTTATCTACGCATTTGGATTTTTGATTAAAAATATTAACGCCCTGCTTGATGTTAGGGAAAACAAAGGCTCGAAATTTCTTAGTGGGAATTCTTCGGGCGCACAGAGTGTGTGAGGGCAGAATGAGCTTAAATTTAAAATTCTATAAATTTTACGCTTTTCGCGCTTGGGCGGAATTTTGCCACGGCAAGATAAAAGGTGGCGAGCTATGATAGGCATAGTGATGTTTGCGGCAGCGCTTTTTATGCTGTTACTGGGATTTCCCGTTGCGTTTACGTTCGGCGCCGTGGCGGTGATTTTCGGCTTTATCTACGGACTTAGTGAGGCATGGGATTACGCGCAGGGCTTTGAAATTTTAACTGAAGCTTTCGAGGATATGAGCAGGCAGTTTTTCTCACTGATGCCTAATAGAATTTACTCGATTATGGAAAATCAGCTGCTAATTTCGGTGCCGCTTTTTATTTTAATGGGTATGATTTTGCAAAAGACTCGCCTTGCGGAGCGCTTATTAGAGTCGATGGCATTTTTATTCGGCGGCGTACGAGGCGGCGTGGCGATCAGCACTGTTTTGGTGGGCGCGTTACTTGCGGCTACGACGGGCATCGTGGGCGCGACTGTCATCGCTATGGGCGTCATCAGCTTGCCCGTGATGATGAAATACGGCTACGATAAGCCTCTAGCTACCGGCACTATCGCTGCTGCGGGCACGCTTGGGCAGATTATTCCGCCCTCGATCGTGCTGATTATTTTAGGCGATATACTTTCGGTTTCGGTAGGTGATCTTTTCTCCGCAGCAGTTATTCCTGGGCTCGTGCTAGTGGGTTTTTACGTGATTTATATTGCGATTATTTCATATATTTGCAAAGATTATGCGCCGCCTGTTCCGCCGCTAGAGGGGCTTAGCAAATCAAAGCAAATTTTTATCGCGCTTAAAAACGTCGTGCCGGTGCTCGTGCTGATTTTGCTCGTCTTGGGATCTATTTTTGCGGGCATCGCTACGCCTACGGAGAGCTCGTCGGTAGGCTGCTTGGGTGCGATAGCGCTAGCTGTTTTGTACCGCACGTTTTCGTTTAGGCTGATCTATGACGCGCTAAAAAATACCGCTAAAATTTCGGGCATGGTTTTTATGATTTTGATGGGCGCCACGGCATTTTCGATGATTTTTTCTTACACGGGCGGAGATGAGGTCGTAAAAAATTTTATGGAGAATCTTCCCGGTCAAGCATGGGGATTTATCGCGCTTACGATGGTAGTTATCATAGTGCTTGGGTTTTTTCTCGATTATGTCGAAATTTCATATATCATTTTACCGATACTTTTGCCGATAGTAGAGTCTTTGCATATCAATCCCGTGTGGTTTGCGATCTTAATCGCTGTAAATTTACAAACGTCGTTTATGACGCCGCCATTTGGGTTTTCGATATTTTTCTTAAAGGGCGTGACGCCGCCGCAAATCCATACCACGGATATTTACAAGGGCGTGCTACCTTTTATTTTATTGCAAATTCTAGTGCTATTAACACTCGCAATCTTTCCGGGGGTTTTTGGTTTAAAAGCTTTTTTAGGCTAGAAATATTAAAATTCACGCTAAATTTAACCTAGGAGCTAGAAATGGCTAAAAAGCTTATCGATGTTATGGATACGACCTTTCGCGACGGATTTCAGTCGGTTTTCGGCGCGCGCGTGGCGATGGAGGATTTCCTGCCCGCCGTTAGCGCGGCAAAAGACGCGGGTATCACGCATTTTGAGTTCGGCGGCGGCGCGCGGTTTCAGAGCCTATATTTTTACCTAAACGAAGACGCCTTTGAGATGATGGATAAATTTAGAAGCATCGTGGGACCTGAGGCGAACCTGCAAACTCTTAGCCGCGGCGTAAATACCGTCACGCTCGATACAGGCAGCCGCGAGATAATCGATCTGCACGCCAAGCTTTTTGCCAAGCACGGCACGACGACGATTCGAAATTTCGACGCGTTAAACGACGTGGAAAATTTAAAATTTAGCGGCGAGTGCATACATCGCCACGGCCTTAAACACGAAGTCGTGGTTACGATGATGGATCTACCGCCTGGATGTAGCGGTGCGCACGATGCGGCGTTTTACGAGAGGATTCTGCGTCAAATTTTAGACGCGCAGATCCCGTTTGACAGCGTCTGCTTCAAAGACGCAAGCGGCACCAGCAGCCCGCAGAAGGTCTATGAGACGATCAAGCGCGCGCGTAAAATTTTAGGCGACGGCGTGCATATCCGCCTGCACACTCACGAGACGGCGGGCGTTAGCGTCGCATGCTATCAGGCTGCGCTCGTTGCGGGCGTAGACGGCATCGACCTTGCCGCGCATCCCGTAAGCGGCGGCACTAGCCAGCCGGACATTCTTACGTTGCTGCACGCGACGAAGGGGCAAAATTTCGACCTGGGGCTAGATGCAGAGAAAATTTTAAAATACGAAGAGGTTTTGGGCGAGTGCTTGAAGGATTACTTCATGCCGCCCGAGGCCACGCAGGTAAGCCCGCTAATTCCGTTTTCGCCGATGCCCGGAGGCGCGCTTACCGCAAATACTCAGATGATGCGCGATAATAAAATTTTAGACAAATTCCCAGCAGTCATCAAGGCTATGCGCGAGGTCGTCGAAAAGGGCGGCTTCGGCACGAGCGTAACGCCGGTTAGCCAGTTTTATTTCCAGCAAGCGTTTAACAACGTAATGTTTGGTCCGTGGAAAAAGATCGCCGAGGGCTACGGCAAGATGGTGCTAGGCTATTTCGGCAAAACGCCCGTTAAACCCGACGAGGGCGTGATTAAAATGGCGGCGGAGCAGCTGGGCTTAGAGCCTACGACCAAACACGCCGTAGATATCGCCGATGCCGACGAGAGCAAGAGCGTCGCGTATGCGCAGAAGATTCTACGCGAACAGGGCATCGAGCCTAGTGAGGAGAACGTATTTATCGCGCTTGCGTGCAAAGAAAAGGGCATCGCGTTTTTAAAAGGCGAGGGCAAGGTGATGAGCCGCAAAAAAGAGGACGTAGCACCCGCCGCAAGCCATCAAAGCGGTATTTCTAAAAACGGCAAATTTGACGTTAAGATTAACGGCAAAATTTACAACGTAGAATTTGCCGGACAAAACGTGCTCGTAAACGGCGATCGATACGACGTCAGCTTCGATACCTCAGCGCCCGCAAAGCCGCAGCCGCAACGCTCTGCCGGCGAGCAGCCCACTGCTAACGCGCGAAGTGGTACGGACGATAACGATATAAAAGCGACGCTTCCTAGCAACGTATTTAAAATTTTAATAAAGGAAGGCGACGCTGTTAAGGCGGGGCAGAATGTCATCGTTCTTGAAGCGATGAAGATGGAGATAAATATCGAAAGCCCACGTGATGGCGTAATCGATAAAATTTTAGTCGCCCAGGGCGATACGGTCGATGCCGATCAAGTGCTTGCGATTTTAAGATAAGCTCTAAAATTTAGGCGGCGCTCCCGCCTAAATTTGATGAGGGCTATCCTTGGTGCTTAAGCGAGCTCACCTAAATTTTAAGCTATAATAGCGCAATCATTTATCAAAATTTAATTTAAAAAGGACGCAAAATGACAACTCCGAACGATCTGGATAAACTAGGTCTTAAAAATATCAAAAAAATCAATCACAACCTAAGCTACGACGAGCTTTTTGAGCTTGAAAAGACAAGAGGCGAGGGGCGCATATCAAGCAACGGCACTTTTATGGTCGATACCGGCATCTTTACGGGCCGCAGCCCCAAGGATAAATACTTCGTAAAGCAGGACCCGAGCCAAAAATACATCGCCTGGGGAAAGGTAAATCAGCCTATCTCAAAAGAGCTTTTCGATAAGCTTTTAGCCAAAGCCAAAGCCCAGCTAAGCGGCAAAGAGATCTTTATCCAAGACGCGTTTTGCGGCGCTAGTAAATCCAGCCGTAAAAACGTGCGCTTCGTAACCGAAGTCGCGTGGCAGGCGCATTTTGTAAAAAATATGTTCATCCGCCCAAGCAAGAGCGAGCTAGCGGAATTTCATCCTGATTTCGTCGTTTATAACGCGTGCAAATGCAAAAACGAAGATTACGCGAGCGACGGGCTGCACTCCGACGTTTTCGTTATCTTTAACGTCGAGGAAAACGTCGCCGTTATCGGCGGCACGTGGTACGGCGGCGAGATGAAAAAGGGCATTTTCTCGATGATGAACTACTGGTTGCCGCTTGCGGGCAAGATGTCGATGCACTGTTCAGCAAACGTGGGCAAAGAGGGCGACACGGCATTATTTTTCGGCCTAAGCGGCACGGGCAAAACGACGCTCTCGACCGATCCAAACCGCAAGCTAATCGGCGACGACGAGCACGGCTGGGACGATGAGGGGATATTTAACTTCGAGGGCGGCTGCTACGCGAAGTGCATAAATTTAGATCCGAGCAGCGAGCCTGAAATTTACGCGGCGATCAAACGCGACGCGCTACTTGAAAACGTGGTCGCCAATGAGGCTGGCGTCGTGGACTACAAAGACGGCAGCAAGACCGAAAACACCCGCGTCAGCTATCCGATCTATCATATCGACAACTACGAGCCAAGCTCTGCTGGCGGCCATCCGAAAAATATCATCTTCCTAACCGCCGACGCATTCGGCGTTTTGCCGCCGGTCGCAAAACTAACCAAAGAGCAGGCGATGTATTATTTCCTAAGCGGCTATACGGCCAAAGTCGCAGGCACCGAGCGCGGTATCACCGAGCCCGTGGCGACCTTTAGCGCGTGCTTCGGCGAGCCGTTTATGCCGCTGC
Source organism: uncultured Campylobacter sp. (assembly GCF_938045465.1). Lineage (GTDB taxonomy): Bacteria > Campylobacterota > Campylobacteria > Campylobacterales > Campylobacteraceae > Campylobacter_B. Next base: position 8,515 of record NZ_CALIBF010000089.1, read on the forward strand.
ATCCGACCGTTTACGCTAAGCTGCTGGGCGAAAAGATCGACAAGCACAACGTCAGCGTCTATCTCGTGAATACTGGCTGGAGCGGCGGCGCGTACGGCGTGGGCAAGCGAATGAGCATCAAAGCTACGCGCGCGTGCATAAACGCGATCCTGGATGGCAGCATCAAAAAGTGCGAATTTGAAAATTTCGAGAAATTTAACCTAGCGATCCCAAAAGAGCTCGCAGGCGTCGAGACGAAGCTGCTAAATCCGATCAATACGTGGACGCACCCGGCGGAATATAAAATCACGCGCGATAAGCTCGCAAAGATGTTTGAGGAGAATTTCAAACGCTACGAGGACGTAAAAGAGGGGGTTGAGTTTGCCAAAGCGGGCCCTACGGCTTAGGCTCCTGGGCCTCGGGGCGATCTGCGCGCTTTTTGCCGCATGCGAAAACACCCCTTCAAATTTAAAACAGCCGCTCGTTGCGATGAGCGGCTTTTCCTTTTACGACGATCCGCTAAGCTACATCAACAATGTGCGCGCAAAATCGGGGCTAAATCAGCTTTCGCAGAATGAAATTTTAAACACCTCCGCGCTTAATCACGCAAAATATGTCGTCGCAAACGAGGCGATGTCGCACGACGAGAGCCCTGGCAAGCCGAATTTCACGGGCGAAAATCCGTCAAAGCGCGCTTTTTACGCAGGCTATAATGCCGTCGTGAGGGAAAATTTATCCTATAACTCAAGCGATCTAAAAAGCGCGATCGACGGGCTTTTAAGCGCAATTTACCATAGATTTGCATTTTTGGATTTTGCCTCGGATGAGATCGGCATCGGCTATTTTGAGCACGGCAAAAAAAGCAGCTACGTTTTTGAGATGGGAAATTCGCGCCTCAACGCCTTTTGCTCGCGGAATTTAAACGACGAAGGAAGCGGCAAATTTCTACTGGGGATGTGCAAAAATGAAACGCTACGGATGAGGGAGGATAAGTTCAAAGGCGCCACTGCGCTAAACTCGCGCCCCTATGTCTATTACCCGAACGACGAGCCCGCGCTTGCGTTTTTCAGCAATGAAATTCCAGACCCCATGCCCGAGTGCAAAATCACCGCAAATCCCGTAAGCGTGGAGTTTAATGCCGAGGGACCGCCCGTAGCGATGAAAAGTTTTAAAATTTACGAAGGCGGCAGGGAGCTTCAAAACGTTAAAATTTTAGACAAAAACTCCGATCCTAACGCCATTTTAAGCGATAGGCAGTTCGTGCTTTTCAGCAGAGAGGTTTTTAAATTTGACGCCAAATACGGCGCGGAGTTTAATTACGAGCAGGGCGGCAAGCAAAAGACGCTACGGTGGGAGTTTATCACGCAAGCGCCTAAATTTAGATACTTCGTCGTGCAAGGCGGAGAAAATCTGAGCGTGAAAAACGGCGCGTTTTACGATATATTCGTAGCCCCCAAAGACTGCAACGATTTGATGAAAAGCTACAAAACCAGCTACTCTTTTATGGATAAGCCCGAGATTTCAAGCCCCGCAGCGAATATGCTGCGAGTAAAGTTAAACGGCGCAAAGGGCGCGAAGCTTGAAATTTCGACAGACAACGGCGCGGTAATAAACCTGTATTTAAGCGACGGCTCCAAAAGCTACGGCGGCATGGGTAAAATTTACGCCGCAATCGCGGCGGTTTTGGCAGCGATCATTTTGTTTTATCTTTTGGCAAGGCGCAGAGGGCGATAGGTGCGATATGTATTTTTGCGACCTCTGCTTTTGTCTGCGCGCACAGGGGCGCATAATGCCTATCTTGCGTGAAATTTAATGCAGAGCTCGGCTTTTAAATTTTAAATTTCATCCCCGTTTATCTCATCCGCAAGTTTTAAAATTTTATCCCGCACCGCCTCAGGAGCGTAGATATCCATCCACTCTATCCCATTTGATGCGCTAAAAAGCACGGCAATCCACCCCTCGCTCATCGCGCGCTTAGCAAGCTTGGTCGCCGCTGGGCTGTTTCCCATATTTGGCGTATCGTCTATGCTTATCTCGGCACAGCGACGCAAAATAGGTGTAGGATCAAACTTTCCCTCGAGCAAAATAATAACCGAGCCGCGCCTAAAGCTGCAGGCGTTCCAAAATATCTCAGCGCCGTTTACGCATTCTCGCGAGAGATCGAGGCGAAATTTACCCCGCTCGCGCACGAGAAAACTAAAGTCGCTCAAATTTAACGGGTGCTCCACGCTACCGAAGGCCCCCCACGATACTATCTTTGCGCCCGTTATAGACGTAGGCGGCGAGCGCATTTTGCAGTAGCGGCGCGATGATCTGCTCATGCGCGCTCGCGTGATCGTCATCTCTGGCGCGGCCTGGGATCTTTACGAAAAACGGTTTGAAATACTCCATAAACGCTCCTTGAGCCTATAAAATTTGCTCGCTTTTGCCTTTAAATTTAGCGCTCGCGGCGGTAAAATTTAGCCCTGTGCCAGCCGCATTTTAGGCTCGCTTCAAGCATTGTCGTTTTTACGCCTATCAAATACAACCTGGATGGCGGTTTAGATTTTACACAAAATACTCGCGGGCGGCATCCTTACTCTCAAACGGGCTTGCGCTCAGCTCGCTGCCGTCTATGAGCAGGGCGTAGCCGCGCGCGGCGTCCGTTTTGGCGTAGGTCAGCGCCAG
>NZ_CALIBF010000090.1 GCF_938045465.1 uncultured Campylobacter sp.
CGTTTTATATCGTCCTTCCATTTATTTTGCGTATTAGAAAGGTGATAATAAGAAATTTATTGTTAGTTTTCCTATTTTTTACATCAATGATAATTCCAGCAATCGCCGATGAAAATTTTTACTCCGCTTCAAATTTAAATAAGCTTCTTGAGCTGATATGCTTGCCGTTTTTGTGGATATTTATCATCGGCATGGTCATGAGGCTTTATTGGCTGGATATAAAAAAATATCTCGTAGGCTACGGCTTATATTATATTGCGCTCTATTTGATATTTTATTTTGCGGCTATAGAGTTTGGAAACGGGCTTGGAGATTATAAGAGAGGCTTGGAAATTTCTACTGTATTTCAAATTTTCCTTTTGGCGTTAGTGATCTTTAGCATGGCTTTTTCCTACACAAATTTAAAGATGGCCAGAAGCACCGATCTCTCTTATAGTACATATCTTTATCATATGCTGATAGTTCAAATTTTAATTAGTCTGGGCTTTGGCAGCTCTTTATGGCTATATTTCATAGTGGTAGCCGCGACGCTCGCGGTAGCTTGCGTTTCTTGGAATTTTATAGAAAAGCCGGCATTGAAATTAAAACAAATAAAGGTTGCAAAATGATACAAGCAATAGTTAAAAAAGGCAAGGTTTTAGCAGAGCAGATCCCTGCTCCAAGCGTTTCAAGGGGATGCGTTCTTATAAAAGTAGTAAATAGCTGCATATCGGCGGGCACCGAGATAAGCGGCGTATCAAATAGCGGCAAGAGTCTGATCAGAAGGGCTTTGGAGCAGCCGGAGAACGTAAAAAAAGTCATCAATATGGTGAAATCCGACGGCATAGCCAGCGTCTATGCGAAGGTAAAGGGCAAGCTTGATAGCGGAAGCCCGACCGGTTATTCGCTTAGCGGCGTCGTCATAGCAGTCGGAGAGGGTGTTTCAAATTTTGAGATCGGTGAGCGCGTCGCCGCAGCCGGCGCAGGGCTTGCAAACCACGCAGAATACGTAGACGTGCCTAAAAATTTAGTTATGAAAATGCCGCAGGATATGGACTTTGAGCGAGCTTGCACCGTGACGCTCGGCGGCATAGCGATGCAGGGCGTTAGGCGGATTGATCTAAGGCTCGGCGAGACCTGCGTAGTGGTCGGTGCAGGGATCTTAGGGCTTCTTGCGGTGCAGATGCTTAAAATTTCAGGCGTCAGGGTTGCGGTTAGCGATTTTGACGATAGGCGTTTGCAGATAGCAAAGGAATATGGCGCCGAGCTCGTCATAAACCCGTCAAAGGAAAATTTGCTAGATGTCGTTTCATCTTGGAGCGGCGGATACGGCGCTGACGGCGTGCTATTTACCGCCGCTACGAGCAGCAGCGAGCCGCTATCTCAAAGCTTTCAGATGTGCAAGAAAAAGGGCAGAGTGGTGCTCGTGGGCGTTGCCGGTATGCAGATCAATAGAGAGGATATGTATAAAAAGGAGCTTGATTTTCTCATCTCCACTTCCTACGGTCCCGGTCGCTACGACAAGAGCTACGAAGAGCAGGGGCTTGATTATCCGTTTAGCTACGTAAGATGGACTGAAAATCGAAATATGAGCGAGTATCTAAGGCTGGTAAATGAAAATTTGATAAAGCTGGATAAGCTCATAGACGCAAAATATCCTATCGAGCAGGTAACGGAGGCGTTTGAGTCGCTGCAGACTTCGCAGAATAAGCCGCTTATGGTTTTGCTCGACTACGGCGAGGCAAATTTAGCCGAGCTTGATAGCTATCTAAATCACGATAAAAAAATCATCATAAGCTCCGCGCCAGTAAACAGGGACGTGATAAACGTCGCGTTCGTCGGAGTCGGTGGATTTGCTACCGGTATGCACCTGCCTAATATCTCAAAGCTTACGGATAAGTATAAAATTTACGCGATCATGAACCGAAGCGGACATAAGGCAAAGGCGGTGGCGCAGCAATACGGAGCGAACTACGCTACTTCAAATTTAGACGATATTTTAAACGACAAAAACGTTGATCTGGTGATCATCTCTACAAGACACGATAGCCATGCGGAGCTTACTTTAAAGGCGCTTGAGGCAGGCAAAAATATATTTGTAGAAAAGCCGCTTGCGACAAACAAAGAGGAGCTTGAAAAGATAAAGAAATTTTACGAAAGAGATGGCGACAAGCCCGTTTTATTCGTGGGATTTAATAGGCGATTTAGCGCTTACGCACAGGAAATAAAAAAGCACACGAGCGCTAGAATAAATCCGATGATAATCAGATATAGAATGAACGCGGGCTATATACCGATGGATCACTGGGTGCATGAAAACGGCGGTAGAATGGTGGGCGAAGCGTGCCACATAATAGATCTGATGACGGCGCTAACGGGCAGCGAGATACAGAGCGTATTTTCGCAGGCGATCACGCCGAGTAATGAAAAATATAGCGCCGAGGATAATAAATCTATCGTATTAAAATACAAAGATGGCTCGGTGGCAAATATCGAGTATTTCGCAAATGGCAGCAAGGAGCTAAGCAAGGAATTTATGGAGATCCACTTTGACGGCAAGAGCATTATTTTGGATGATTACAAAAGCCTAAAAGGATACGGAGTGGGGGTGAAAGAAATTTCAACAAACGCAAGCCAAAAAGGTCAGCTCGAAGAGCTCGAGGTGCTATTTGGGGCTCTAAAAAAAGGCAAAAGCTGGCCGATAGAGCTTTGGGATATGGTGCAGACGACGGAGATTTCGTTTTTGATATGAGTTCGTTAGTGCAAGATAGGCTTAAAAAATACGATAAAATTTTAATAATCGGACCGTATCCGCCTCCTCTTGGCGGAGTGTCGGTTTATATTTATAGACTTAGTAAATCGCTAGATAATTCGCAAGTATTTGATGTATCCAAAAATGGTTTTAAAAAATATATCGATTTATTTGCGGTATTGTGCAGGACAAAATTTCGAGCCGTAAATATCCACTCGTTTAGTATGACGATAGTTTTTGTGCTTATGATTACTAGACTTTTTAAAAATTTTGATTTAATTACCACTAGCCATAATCCAAGGTTGTTTGAAGAGTCCTCTAAATTTAAGGCGTTGATTTATAGAGCCTTTTTTAATTGCATAGATGTTTTGGTGGTAGTTAATAAACATATTTTAGACGATTACAAAAGTAGGGATTTGCATATTCCAAAAAGCATTATAATCGAGCATGCTTTCTTGCCGCCACCGTTAGAGGAGGAAGATAAAATTTTAGCTACCTACCCTAGCTCTTTTTACGATTTTATAAAAAGTAAAACGCAGATAATAACGGCAAATGCATTTCAAATATCTTTTTATAAAAATACTGATTTATACGGACTTGATATGTGTATAGAACTCACGGCCAAGCTAAAAAATGTCTATCCAAATTTAGGGTTTATTTTTGCGCTAGCAAACGAAAAGGTTAATACGGAGTATATAGATAAAATGCATCTGCGTATAAAAGAGTTAAATTTAGAGGAAAATTTTTATTTTCTGACTGGGCAAAAAGAGCTTTGGCCTATATTTAAAAAGGCTAGTCTAATGATAAGACCTACGAATACCGATGGGTATGGTGTTAGTATTGCAGAAGCCTTATATTTTGGATGTCCTGCGATAGCAAGCGATGTATGCGATAGACCGACAGGAACGATTTTGTTTAAGAATAGAAATTTAGATGATCTATATGATAAAACAAAAAGGGTTTTAGATGCAATGTAAATTTTGTAAAGCAAACGATGTCGCTTCGCTAAAAAAAATGCGAAGTATATACAACAGTTTGGACTATATGTTGTATTTTTGCGATAGTTGTAAGTGCTATTTTTTTGATATAAACGAGCACGATTATGATCTTAGGCTGCTATATGATAGTCTAGGAGATAAAAACATAAGCTCATATGACGTAACTTTTAAAAAAGATAGATACTGGAATAATGAAACAAGGATTATATCTTCTATACAACCGAATATAAATAGCATATTGGATCTTGGTTGCAG
>NZ_CALIBF010000091.1 GCF_938045465.1 uncultured Campylobacter sp.
AGTCCATCAATATATTTTACTCTAAGCTCATGCATCCGAACGGATCTTTCGGTTATATACTGTGGCATACCAGTTTCATTATTATAATAGGCGGTTTCTACCGCCGCCGTTGCTTTATACCACGGAGTAGCAAATAGAATGTACAAAAGCCCAATCGCAATAAATCCACAAGTTACTATACAAATTTGCTTTTTATATTTCCATATCTTTTTTGCCAAATCTAGCAAATCGATCTCATCATCTTTACAATAATTCTGTTGCATATTTCTTCTCCAAATTAAAATTTAAATTGCGCCCTCGCGAACAAGGACCACCTTAAAGGTTTTTATGATTATCACGATATCGTTCCAGATCGACCAGTTTTTCATATACCACGCATCCATGCCCGCCCTGGTCGCAAAATCCACATCGCTGCGCCCGCTCACCTGCCAAAGCCCCGTGATACCGGGCTTGACGGCGAGTATGAGATCAGCGTATTCGCCCATATCTTTGCGCTCGTATTGCGCGCACGGGCGAGGGCCTACGATGCTCATTTCGCCCTTTAGGACGTTGATCAGCTGCGGAAGCTCATCGAGCGAGCTTTTGCGCAAAAAATCGCCCAGCTTCGTGATGCGCGGATCGTGCTCGTATTTGTGATACTTTTCAAAATACTCCACCTCTTGCGGATTTTGCTTTAGATACTGAGCTAAAATTTCATCCCCATTCTCTCTCATCGAGCGGAATTTCAGGCATCCAAACGGCTTGCCGCCAAATCCCATTCTTTGATGCGAAAAAAATATACTCCCTGCGGGCTCTTTTAGCTTCATCATCAGCGCGATTATGCCAAAAATCGGCACCAGCAGAGGAAGCGCTAAGAAAATTAGCGCCAAATCAAGTCCGCGTTTAAGAGCTAAATTTAAAGGGCTTTTCAAAGAATTTCGTATCGCAAAGAGGCTGGTGCGCGAGGCAAAAACGCTGTAAATATCCGTCTGCGTAAAGTCGTATGAGCGCAGTACGGGGGTGAATAAAATTTCTTTGTTCTTTCTGATATTATGCTCGATAAGCTCGTTCAAGGCTTTCGCCCCAAGCCTGCTTCCGCCGATAAACAACACGTCGTAATCGTTGCCTAGCGCTCTTACATACCCAAGATATGTGCTTCCTAAAACAGCACTTTCAAACTCCTCGCCCTCGCCTAAAATTTTCGCCCTCTTCTGCCATAATCCAAATTTAAAAAGCTTCCTTTTCGTTATGAGCTTACAAAGGGGCAAAACCACCGCCATAAAGGCAAAACTCAAAATAAAACTGGCGCGCGAAAATTCGTAATTGACTTTGATTAAAGCAAGTAACGCTAGGCTGAGCAAAAGCCCCAAGAAGCAGCTTTTTACTAAAATTCTACTCTCATGCCAAAAATCATATCGCCTCGAATAGATCCCTTGATAAAAAAATAGAAATATCATTATGACATAGGACGGCGCGAAGCCCTGATACCTGCCGATGTCTAGCAGCAAGCTATCGCCGTAGAGCAAATTTTTAAGCACCACAGCAAGCCCAAAGCAAAGCCAGATGCCAAAAATATCGACCGCCAAGATTATCAAAACGCAGAGTTGCCTTTTCATCCTAACTCCTATTAAAATCATCTTGCAGGCGCACGATATCATCCTCGCCGGTGTAGCTGCCGACTTGAGCCTCGATTAGCACGACGGGGATTTTGCCCTCGTTTGCGAGGCGATGAACCTCGCCCATCCTAATGAACGTCGATTCATTCTCGCGCAGCAAGAAATTCCGCTCGCCCACGGTCACAGTCGCAGTGTCGCTAACGACGATCCAGTGCTCGTTGCGATGGTAGTGCTTCTGAAGCGATAGCCGCTTGCCGGGTTTAATGACGATGCGCTTGATCTTGTAACCGCGCTCATCTTCGAATACCGTGTAACTGCTCCACGGGCGGTGCGTCGTTACATGCACGCGCGCTAGATCGCTATCCTTTAGCCGCTCCACCACCTGCTTTACCTTTTGGGTAGAGCCTTTTTTGCATACGAGCAGGGCGTCCTTGGTATCGACGATAGCGAGATCCTCGACGTCTATGGTGGCTATCGTGCGGTCCGAGCCGATGATAAGATTGTTTTTAGAATTTAGAGTAATATTTTGCTCGCTTGCAGTGTTGCCGTTCGCGTCTTTAGGTAGTTCGGCGTCAAGGCTATCGAAGCTTCCCAGATCGCTCCAGCCGATGTCTGCGGGCACGACCTTAGCAAGACTCGTGCGCTCCATAACTGCGTAATCAATGCTATCTGCGGGGATCTCTTGCATATCGCCTAGTTTAATTCTAATCGGATTTTCCGCGTTAGAATTTTCTTGTGCACGAACGCAGGCTTCGTAAATTTCGAGGCTGTGCGCCTTTAACTCACTTAAAAATACGCCCGCTTTAAACATAAACATGCCGCTGTTCCAGTAAAAATTCCCCGCCGCTATGTAGCTTTGCGCTGCCGCAAGCTCAGGCTTTTCGTGGAATTTCAACACGTCCTCGCCGCTTGCTTCGATATAGCCGTAGCCCGTATTTGCTTCCGCGGGCTTGATGCCGAACGTCACCAAAAACCCCTGTTTCGCAAGCTCGCGTGCACGCAAGACGCTGTTTTTATACGCCGCCTCATCTCTAATTAGATGATCGCTCGGCGTTACAAAAACAATCTCCTCGGCCTTTAAGCTCAAACACGCAAGCGCGATCGCAGGAGCCGTATTTCTGCCGACAGGCTCGAGTAGAAATTTTGCGCCGCGCGCGCCTAAAACCTCAAGCTGATCGAGCGCCAAAAAATACTGCTGCTCGTTTGAGACGACGAGCGTACGCTCGCATAGCGGGGAGTTTCGCTCGTAGCTCATCATAAAAAGCGAGCGATCGTCAAAGAGGCGCACAAACTGCTTTGGCATAAGCGTGCGGCTGATGGGCCACAGCCTCGTGCCGCTGCCGCCGCTTAGGATTATATTAGTCATTTAGGCCGTCCTTAAATTCCTCATATTTTTTCTCGACGTAGCTTTTGATCTCGGCCTCAAAGCGCGCGCGCGAAAATTTTAAAGAATTTTCTCTAATTTTTACAGGCTCAAATTTATCATAATTTTGCTCAAATTTTGCTACGGCGGCGAGCAGCTCCTTTGTGTTTTGCTCCATAAAATACAGCCCGCTCTCGCCATCAAGCACCGTCTCGCGAGCGCCGCCGCGACCAAAGCAGATCACCGGCGTGCCGCATGCCTGCGCCTCCACCGGCGTAATGCCGAAGTCCTCCTCTGCGGCAAAAACAAATGCCTTAGCCCGCCCCATAAGATCCGCCATCGTTTCATCATCTGCGAAGCCCAAAAGTTCGACATTTTTGCCCGCTTTTGATTTTATTTTTGCCATATCGGGACCATCGCCGATAACGAGCAGCTTTTTATCCGTCTGCGAAAATGCCTCGACGATGAGATCGATCTTTTTATACGGCACCATGCGCGAGGCAGTGAGGTAAAATTCCTCTTTGGTTTCGCGCAGCGTAAATTTATCCACATTGACGGGCGGATAGATGACGTCGCTGGGCTTGCCGTATGTTTTTTTGATACGGCGCGCGATGTAGCGGCTGTTTGCGACATAGTGATCCACGCGATTTGCGGTGCTCGCGTCCCAAAGCCTAATTTTATGCAAAAAATACTTCGCCAACATGCCCTTTAAACCGCGATCTAGCCCGCTTTCGCGCAAGTACTGATGATACAGATCCCATGCGTAGCGGATCGGCGTGTGCACATAGGCAATGTGAAGTTGATTTGAGTGCGTCAGCACCCCCTTTGCGACGGCATGCGAGCTAGACAGCACGACGTCGTAGCCGCTTAGATCAAACTGCTCGATCGCGAGCGGAAATAGCGGCAGGTAGTTGCGGTATTTGTCCTTCGCAAAGGGTAGCTTCTGAATAAAGCTCGTATGGGCACGCTTGCCTTTTAAAATTTTATCTCGGTCGGTACCCTTCAAAAAGTCGATGAGGCTGTAAATTTCAAAATCATCCCAGATATCGGTAAAACTCTCGACGCATTTCTCCGCGCCCGCATAGGTGCTAAACCAGTCGTGGATAAGGGCTTTTTTCATTGCGGCTCCCTAGTTGATCTATTTTCAAATATCTGCTCGTAAATTTTTTCCACTTTACGAATCATAGCGCCGATATTAAATTTATCTTTAAAATTTAGCAATGCTTCGCCTCGCATTTTACCGTATATTTTCTCATCGTTTAATAAAATTTCTATATCCCGACACGCCTGCTGTGCGTCCTCAAACAAAAATCCGCTTTTGTCGTTTTCTACGACTTCGTTATTTCCCACGACGTTTGTCGCTACTATCGGGATGCCGAGTGACTGCGCCTCTATGAGCGCATAAGGCAGCCCCTCCCACCTGGATGTAGACAGGTAGATGTCCGTAGCGGATAGATACGCGGGCACTTCGTCGGTAAAGCCCGTAAAGATTATATTTACGCCGTCTTTTTGCGCCATAGATTCAAATTTTGCCCTATCGTCGCCGTCTCCGAGCCACAAAAAAACGATCTTTGAGTTATCTTTAAAATTTTGAGCTATCTCGTACGCCAAAGACATATTTTTTGCATAATCAAATCTCGAAATAGTCGTAACTACCCTTTTTCCCGATAGATTAAATTTTATCTTGGCATGATCATCTTTTAAAAGAGCTTTTATGCCGTTATATACGACTTCGCACTTACTTTTTTTAAATAGTCTAAGCTTTAAACAAAGGCTATTTTCGCTATTTGAAACATTTATAAATTTATCGGTAAATAGCGTTAAAAACCGCTCCAAAAAAATATATGCGCTCTTTTTCAAAAAGCCGTATTCTCCAATATGAACGCCGTGTAAAGTATGGACTATCTTTAGCCTTGGATTTAAAATTTTAAGCATCCGCGAATAGATGCCCGCACCTTTGCCATGAGAATGAACTATCTCTATATCGTTATCTTTTATAAATTTATTTATTTTATCATCATCATAAACCACTTCTTTAAGGTACAATCCTGCTGCATCAGCTTTAGGTCCTGCGAATTGGCGTTCTTTTTTTTCTAATATTTCTTTAATGTAATCAGCTTCATATTTACCGGTAGCCACATTTTGTATAGTTCCGATAATTATTCTAACCATATTATATAAGAATCCATTCCCAGTAATTTCAAAGTTTACAATATTAGGATTAATCAGATCTTTCTCCATAGTTAAACTATATATCGTTCTAACCTTATCCTCAACGCTAGAATTTTTCGAACAAAATGATGAAAAATCATGTTCTCCAATAAAATATTTCAACGCTTCTTGAGCTTTTTCGAAATTAAAATCAAAACTATGTTTACCTACATAATTTAACAAGAATGGATCCACTTCTCTTCCGATATACAGCTTATAATAGTATGTTTTTTGT
>NZ_CALIBF010000092.1 GCF_938045465.1 uncultured Campylobacter sp.
TTGGGCGGCTCGGCTCTGAATTTTGGCGCGCTTGGCTAGTTATAGTTTGCTCGGCATTTTAAGGTGCTCTCGGGCTCATCGCGATTCGTTTAGGCTCATAGGTACAGCGTGTCTTGGCGTAAAATTTTAAAATTTAATTCCGAGGCAGCGCTTTTAAATTTGAGCCTTTGAGAGTACGGCTTGTAATTTCGGTTTGGAATTTTAGCGCTGAAATTTCGTGTGAAATTTTTGAGTTTAAAATTGTAGCTTTGGAATTTCGTCTTGGAATTTCATTTTAAAATTTCAAACTCGCGATTTGGAGCGAAATTTTATAGAGCAGAATTTACCGCGCGAAATTTTAAGCGGTAGAATTTTATGCTGTCTATGAAATTTAGGCGTTGGCTCTATGCGCTCGCCAATTTTACTCGCAGATTTGCCTCGGTAGAATTCCGTGCCGCAAAGCGGAATCTTGACGGATGAAATTCCGATACGCCACGAAATTTCATCCGGCTGGATTTCGTCCTGCATCTAAATTTAAGGCGAGCGAAATTTTAAGAGTCAAAATTTCAAAGGGCGAAATTTAAAACTGACGGGATTTTAAAGGCGAAAATTCTGAGGATGAAATTTTAGATAGCAAAATTTAAAGCGGCTCAAATTATAAAATTTTGCCCGATAGAATTTTGCTAGTAGGCGATATTTCAATTCTATAAAATTTAAAATTATCGCACCGCAGAGATTTGCGGAAGCGAGCTTGAAATTTTATAGAATTTAAATGCGAAACGAGGGGAAGCGATGGCAACGAAGCAGAATGTGCCTGCAAATTTATACGATCTGGATATGGAGCGCGCGATTTTAAGCTCGCTTTTGCAAAATGAGGATGCATACGGCGAGCTGAGCGAGATAATCTCGGTCGGCGATTTTTTCTACAAGCCGCACGCCGACATCTACGAGGCGATCGTCAAGTGCTCCTCGCACAACGAGCCGATCGCGCCGAGCTTCGTTAAAAAATGGCTAGCCGAGCGCTACGACGATGGCGCATTTACCGAGGTTGTAGCCACCAGCGGCGTGGTCGACGCCCCAAAATACGCGCTCGAGCTGCGCGAAAAATCGATCAAGCGCTCGCTAATCAAGGTCGCGCACGAGATCCCTTCGATGGTAAACGAAGCCGTGCGCAGCAAGGACACCGCCGATAAAATTAGCTCCAAAATTTACGAGCTCGTCGATGAGGAGCGCCACGGCGGCATCAAAAAATCGCACGAGATCATCGCCGACGTAGTAGAGGAGCTGAAGCGCCAAAAGGCGCTCGCAGGCTCGGAGCTCGTGGGGCTAGATACGGGCTTTCGCTTCCTAAACGACTGCACGAAGGGGTTGAAACCGGGTGAGCTCATCATAATCGCCGCCCGCCCCGGTATGGGAAAGACCGCTTTTGCGCTAAATTTGATGATGAAAACTCTGCAAAGCGGCAAGGGCGTCGTATTTTTCTCGCTCGAGATGCCCTCCGTGCAGCTGATGTATCGCATACTAAGCGCGCTTAGCTCGATCCCGCTAAGCGACATAATGAGCGCCAAGCTCAGCGACGACGACTGGACGCGCTTCAACGACGCCTGCGACGCGGTGCTGAATATGCCGCTTTTCGTCTATGACAGCGGCTACGTGAATATACACCAGGTCCGCACCCAGCTGCGCAAACTCAAAGCCGCGGACGCCAATATCGAGCTTTGCGTGATCGATTACATCGGACTTATGACGAGCACGAGCAACTACTCCGAGCGCCACCTGCAAATCGCCGAAATTTCGCGCGGGCTCAAGCTTTTGGCGCGCGAGCTAAACATCCCGATCATCGCGCTATCGCAGCTAAACCGCTCGCTTGAGGCGCGCTCGAACAAACGCCCGATGCTAAGCGATCTGCGCGAAAGCGGCGCGATCGAGCAGGACGCCGACATCATACTTTTCGTCTATCGCGACGAGGTTTATAAAGAGCAGATGGAGCGCGAGCGCATTTCGCGGCTGGAGGCCGAGGGCAAGGACGCGGGCGAGCCCGTGTTTAGGCGCAACGACTATCAGGAAAAAGCCGAAATCATCGTCGGCAAAAACCGCTCGGGCGAGGCGGGTAGGACGATCGAGGTGGGCTTTCAGGGCAGATTTACCCGCTTCGTCGATACGAGCTTCGGCGGCGAGCCCAGCGAGAGCGCGATCTTTAATGAAAACGACAATCTCGACTACGTCTCGCAGCTGCAAGATCAGGGCTTTGAGGAGCCTACTGCGCCGCGCCTAGATATGCCGAATCCCGATGCAGCGCAGAATTTACAGCAAAATTTAACGCAGAATTTTAATGAAGCCCAAAATTTTAACGAAGCGCAAAATAGCGGCGTAAGCTTAAACACACGCTCCGCTAGCGCTCGAAACCACGGAGTAAATATCGATTTTGATGAGATGCCTAGCTTTGGCGAAAGCGACGAGGAAATGGACGGCGATGAGATAGGCGCCGAGCCTAAATTTAGCGCAGAGCAGAGCTTAGCAGAGGTGCGTCGTGCGGCACAGAATGCACCGCAAAAGCAAGAATTTAAGAGGCAAAATTTAGATGATGCAAGAGCGGGCGGTGTCGCGCCTCAAACAGAGGGCGCGCATAAAAATTTAGCGGGCACTCCGCAAGGCGTAAAAGACACATCTCCGGGCGCAAAAGGCGCATCGCAAGGCGCAAAGAACATGCAGCAAGAAGATGCTGCGTATTTTGAAAGAGGCGATGGCGATGAGCCGCCTTTTGAGGCGCAAGAGGATGAGGCAAAATTTAAACCCGCACCGCCTCTAAATATCGAAGAAATGGGTATTCCAAAGGTCAATGAGGCAAACAGGCTCGATGACGACGACGCGCCGCTGGATCTGTGAAATAGCGCTTAGACTAGCGCTGATCGTTAGCGTTTTTTGCTTCGCGCTTTACGCGCAGGATTTGGACGACGCGGGCTTTTGCGCGCTGGCGGCGTTTTGGGCTTACGCGCTATTTCGGGTGCTATTTAGCTTTTTTTACGAGGCGAAGCAGCGCGCCAATGCGGCGCTATTTCGCAGCGGCGGAATTTTGATTAAAATTTTTAGAGGCAGGCTGATAAGCGGGGTTTTTGCCTGCGCGGGCGCGATTATCTTAAGCGCCACTTTGGCGCTAGGCATAGCCGATCTGCGCGGCGCGGAGCTATTCGTGACGCTCGCGGCGCTGCCTGCAGCTCTTGTTCTGATGCGTCTGGTGGTGCTTAAGCTTAGCCTAAAAGAGATTAAAAACCCTAGAATTTTATCGCTCAAACTTAGTATTTTGCTGCTAGCCGCGCTTGCCGTAGCGGTAAATTTCGCTCTAAATTTAGCCTATTTGCGGCTCGCGGACGGCGTAGATACTACCGCGCACTTTCAAAATTCCGCGATAAATTTTACTCCGCCCGCCCGCACCGCCGCATCCATGGGAAATTTCGCGGCAAACGACGCTTCCGCGCCCGTCGGAAATTTAGCGACGGATAACGCCGCTAACGCCGCTAAAAATTCCGCGACGAATAACGTCGCCATAGTTGTGCGAAATTCCGGGACGAGCAATGCCGTCAAGCCCGCGCCGGATGCCGCCAAAAAACCTACCGCTTCGCCCGCAAATTTTAAAGCGGGCTCCGTCAGGACGGCGCAGATCTTGGCTGAAAATTCCGCGACCAGCCCCGCATCGGTAGCCGAAATTTTTGAAATTTTAAAGTCTACCGCGCCGCAAGCGCACTTCAGATCCGCTCTGCTAAATGAAATTTACGCTTTGAAATTTTACAAAAACGCGCTGTTTGATCTGGCGCTGTCGCAGAGCCCTAGCTCGCTAAAAATCGCTCTTTTGTTTCTGATCTGCGCGGGAGATTTCCTCTTTTACTGCGCGATTTTGCATCTTTGCGCCTTCGTGCTTTTTATGCCGCGAGCCACGTCCGCGCCCAAAATAGGGCGCTTTAGCGGCACGATATTTGCGCTTGCATACATCACGCTGTGTTTGATCTGCGCCGCGCAGACGCGAACGGCAGCGAGCAGGGCGGAGGGCGCACATCCTAAAAGCGCGGTCGAGACGAGCGTGCAGATCGTGTTGCAAAGCGGCGAGCGGCTGATCTTAAGCGCGCGAGAGGTGGACGTTCTAAGAGGCGAGCTAAACGCTACGCGCTTTGCCGCGGAAGCAAACGCCGCATCCGCGCTGAATAGCTACATAGACGCCGTTTACGACGAGGGCGCGAGGCTCAGCGCGCAGAAAATGGCGGATTTCAATTACTCGTTTTTGAGCGATTATCTGGTGCTGTGGCACAGCGTGTGGGACGATGACGCGGGGGCGTATCTGAATGAGAAATTTGCGCTCTTCGTAAGCGAAAGCTTCCCGAAAGATTTTGGCGAAAATATCGCTAAAATCGCTGCGGCAAACGTCAAAAATTATGAGAGCTCGCTAAATTTTACGCTCAAAAAATACGGCGCGAAAATCGATCTCAACGTCACGCAGAGCTTCAGTCTAAAAAGCAAGGCGTATCGCGCGAGCGGAACGGGGCTGGGGGCGCTGGGCGGCGTGCTAGGCGCAAAGCTGATAAGCAAAAGCCTCGCTAAAACCGCGGCTAAGACGGGCGCGAAGACCCTTACCAAGGCGGGCGCCAGCGCGACAAGCGGTAGTGCGGGGCTTGTGTGCGGTCCAGGCGCGGTGGTGTGCGTGCCTGCATTTGCCGTGGCTACGTGGTTTGGGCTGGATTTTGCGTTTGCCAAGGGCGACGAGGCGCTGAACCGAGAGGAGTTTGAAGCTGCGATCGTGCGCGATATGATGGCGGCGAAAGAGGAGTTAAAGCGCGCGCTGGCGGAGGATTTCAACGCGACGATAGATGAAATTTCGAGTGAAATTTTAAATTTAGACGGGAAGTAGGACGGTGGATTATGCCCGCGCAACTTAGACCCGTTGCGAGCGAAATTTTACGACGGATTATGGAGTTTTCGTGCGCAACGGACGGAAAATTTTAAAATTTGATCTAAGCGCAGGCGGGTGGGATTACGGCGCATTTATCGCGCCGCCGCGCTCCTTAAATTTAAGAGCTAACTAAAAATTTTTAAATATAATCGCCGCTTAAAACAAGGAGTGCTAATGAAAAAATTCTATCTTAAAATTTCGTTATTTACGTTTATAATGGCATTTGTATCGATCCCTGCTGCGGCACAATCGTCTTTAACAGGTTTAATAAAGTTAGAAGATTTGAGGAGCGAAGAGCAAAGAGCGCTTTTGAAATCCTGCGATTACGGTGACGGAAAATATAGTTCGTGCAATAAACTCGTTGAAATTTTATCTAAAGAGTGCGATGGCGGTGATATGCGCTCATGTGCTATACAGAGTGATCTTTTGCGATCATTACGCCGAATAGAGGAAGCTACGAAATATCTGATTAAGCTGTGTGATGCCAATAGTACATATCACTGTTTTATATTGGGTACGCTAGATATATATCTAAACGGTAATATGCAAGCAGCAATTAAAAGTCTTGAAAAAGTTTGTAATAGCGATCTTAAAGATAGAGATATAGTTTGCAAAAATATCGAGGAACTGAAAGCCTGCCTAAAAGACAAAGAGTGTAACCCTATAAAAAAAGGTAAAATTATTTTTGAAGGTGTCGAAAGGAAATTGTATGGGGAAAATTAATTTTGTATTTTATTCTATGATATTTTTAGCTTCTATCGTAATGGCTGGTAAGCCTACGGCTGAAGAGGAAAATCTTTATAACGAATGCGATAAAGGAAACGGCAAATATAGCTCGTGTACTAAACTAATAGAAATTTTATCTAAAAAATGTGATGGCGGAGATATGATCGGATGCTCGGATCTTGGTTATATATTAGGTCCTAAGCTTGGTATGCGTGAGGCTTCTATCACTCCTTATGAAAAATCTTGCAAAGCGGGTATCGCGGAGTCTTGTTTTGCTCTTGGAACACAAGATATAGGTTTAAGAGGCAACATTAAAAAGGCTGTTATAAATTACACTACGGCTTGTGAAAAATTTACCGATCAGAAAAAACTATTTAAACTAAGATCTTGCGCGTTAAAGATAGCTTTAGAAAACTGCTTACGAGATGAGGAGGAACACGATCCTGTAAAGTGTGCGATAGAAGCATTTGAAGAAATAACTGATAAATACAACGCAAATTCAATTAAGGAGTAAAAGATGGCAAATCCAAAGAAGGGCAAAGAGCGATAATTAAAGAATTCTATCCAGCAATTTTGGCGCTTTTGATCTTAATGATGCCGGTCGCGGCAGAGCGCAATCAAAGTGTAGCCGTTAGTAAAAAGATAAAATTTACGTCGCTTTCTGATTCAAATTTATATCGTTTAGAGCGGCTGAAATGAAAGCGCTATTTTTAACTCGCAATAAAACAAGCGTGCAAATGGGTGCTTGATATGAGCGAGGAAGAGAAAGAGCAAATTGGTATTTAAAGCTGGGCTGCAAAGACGGCGACGCGCAAATGTGCAAGGATTTAGGAAAAATAGGGAATTAGGGCAGAATTTTAAATACTAAATTGCCCCACTTTCAAGCTCATGAAATTCGGACTTTAAAATTTAATCTTAATTGGGCTATAATCTTAGAATTAATATTCAAAAAGGAGTTTTTATGCAAACACAAAATAATTTTATAAACCGCGAGCTAAGCTGGCTACGCTTCAATACTCGCGTGCTGGAACAATGCAAAAAGGATATCCCGCTAATTGAAAAATTAAAATTTCTAGCGATTTACAGCACTAATTTAGACGAATTTTATATGATCCGCGTGGCGGGTCTGAAGCAGCTTTTCACCGCCGGTGTTATAACCAGCGGCGATGACGAGATGACGCCTCTTGAGCAGCTACGCGCGATCCGCTCCTATTTAAGAAACGAACAAACCGAGCTTGAGCAGCAGTATTTCGGCATACAAAAGGAGCTTTGCAAAAACGGGCTTTTTATCAAAAGCTACGACGAGCTGCAGCCCGAGCTAAAGCCGGTAGCGGACGAATTTTTTTTCTCGCAGATAATGCCCGTCATCGTCCCGATCGCAGTGGATGCGACCCATCCTTTCCCACATCTAAACAATCTCAGCTTCTCCCTCGCAGTCAAGCTCTGCGACGAGGGCGCGCCCGAGTCGGTACATTTTGGGATGATTAGAATTCCGCGCGTGATCCCGCGCTTCGTGCAGGTCGCGCAAAACACCTACGTGCCGATCGGCACCATCGTAAAACGCCATGCGGAGGAGATTTTCCCCGGCTACAAGCTCATCAGCTCCGCAGCCTTCCGCGTCACGCGAAACGCAGATATCGTGATCGAAGAGGAGGAAGCGGACGATTTTATGATGATCCTAGAAGCGGGGCTTAAACTGCGCCGCAAGGGGGCTTTTGTGCGGCTCCAGATCGAAAAAGATGCCGATGCCGAGCTTTTAGAATTTCTAAATTCTCATCTTAAAATCTTTTACAAAGATATATATGAATGCGCCGTGCCGCTTACGCTAGACGGGCTTTGGGAGATCGCCTCTAATAAGGATTTTTCCTTTCTAGCCCATCCTCAGTATCTGCCAAAGACGCTACCCCCCTTTAACGAAAACACCTCCGTTATGAGCGCTATGGAGAAGGAGGATATCTTGTTAATTCATCCTTACGAAAGCTTCGATCCGGTGCAAAAACTCATCAAAGAGGCCGCCAAGGATCCGAAGGTCATCTCGATCCGTATGACGCTGTATCGCGTGGAGAAAAACTCCCCGATCGTCCAGAGCCTGATCGAGGCCGCAAGCGACGGCAAGCAGGTGACGGTGATGGTCGAGCTTAAGGCGAGGTTTGATGAAGAAAACAACCTGCACTGGGCGAAGGCGCTCGAAGACGCGGGCGCGCACGTGATCTACGGCATCACGGGCTTTAAAGTCCATGCCAAGGTAACTCAGATCATCAAAAAAGAGGACGGCAAGTTAAAATTTTATATCCACTTAGGCACGGGCAACTACAACGGCTCGAGCGCTAAAATTTACACCGACGTGAGCTTTTTTACCTGCGGCGATCGCTTCGATAAGGATACGACGAATTTCTTCCACATCCTCTCGGGCTACAACAAAAACCGCAAGCTCGACAACCTCTCTATGTCGCCGATGCAGATCAAAGAGCGACTCCTTGCGATGATAAAAAACGAGGAGAAAAAAGGCTCTGCCGGCAGGATCATCGCTAAGATGAACGCTCTTGTCGACGGCGATATGATCAAGGCGCTGTATAAAGCAAGCACCGCGGGCGTGAAGATCGATCTCATCGTGCGCGGCATCTGCTGCTTGCGCCCGGCGCTTAAGGGCGTCAGCGAAAATATCCGCGTGATCTCGATCGTCGGCAAATACCTGGAGCACGCTAGAATTTTTTACTTCGCGCACGCGCAGCCCAGCCTATACATCGCGAGCGCGGATTGGATGCCGCGAAATTTAGAACGCAGGCTGGAGCTGATGAGCCCGATTTACAACGAAAATCTGCAAAACAAACTCAAAGAAATTTTAAAGCTTCAGCTAAGCGACAATGAGCTTGCATTCGAGCTACAAAGCAGCGGCGAGTACCGAAAGATCGTGCCGAAAAAGGGCGAAGAGAAAATCGACGATCAGGAATTTTTAGAAATTTATTTCAATAAAATTTATAAAAATATCCGCAAGCATGACGAAAGCGGCACGGCGCTAACCAAGCTTTTGAAGGAGAGCTAGGCGCGGTCTCGGTTCTGCTAGGGCTAGCCGCGCGCAAAACCCACGCGCAAACTGAGATCATAAAATACTAAATACGGAATTTCGCGCCGTGAACGTGCGAGTAGATTTACAGAAATTTTAAAGGGATTAAATGAAAAGATATCTTTATCTAGCCGTTATAGCTATGTTTTGTATGGGCGGAGTCTTTGAAGACGCAGACAAGCTCTATGAGGACGGCGATTATCCTAAAGCGATAAAAATGTGGCAGCGCAGCTGCGACGGTGGAGATACGCAAAGCTGCTATATGCTCGGGAACTTATATCGATTCGGCAGGAACGTCACTCAAAACTATCAAAAAGCGGCGAATTTTTATCAAAAAGCCTGCGATGACGGAGATATGACCGGTTGCTATGAGCTTGCAGGACTATACTTTGAAGGCTATGGCGTTAGACAAGATTATCAAAAGGCGGCGAGCCTGCATCAAAAGGCTTGTGACGGCGGCAATATGTTTTCGTGCAATTTGCTTGCAATTTCATACGAATCCGGTATCGGCGTCCCAAGAGACAAGCACAAGGCTATGGTTTTGCGTCAAATGATTTGCGATAACGGTGATGCAGATATGTGCAATAACCTTGCATATTTATATAAAAACGGCGACAAGGTCAGACAGGATTTGCAAAAGGCGGAGAGCCTATATAAAAAAGCGGCTGTTTTGTACCAAAAGAAAGCTCAAATAAATCAAAAGAAATGCGATGAAGGCGACTTATATGAGTGCCAGCGCCTAGCGGATCTATATATAGACGGCAAGGGCGTAGAGAAGGATTTCAAAAAGGCTGCGGATTTATACCAGAAGGCTTGTGATGGCGGCAAGGCGGCGGCGTGCTTGATTCTGGGAGACTTATACAAAGCAGGCAATTACCAAAAAGCAGAAAGCCTATATCAAAGCGGGCTAAATTTGCTTAAAAATACTTGCGAGAGCGGGGATGCGGACTCGTGTAGTTATCTCGGGGATTTATACAAAAATGGATGGCATATTAAACAAGATAGATCCTTAGCAAAAGAATTTTACGGGAAAGCATGCGATTTAGCAGAGCAGATCGGCTGCGACGAATACAAGCAATTAAACGAAGCAGAACTCATCGATGATAAGCACGGCATCGCACCGAGCGCGCCTTAATCCATGAAGTTTGCATGCTTTTGCGCAAACAAGGCTACGTAATCAGCGAGCTGTCAAATTTTTTAGAATTTTAAAATTCTAAATTTTATAAATTATCTTAGGCGCAGCTTCCTAGAAATACCAATCTGACATGATGCCAGCTATATACTACACGTAGATAAAATTCCGCTTGCTTATGATAAAATTTTAAAATTTACTCGCTGTCTCATCGCATGCATTTAATAGAAATACTTTTAAATTTAAAGTAAAAATTTCTGTTTTTAAAAAACGCAAATTTAGGAGATAAAGGCGCAAGGCTAGGGAATTTATTAAAATTTAATTAAGTTCCGAAATTACAAATGATAAATAAATTCTTTTTAATTTAAATTTAAAGAATTTTTCACTAATATACTGCTCTTTTTAATAACGCCTATGAGAAATAGTATTATAAAAGGATCAAAATGAGCTTATTTAGGTTTTCTATTGCAGCGGCGGGAGCGCTTTGTTTATGCGCGGCCACTTTAGCTGCGGAAGATGATAGCGAAGGTGGCTCCCAAAATTTAGGGCAGATCAATGTTACGGGAAACGTAGAAAGCGACCCGCTTACCAAAAAAGTCGGCGAAACGAAAAAGAGCGCCAAGCAACTCGCCAAAGAGCAAGTTAGCGATAGTAGAGATATGGTTCGTCACGAAACCGGCGTTTCAGTTGTCGAAAGCGGAAGATTCGGTGCTAGTGGTTATTCGATCCGCGGAGTAGATGAAAACCGCGTAGATATAAGTATTGATGGACTTCGCCAAGCAGAAACATTAAGCTCGCAAGGTTTTAAAGATCTATTTGAAGGATATGAAAACTTTAATAATACTAGAAACGGCGTTGAGGTTGAAAACATAAGACAGGTAGATATCACTAAAGGTGCAGATTCGGTAAAAAGAGGCTCGGGCGCGCTAGGTGGTTCTGTGGCGTTTGAGACAAAGGATGCGAGAGATTATTTAACGGAGAAGGATTGGTATTACGGATTTAAGCGCGGGTATCAAAGTGCGGATAGACAAAACTGGCAAAGCCACGCAGCTGCAGTTCGGTTTAAATGGTTTGATCTCTTGGCTATTCACACCGATAGAGAAGGACATGAACTAAAAAACTGGGGATATAAAGACTATGACCCAACCGTCATCAGAAAAGTTAGGGAAAAGCCCGATCCGTATAGAATTTACAAGAAAAGCACATTGGTAAAATTTGGCTTTCAGCCTACCGATACCGATAGATTTAGCCTAGGATACGATAAGTCTAATATAAAATCAGAGGGAATAGACTGGTCGAATCAATTTGCTCTTTATAATACGCAAACCCCTTGGGGAGCATTGACTAACGATATACGACACACTAACGATAGAAGCGAAAGAAAGAATTACTCGTTTTCTTACGAAAATTTCGATGAAACGCCTTTGTGGGATAGCTTAAAATTTAGCTATAACAAGCAACATATTAAGTTAAAAGCGAGAACGGATGAGTATTGCGAGGGCGATAACTGCGCGGGAAATTCAAATCCGTCCGGTCTTCATATAAATGAAGACGGAAAAATGGTAGATAAATATGGAGGGGAAGTAAAGACATGGCTAAAGTGGGGATTTATGCCTACATTAGTAGATAGTCAATTTGATTTTTCAGATCCGGATAATCCAAAAAATGAACCTCATATATTAAATACGGACGCATATAGTAGTTATAAACCTAATGATGATGTTTACGTAAATTGTGATGAATATGATTGTTCTAAAGGCATGACTCTTTTTGATACGAATAGCGGTACATATAAAACATATTCAATAAATAAAGTAACTACGCCTCATAGTAAAGGCAATTACGGCAAATTATCACCAGTTGGTTCGGATGAGGTACTTTTACCTAACCAAAACGGATATGTAGAAAATAACTGGAAGGATAGAGATTTAAATACCGATACTAAGCAGTTTAATCTTGATCTTACAAAAGACTTTCATATAAAAAGCACAGAACACTCTTTAAGTTATGGAGGGCTTTATAGTAAAAGCGATAAAAGTATGGTAAATAGGGCGGGTTATTCTCCTCAAAATAAACAATGGTGGGCTAAATACTTTGCAGGAGTTAGAAATACTAATCCTAAGTTTCCCATATTAGGCACTTGGTATCCAGATAAATGCCAATCATATACCAATGCCTCTGCCTATAATAACGCTTGCGGTCACGAAGATGATCCTTTTAGCTTCCTTATTCCGGTCGAGACCAAAACCGGAGCGCTTTATGTGGGAGATGACTTTCGTATAAACGATGTTTTGGCCTTTGATCTTAATTATAGATATGATAAGGTTAAACACAATCCATCTTATACTCCAGGCGTTACGCCAAAAATTCCAACTGATCTATTTATCGGAATGTTTGTTCCTTATACGCCGCTTCCCGGCACTCCATCTCAAAAAGAGATAAAAGCTCACAAAGATGCAAATGCAGAAGCCAACGCCGTATATTTAGCCTCTCAGAAGAGAAAATATTCGGCAAATTCATATTCTTTATCTACAAGCATCGATCCACTTGATTTTTTCAGGCTTCAGCTTAAATATGCAAACGGATTTAGAGCTCCTACCTCGGATGAAATTTACTTCACTTTCCAGCACCCCGATTTTTCGATATATCCGAATTTGGATTTGAAAAAAGAAACGGCAAAGACTAAAGAGATTGCCTTTACGTTTCATAATTCGCCAAGCTTCGTTACATTGAATTTATTCCAAACTGATTATAGGAATTTTATAGATTTACAATACAAGGGGGAATTCCAGCTTCCTTACGGAAACGGCGGAAGTACAATGCCTACCTCTGTGTATCAAAACGTAAATCGTCCAAAAGCAAGAGTAAGAGGAATAGAGATAGATTCGAGACTGGCTTTGGATCAAATTTGGCAGCCATTGCAGGGTTTTAGCATTGGATATAAGCTAAGTATCCAAAAGGGTAGAATGGATATAGGTAATGGCAAAACCGATACGCCGATGAATGCGATCCAGCCTAGAACGGCGGTTTATAGCGTAAGCTACCAAAGCCCAGGCGATAAATTCGGCGCAGATCTATTTGTAACTGCGGTAGCTGCCAAAAAAGGAGACGACACCTATAATATGTATTGGTATGAGCAAGCGCGAAGCGGCAAAATCGTAAACGGCAAACCTGTAAGCAATAGCGAAGTGGAATGGAGAAGCGGCGGATATACCACGATAGACTTCGTAACATATGTAAAGCCGATCAAATATCTAACTCTTCGTGCAGGCGCATATAATATAACCGATCGCAAATATATCACTTGGGAAAGCGCCAGATCAATAAGGCCTTTTGGAACTAGCAATCTGATAGATCAAGAAACAGGGCTTGGCATCAACCGCTTTTACTCGCCGGGTAGGAACTATAAACTCACATGGGAGTTTCAGTTTTAAAAATTTAATCAAGTGTTTGACGTCTTATTAAAACAAAAGCCTTTGGAATCAAAATTTATAGATTTATTACTAAATTTAAAAAGATGGCGATAGTAAATCATTTGGTATCATTTAGATTTCCGAATTTTATGCAGCGTGTAAATTTCAAAATTTTACGTAGCGCGGTAGCCCAAAGGCTCCTGTCCGTGATGACATCAGCTTTGTAATTTTGCAATGACGCCCGCGATCTTTCCGTCGCTTCGAGATCGAATTTTTGCCCGTATAAATTTACCGAGCCGGAAAACATAGCGCCCGTATGTGCTAAAAATTTCGCAAGCGCACAGCCCCACACTACACAAATCGCAGGGGAATTTTAATGCCGTAATCCGCAAGCGTATCATCTCGCTTCCAAGCGAAGATAGCCTTTTTGCGGCAATGTGCGTAATCTATTTCTCTTCGCTCTATCTCGCCCGCTTGTAACGACAAATCTTATAAACGCAGTGGTCCTTTAAAAATTTTAACTTCAAATTTTGCTCCGAAGCTCGCTAAATTTAAGGAAGAGCCCACACAGATAAATTGTTCTATTTTCGCGCGGCGCACGAGGTTTTTAAATTTGCGGCGCCCGCAGGAGGCTTTAAAGCTCGCTAAGTCTCGCCGTCGTTAGCGCGCAGGGCTGATCCGGCTAGCGATCTTTTGCGCGATTTATCTCCTTGTATTATTTGCTTAGAATCCCGCCACAGTATATGCCGGCGCTGGACAAATCATAGCTTCGTTTTAAATTTAATCCTCATATCCTCTAATGCTAATATGTCTTCCCTCTATCTTTGGAACTACGGGCTTCTTTTTAAGCTTTACGCCATACAAATTAATGCCGTAAAGCTTGCTAAGGCCGATAAAATCGACGTTAAGCTCCTTTAAATCGGTATCACGAAGATCAATGTATTTAAGACTCGTCATATCGTTTATACTCTGCGGTAGTTTTTTGATCGAGGTCTCGGATAGGTCTAGAACTTCTAAATTTTTTAAGTTTCCTGCGCTTTCCGGGATCTGCGTAATATTTTTGCCGTGGATGTAAAGCTTCTTTAAATTATGTAGGTTTCCGATGCCCTCAGGGATTTTCGTAATGGACTGGCTGTTAATTTTCAGCTCTTCCAAAGCATCAAGCATGCCGATGCTCTCAGGCAGACTATCTTGCTTATATCCGCTAATATCGAGCTTTTTTAAGCTTTTTAATGCGCCGATACTTTCAGGAATTTCTTGTAAATTTTCAGACCAAATAGAAAGCTCCTGCAGATTATGCAAATCCCCTAACTCAGACGGGATCGTCCGGACATCCGAATCTATATGAAGCCTTTTGAGCGATGGGATTTTTACGGCGAGCCGCAATCTCTGCTCGTCCATATGGCCCCACTCCTCAAGATTGGGTAAATTTACGATGTTTTCAGGTGGAGAAGTAAAATCTTCGATCAGCTCCTTTAGGCTAGACATTCGCGAAACCTCATCTGGTAGCGCCTCTATATGCGTGCTCGTAAGATCTAAAATTTCCAGTTTTTTAAGCTCCGCCAGATGCGCAGGCAAGGTATGTAAAAAATTACAGCGATAACAGCTAAGCTTTCGCAGCTTGCTCATCCCTGCAATCTGTGGCGGCAATTGCGAAATATGCGTTTCATCCAGCTCAAGATATTCTAAATTCTTTAAATTCGCTGCATTCGCGCTCAACTCTTTTATGGGGCAACGATCCAAAATCAGCGTCTTAAGATTCGGAATTTTTGAGATATTTTCACTAATCTCCGTAAATTTAGTAGCACGCAAGCCTAAATACTCGAGCTTTTTTAAATTTTGCACGCACGAAGGCAGATCCGAAACTCTCGTGCCTTGCAAATCGAGCTTTTTTAAATTTGAAAGCAAGCAAATCTCGGGCGGAACCTGCGTAACCTCATCCACTCTAATCGGCGAAACGGTCATAAAATTCGCGTTTCTGCCGAAGTCTAGCTCATCAATGTCCGCAAGCTTTTCATACAAATCCCATGTCGTAGCGATATCGCTAAAGAAGCTTATACTATAGTAATTCTCTCGCCCCTTATCGCTAAAGCGTAAGAAATCCGCCAAGTTTTGCATTTGCGTATTTTGATCCTCGCTCAGCTTTGGGCTAAACTTCAGGCGGATGCCCTGCGCATCGTTTGACATACTAATTTTAATGCCTTTAAAACCGGAGATTGATTGTATGCAGAGCGAAAAAGCAACTGCTATAAATAGCGCGATATAAATCTTTTTCATTTGAGTTGCCTTTTTAAAATTTAAAATTTTAGTATCTAGCTGCGCGATATTTATAAAATTTAAGCGAGCGCTTTGCAAGCTTGATTTAAAAATCCTCACATCGCTCTGCGCTTCGCAAATCTCATCAAATTTTAAAATTTTGGAATTTCGCCAGCGTCTTAAAGGTGAGGCGAAATTCCAAATCGAAGGATGCTTGTAAATTTTATTTATAAGCCTTGATCGCTTTGTCTAGGATTTTCTCGGCCTCGGCGGCGCTTGCGAAGTCCTTCACTTTGACCCATTTATTCGGCTCTAAAAGCTTGTAGGTTTCGAAGAAATTTTTGATCTTATCCAGCGTCGCTTTAGGCAGATCGGCGACCCCTTTAATGCCCTCAAATCGCGGATCGATCTTGCTAACCGGCACGGCAAGCAGCTTCTCGTCCATTCCGTTTTCGTCCTCCATCATCAAAACGCCGATTAAGCGGCACGGGATCACGCTGCCTGCGGCAAGCGGGTATTCGTTTAGCACCAAAACATCCGCGGGATCGCCGTCGTCTGACAAGGTATTGGGCACGAAGCCGTAGTTTGCGGGGTAAAACATCGCACCGTATAGCACGCGATCTACGCAGAGCGCACCGCTTGCTTTGTCGATCTCGTATTTGATGTTCGAGCCGTAAGGGATCTCGATCACTGCGTTGATTTTATCGGGGTTTGAACCCACTTTTATCTTTGAAAGATCCATAGTTTTCCTTTATTTAGAATTTAAAATTTTGATATTTTTTACGTCTATCGTCGTTTTGGTAAAATCTTTGTCGATCTCGCCGCTAATTCGCACGAGCGTATTTTCATCTACGCTCACGCCGCGCCAAACGTCATCATCGATCTCAACCTCGATGCTATCGCCGTTTTGATCCACAAATCGATAATGTTCGTGTCTGAGTTGAGATTTTATCTTGCCGTCGATTACGACAAAAGAATCATCTCTTAATGTAAGCGCTTCTTTGACGCTTGACGGCTGATTTTGCGCCGTCGCACCGCTTGGGACAAACCCGCCCGCGGCGAATGCAGCCGCGCACAAAGCCATATTAATTAAAAATTTTCTAACCATATCTATCCTTAAATTTTAATCTCTGTATCCGCAAACAGATCTGAAATTTCATTAAATTTAAAAGCCGCTCATATTTAACGCTCGCATTAAATTTGCGGCGCGAGCTTTTAAATTTACGCTTAAAATTTGGCTATCTAGCGCGACGGCGAGCTATAAATTTAAAGGCACGCTCGTGCTAAAGACGCATTAAATTTAAGCGCGATTTGCGCCGCTTGCGCTATGAAAAAGAAGCCAAAGGCGCTTAAAATTTAAGCCGCCCCAAGCGCGCTAGCCTAATTTTTCGATCTGCGCGGCGATTATAGCGTTTATGTCCGCTACGATCTCCTCGACCGTGCGCTCGCCGTTTACGCTGTAAAATACGCCCGCGTCGCCGTAAAATTTACGGATATCCTCGATCGGCTCTGAAAATACCGCCATGCGGTTTTTAAAGACCTCCTCGTTATCGTCTGCTCCGCGAGCGCGTCCTAAAACACGCTCCTTGGCGATTTCCTCGCTAACGCACACTTCGATGACTGCGCTAAGATTTACATCATCGTCGCCTCGCAGCACCTCGTCTAGCTTATTCATCTGCTCGACGCTTCTTGGATAGCCGTCGATGATGATGAAGTCTTTAGGTGAGCTTTTAATCGCGCTAACGATAGCATTTACGACGATATCAAGCGGCACGAGATTGCCTTTAGAAATGAAGCCATCTATCTGCCTGCCCAGAGCGCTGCCGCTTGCTACCTCGGCGCGTAGCAGATCGCCCGTGGAGTAGTGCTCGATGCTTTGATTCATCTGAGCGATCATACTCGCATCGGTCGTTTTGCCGCTGCCAGGAGCGCCGATGATTAAAAAAAGGCTTTTCATTTTTGCTCCTTCTTATGAAGCCTAAGACCTAGCTCGCGAAGCTGCTCGTCTGTAACGACGCTAGGAGCTTTGGTGAGCGGACACTGCGCGCGCTGCGTTTTAGGAAACGCGATAACCTCGCGGATACTGCTTGAGCCAGTAACCAGCATCATCAGCCTATCAAAGCCGATCGCGATACCTCCGTGCGGAGGCGCGCCGAAGCTTAGCGCATCAAGCAGGAAGCCGAATTTCTCCCTCTGCTCTGCAGGCTCGATCTTAAGCAACCTAAAGACCTTTTCTTGAATGTCCGCTTTGTGGATCCTGATGCTGCCGCCACCAAGCTCAATGCCGTTTAGCACGACGTCGTAGGCAATCGAGGTAATATCCTCCAAATCTGGCTCGTCGGGATTGTTCGGCATAGTGAAAGGATGGTGCATCGCGGAGTAGCTGCCGTCGTCGTTTTGCTCAAACATAGGGAAATTTACGACCCACAAAAACTCAAGCCTGTTCGGATCTATGAGACCAAGCTCGTTTGCAAGGAAAATTCTAAATCTACCCATATAATCAAGCACGATTTTCTTTTTGCCCGCGCCGAAAAATACGACGTCGCCGACTTTAAGCTCGCAGCGCTTGATAAGCTCGTCCAGCTCGCTTTTTTCAAAGAATTTTACCAGCGGCCCCTTTAGACCGTCCTCTTTTACTTGGATAAACGCAAGCCCTTGCGCGCCGAATTTTTTCACGTACTCCTCAAAGCCTTGCATCTGCCGCTTGCTAAATTTCAGATCGCCGCCCTCGACTTTGAGCGCTTTTACGCGATTAGCCTTGCGGTCTTTGGCTAAATTTGAAAAAATTTCGTTGCTCGATTTTTCAAAAATATCGGCTACGTCGATGAAAGGCATATCGTAGCGCAGATCGGGTTTGTCGCTGCCGTAAAGCTCCATCGCGTCCTTATACTCCATATGTCTAAAAGGAGTGACGATCTCGCGACCGCAGGATTTAAAAATGTCCTTTAAAACCTCCTCGGCTACGCGCATTACGTCGTACTGGGTATTGAAGCTCATCTCGATATCGATCTGCGTAAATTCCGGCTGGCGGTCGGCGCGCAGGTCCTCGTCGCGGTAGCAGCGCGCGATCTGGAAGTATTTATCAAAGCCCGAGCACA
>NZ_CALIBF010000093.1 GCF_938045465.1 uncultured Campylobacter sp.
CATCGGGGTGATTTTCGAGGGCGAAAGACCGCTGCGCGTGGAAAATTTAGAGCTTAGCAGAGAGTATTAACCGCGGATAAAATTTTAAATTTAGAGGTAATTTTAAAATTTACGCAGCGCGCAAATCGGCGCACTATGGCGCACTCCCGCGGATAAATTTAATCGCGGCTCGTTGTCGTTTTGAAATTTTGCGGCGCACTGCAGCGTCTAAATTTCATTTCCCGCGCCGTGTCGCGCAAATCCCTCGTTCGTGCCCTCAAAGCGAGCGTTTATGACGGCGGCGCGAATGTAGGTGCGGGCAGGCTTGGAATTCTACGTAAAATTTTGAAAGTATCCGCGCACAACGGCGCGTAAAAAGCGCGAAAATCCGGCGTCTAGACGCATGCCCGCTCATAGCTGCTACGGATTGAGCGAGCGAAGCGACAGAATTTAAACGCAGGGCGCGCGCGGGAAAAAGTCGAAGATGGGTGCAGAGAGATGCAAAAAAGCGAGAAAAAAGCGTAAAGGCGCGCGGCGGTATAGAGTGGGGTAGTGCGGGCTGCCGCAAATCAGGCTCGTAAATTGTGGATCGAAAGCGAGCTGAAACAAAAAGCTCGGTGCGCAAATTTCTTGTATAAATTTGCGGATAAGAAAGCTAGCGAGAGCAAAAAGTTCGGTGCGTAGATTTACGGATCGGGCGTCCGGTGCAGCAAGGGCGCGGAGTGTAAATTTAGCGAGAAAAATCGATGTATAAATTTCGCGCGCAAACTATCTTAAATTTAACGAGTAAATTTTAAAACTGCTCTCGCAGAATTTCACGACTAAATTTTACGCTTTGCCTCGTAGCATTTAACGCGCAGATCGCGCAAATTTAATGTTCCGCCAAGTGGAATTTAACGCGCAAATTCCGCGACGAAATTTCAGGGCGTTTCGAGCCTTGTGGCTTACAGTTTCCTAAGTTTTGCGATCTCATCGCGTAGCGCCGCGGCCTTTTCAAACTCCAGAGCGGCTGCGGCTTCGAGCATCTGTTTGCGGAGCTCCTTTACGATCTTGGCGCGCTCGGCGGCAGGCATCTTCTCTAAATTGGCACCCTTTCTTAAAATTTCGGTGCCGTCCTCGATCTTTAGGCTATTCTCGATATTGCGGCTCGCAGAATGCGGGGTTATGCCGTGAGCGCGGTTGTATTCATCTTGAAATTTACGGCGTTTTTGGGTGATGTCGATCGCCTCTTGCATCGAAGCGGTGATCTTTTTACAAAACATCACGACCTGTCCGTTCACGTTTCGCGCGGCTCGCCCCATCGTCTGAATAAGGCTGGTGCGCGAGCGCAAAAAGCCCTCCTTATCGGCATCCATGATCGCGATAAGGCTTACTTCGGGCAGATCGAGCCCCTCGCGGAGCAGATTTATACCGATTAGCATATCGTATTCGCCGCTGCGTAGGCCGCGGATGAGCTCGTTGCGCTCGATCGCATCGATGTCCGAGTGCATATATTTGACCTTAAGCCCAAGCTCTAGATAGTATTTGCTCAGCTCCTCCGCCATTTTTTTGGTCAGCACGGTCACTAAGATCCGCTCGCCGCGCGCGATGACATCCTTTGCCATATCGTGTAAAATTTCGACCTGGTTGTCGCTGTCTTTTAAGATAATCTGCGGATCGAGTAGTCCCGTCGGACGCAGTATCTGCTCATATACGGCTCCGCGGCTAAGGTCCAGCTCGTAATCATTTGGTGTTGCGGAGACGAATAGAAATTTAGCTTTTTTATTGATAAACTCATCAAACATCAGCGGGCGGTTAT
This sequence comes from uncultured Campylobacter sp., assembly GCF_938045465.1. Classification (GTDB taxonomy): domain Bacteria; phylum Campylobacterota; class Campylobacteria; order Campylobacterales; family Campylobacteraceae; genus Campylobacter_B. The sequence goes on from NZ_CALIBF010000093.1 coordinate 1,778, forward strand.
CAAGTGCGGAGGGTAGGCGGAAGCCGTACTGCACGAGCGTTTCTTTGCGGCTGCGATCTCCTGCGAACATCCCGCGAAACTGCGGCAGGCTCACGTGGCTTTCATCGACGATGACGAGGTAGTCCTTGCCCTTGCTCTCATAGTAATCAAAGAGCGAATAGGGCGTCTCGCCCGGCTTTTGACCGGTCAGATAGCGCGCGTAGTTTTCGATCCCCTTGCACATCCCCGTAGCGCCCAGCATCTCAAGGTCAAATTCCACTCGCCCTTTCAGCCGCTGTGCCTCGACGAGCTTGCCCGCGTCCTCGAAAAATTTCAGCCTCTGCTCAAGCTCCTCCTCGATCCCTTTGATCGTCGACTTCAGACGCTGCTCGCCCACGATGAACTGGCTCGTCGGGTAGAGAATAAATTTTTTGACGCTCTGCGTCTTTTTGTTTTCCAGCACGTCCAGATGATACATCGCCTCTATCTCGTCGCCGAAAAACTCGATCCTAAAAGCCTCGTCGTTAAAATACGCGGGGTAGATGTCGATCACGTCGCCGTTTACGCGAAAATTCCCGCGATCAAAAAAATCGTCGTTGCGCTTGTAACCCATATCGACGAGCTTACGAAGCAAAAATTTAGTGCTAAATTTTGATCCAATCTCAAAAAACAGCACCATGCCTTTGTATTCGGCGGGATCGCCCAGGCCGTAGTTTGCCGAAACCGACGCCACTGTGATGACGTCGTCGAAGCTTAGCAGGCTTGCAGTAGCGCTTAGTCGCAATCGCTCGAGCTCTTGATTTACGTCGCTGTCCTTTTCGATGAAAAGATCCTGCCTGGGGATGTAGGCCTCGGGCTGATAATAATCGTAGTAGCTGATGAAATACTCGACGTGATTTTGCGGGAAAAAGCCCTTAAATTCGCTATAAAGCTGCGCCGCGAGAGATTTATTATGCGTCATTACGAGCGCTGGAATTTCAAGACGCTTGATGATATTTGCCATAGTAAATGTTTTACCCGAGCCGGTAACGCCGAGAAGAGTTTGGTATTTGTTGCCGCTTTGAAAGCCCGCGACGATGCCTTCGATCGCTTTTTCTTGATCCTCGCTCGGGGAGAATTTGCTCTCGATTTTAAAATTTTGCAAAATTTTTCCTTTTTTAAAGCCAAAATTGGGTAATATTTTCATTTAAATTATATCAGAAAAGGCGAAATAATGGAATCAATCTTTGACGAAGAGAAAAAGGTCGAGGGCTTAAGCAATAAAGTAGCTGAGCTGATTAGACGCTATAGCGAAGCTAGAGACGAGAACGAAAAGCTACGCACAGAGCTAGCGACGGTCAAGGCGCAAAACGAGGCTTTGGGAATGCAGCTTGGCACGCTTGAAAATGATCTGGCATATCGCAAGATGAGCGATGAGGATCTAAGCAAGCAGATCGACGATATTTTGGCAGGCGATAATTTAGGCGAGAAATGAAAGAAATTTCGGTTCAGCTGACGAGTAAGTCTTTGACGAAAAAATACGCGATAAGCCTGGATGATGACTTTGCGAAGGTCTTCGGTAGGGACTGGCGGATTTTAACTCGTGGCAGCGATCATTTGGATGCGGGCGAACTGCTTGAAGCCTATATCCAAAAAAGCTATGAAAATTTTATGCTTAATAAAAAAATAGATGCCTTGGTAAAGGACATCGACGAAGGAGTAAAATGATGAAAATGAGAAAAGGTGCGGCAGTAGGCGGCGGCGTTAGCGGAATAATATTTTTAGCGATCATAATTTTCGTGATAGTAAAAATAATATATCCTAAATTAAGCGGTGCTAAGGATGAGGTTTTAGTAAAAGCTTATGCGGTCGAGCTTGAAGGCGTATTTAAAGATATACAACGCGACTACCTAAATCAAGGAAATTTTCGCGAGCTAAAGAGTATGACGGGCTCCAGGCAGTTTAGTGATAGCGATCTGGCACGTAGCTTAGCAGTCAATCAAAGCTTTACCTATGGCGTAGGACCGAAACTCAAAAACGATATGATCTTTTGCGCGACGATCACCTTGCGTCAAGATAGTGATGGCTATTTCTTCACAACTGAGAACATCAACCGCAACAGGGAGCGCTGCGAAGCATTTCATAAAGATACGACTTATATGAAGCTAAATGGCTTTAGGATAGGCAAATAATTTTTAAAATTTAATCGCGCGACTGCTATGGATTCGTAAAGCGTACGTGTAGCATAAGCGCGATAGTGCTAGTTGAAGTGCGTAGCCGTGCGTCGGCTCGCACCTCTTGCCAAAAACATGCCAAGATTTCAAGAATTCCATCTTTATAGGTATTTTTTCTAAAAATTTATGCTTTTAAATCAGTATTTTTGCATTTGTATTGACAGCCTATCGGCTAAAATTTTAATCATATTTTAGTTTATAATTCATAGCGGTCGTGATTTATGCCATTGCGGTTAAATTTATGAGATGGGTGCTTTGAAGCTATGCCCCTCGCATTGCGCGGCGATGTGAGCTGTGGCTGGATCTGCGAAAAGCGCCTTATAAAATAAGCGTATTAAAGCAAAATATCAAGATCATCTTAAATTTATGAAATTTATACCCCGAAAATGCGCGGAATTTCATCGGCGCGGGCTTGGGCGCGGGTTTTAAAAGTCTTTCATAGAATTTTATCGCTGATTCTCAACCGCCGATTTGATCCATCTGCGTAAGTAATCTAACTGCTGCGGCGTATGGAACCAATGCTCGCCGTTTTTCATAACGCTTAAGTCGCAGTCGAACTTCTGCGCGAAATTTCTAACGATACAAAGAGGCGTCATATCGTCGTTTTCTGCGTATAGAATTCTACTGGGCGTTTCCCACTTAGTGATCGGATTGTTCAAAACAAAACTCCAATATTCCCAAAAAAGCGGTTGCCCGACATGAGTCAAAATCATCCGCTCTTGCTTCAATCTCTCCTCGCTAACGCCGGCCCTACGCATAATATTTGAAATAACGTATTTCATATCAAGTATCGGCGAGACGAAGAGGCAGTCGCTAAGCTTTTCGTCGCGGAAGCTTTGCAGGCCGAGCCATGCCCCTAGGCTAACGGCAAACAGCGCGACCTCGTCCCAGCGCTTCTTTGCATACGATAAAATTTCGAGAAATTCCAAAATAGCGCGTCGCGGATCGCAAGAAGCGGGCTCGTGCCGCCTCTGTCCGTGCCCGGGCAGGTCAAAGCTAATAACCTGCCGGCCTTGCTCGCCAACGACGGAAGCCAAAAGCTCCGCATCATCTTTGCTTCCGCATTGCCCGTGAGCGTAGATATAAACCTTTTTTGAGCGGCTCCCCCAAACGGTGGCGGGAACGCCGCGTATCTCAATAGCACTCTTTTGCATTTTTCGTTCCTTTAAATTTTTGCGCCGATACCCGCATTTGCGGCAATGCTACAAGCAAAACCATAAATATTGCTGGAATTTAATAGCACGCCCCGCTAGGCTGCCTGCGATTAGCGATAAATTTTAAAATTTTACGCGCGAGCTGCACCTGCCGCTTTGTTTTAAAATTTAGCCGCACGAAATTTCAGGCGGCATAATTTTGATTCTTGCAGCGCAATTAAAATTCTATATCGTAGAAATTTTGCGCTGTCAGGCTGCAAAAATTCTTGCTACGAAATTCTGTATCGCAATTGCACGCGCCCTAAAATTTGCGTCTTAAAATTTTTATGTCGTAGAATTCTGCAAGCTGCGAAATTTAAAATTTAAGGCCACGCAAATTTTATCGCGACTCGTGCAAAATTTTAAAATTTTACGCCTGCTTTATTTGCAGGCTACGCGAATAAATACCGATTAAATTTCAGATTTCAAGCGGGCTCGCGCCTCAGAAGTTAAAATTTGCGCTAATTCATAAGCCCGCTCAAGATGCGGTTTTTAAAATTTCGGTGCTTGATAGCGCCCGCAATCGCACTGTGTTTGCTGCGATCTCGCCTAAAAAAGCTTAAAAAATCAATCCCGCGGCGCCGAGCTTGACCCCCAAAGAGATAACTATCAAAACCCCAAGCCCCGCGAAAAAGCCCGCCAGCACGTCATCCAGCATCACGCCGAGTCCGCCCGGCATGTCGCGATCCACGCGCCCGATGATCGAGGGTTTGCGGATGTCAAATGCCCTGAAAAACAGTAGCGCCAAAATCATCGCGACGATCGATATCCTGCTGCTCTCAAAGCCCGCGATCAGCTCCCGCAGCGGCAGCGAAAAGATCTCGCCCGCGGGCGCGGCGACGCACATCGCGATCCACACCCCCACGACTTCATCGATGACGATCTCGCCGTTATCGTGCGAGCAGGTCCGCTTCTCGTAATCGCTTACGATCTTAAGCGAGACGAAAAAGACGAGGCCAGCGCATAAAAACAGCGTTACCTCGCCCGCCAGCATCAAAATCGCAAGACCTACTATCCAGCCTGCGATGCTGCCCCAGGTGCCGGGCGCGGGCTTTAGTAGCCCCGCGCCGAAAAATGTAACGAAAATTTTATCCATAATTTTCCTTTTTAAAATTTTACCGCTTATTTTAATTAGAGCATTCGCTCGCGCACGAAAATTTTAAATTTCGTTTGCGCGTGCGAGGAAATTTTAAATTTTGTTCGTGCATATAGAATTTAAATTTCGCCCGCCTACACGAAATCAGTTCTACCCGCTTGTCACAAAATTTCGCTCACTAGCGTAGGAATTTTAAAATTCTACTCATTTGCGTAAAAATTTTAAAATTTTGCTCGCTTGCGCGGAGATTTCAAATCCGTCCGCCAACGCACGGCATTTTGCGCGAGCGAGCAGTCGTTGCGCTGCATCCGAGTTTTGCGCTGTAACTCGCAGCAACCGCAATTTTAAGCTTGCTTGCCGAAAGCTTAAATTTTAGATCCGCTACACTGCTAATTTACGCATATGCCGCGCCTTAAAATTTTAAATTCGCTTCGCCGCATGATTTTATTGCGTCGTTATAAATTTGCTACGTAGCCGAAGCTTTAAAATTTAAAGCTCGTTTTACCGCACCGCTTGTTTTAAAAATTTAGCTTCGTCGCGCTACAAAATTTTACGCCAAATTCTGCCCGCCGCTCTTTATTCTACAAAATTCCGCGCAGTCCTTTCTTTCCGCACTATGAAATTTTACTTTACGTCTAGCCGCCGTAAATTCTAACGTCGCGAAATTTTACCCTCTGCCTAGCTTCCGCAAATTCCACGTCATTTTTTGCGTTGCGCCCTCAAACGCTACGTCTTTAGCGCGCTGGTTTGATACAGCTGCATCAGCTGCTCGTAAAACTCGCTCTCGCCGTGGCTCTGCAAGATCCCGCTGTTTGGAAAAAGCTCGTCGTAGAGCTTTTGCAGATCTGAAAACCGCGCGGGAAAAAGCTCGCTTAAAATCATCGCCGAGATCTCTTTACGCATAAAAATCGCGGGCGGCAAAATCCCCGCGCGCAGCAGAGCTTTGAGATTTTGAGTGCGGTAATGCACGTGATGATGAGCGCCGTGAGGGCAGTTTTTGGTGCTTACGAGCACCTTACACTTCTCGCAATAGACGTATTCGGGCATCAGCAAAATTTCGATTTCGCCGCGCTTTTGATACTCGTCCAGCACCGAATGCACGCCGCCGCCTTCGAAAAATAGCTCCATATTTGCGTGATTTTGCCCAAAAATTATTTTGTTTATACCTAAATTTTTTGCGATTGCGCACTGCAGTGCGGGCTTGTCGTCAAAAATCGCAAGCGAGCCCAGATCGATCATCATGGCGCGTTGCGCAACCAAAAAATTTTGCAGCAAATAGCTTAGCGTTTTTTTGCGTAGTTCGTAGGGCAGGGCATCCGTGCTATTCGTGCCGGTTAAAAAAATCACCACGAAATCCGCCTTATCGATCATATGCCTAATCAGCCGCTCATGCACGCGGTGGATCGGATCGGCACAGGTAAAAAACGCTGAAATTTTAGGCGCGGCAAGCGAGCTTGCGACTTTTTTTATGCGCGCGATTTGCTCTGCAAGCTCATTTTTTAGCAGCGTGATGCGCCCTTGCACCGCAGTTTGCTCTGCGTACGCGTTTTGAAATACTGAGCCTGCGACCTCGCTTGCGCTTGGAGCATAAACGTCGCTAACGTCTATGCGCGCGACAAGCTCATAATAGGCGGGATTTGCAGCGGAATTTTTGATGAAATTTTCGGTGGAATTTGAGATAAAATTTCCCGCCGAATTTGCTACGGATTTTGCATCTGCGCTGCAAACGCGATTGAGTGCGGAATTTTCGGCAAAGCTCTGCGCGGAATTTACCGCAGAATTTTCACTGGAGCTTTTCTCCAAATCCAAAGCGGCGTTGTTTGCAGATTTTACATCTGTGCTGCGAGTAAAAGTTTGATCATAGCACGCAGCAAGACTTTCTATATGGTCTAAGCCCTCGCTTGTGGCGTTTATAGCGCTTTGCGCACTTGCAGTGCGCGCGAAATCCGTGCCGCTTTCTGCAAAATTCTGCTCGTTTTGCGCCGCGGCAGAAACTCCATCCTGCAAGTTGAGCGATCCTTTGGCTAGCAAATACGCGCCGCTCTCGCCGCTAAGCGAATTTTTGGCGTGTTCAGCTATGCCGTCCTTGCTAAGATAAAGCTCCAAAATATCGCCCTTTTTTGCGTCCGCGCAGGAAAAAACGAAATTTATGCCGCATACGCTTAGCTTGCTTGGGCGCAGTAGCTCGCAGCTCTTGCCGAAAGCGCCGTTTGCGAGTAGGCTCAAGACGTTTAGGTCGGAGCGCGAGATCACTATCTTGCGGATTTGCGTTGCGCTATTATTTGCGCCTTTGCTCTCGCTTCCGGCTTGCTCTGCTTTTAAATTTCTTGCCGCTCCCTTAGCTTGCACCTCATCTTTTCTAGCATTGCTCGCTTTTGACATTTTTAAATTCCGCATCGTTTTTAAATCACGCTTTGCTTTTGAGCTCTGTGATGCTTTTAAATTTTGCTTCGCTTCTAAATTCTGCGCCGCGTCACTCGAAGCTTTTGCGATGTTTAGAGTTTTTATGCCGCTTAAAATTCCTTCACTTTCAAGCGGTTTTATTTCGTTTAAATTGCCGGTATCGCGTGAAATTTCTGTCCCGTCTGCGATCCATGCCGAGCGCGCGCGGCTATTTTTTTCTTGCGATGCCATATTTTTTCCTTTTCTCCCAAAGCGATTTTCGCGAAATCCCAAGTGCCGCCGCCAGATCGGAGTCGAAATACTCGTCTTGGTGCGCTACGATCGTGAGCTTTACGTATTCTTCGATGCTTAAAATTTCACTGCGTTCTTTGCTGCTGCCAAGCGTAATTTCGTCGTTAAAGCCCTTTTGCGCGCCGATGGATCCGGCAATTAGGCGCATGGATTTGGTTTTGCTTAGAAATTTTTCCTTCTGTGCGCCGCTTAGGCTATCAAAATCTGGTGCGTAAAAAATCTCCGCGCCGCATTCTAGCGGCTCAGGGTCTTGTGCGGATAAAATTTTAAGGCGCGATTTTAGCGCAAGCGCGATCTTAAATACCGCCGCAGCTCGCGCTGCCGCATCGCCGCGCAAAAGAAGCGGAAATTTTATCTGCGCTAAACGCGCGGGCGGTATTTCGCACGAAAGAGAGATCTCTTTAAGCAACGCTTCGTAGGCTTCGTTTTGCGATTTTAGCGAGCGAAACTGCGCGTAGTGCTCGATCTTTTTGATGAGTTCCTCTATCATAAAGGGCTTTTGGATATAATCCGTAGCGCCCGCTTTTACGGGGTTTAGCACCGTTTCGCTATCGACGTAGGCGACCATCAAAATTATGATCGAGCGCCTAAATTTCTCGATCAGCGGATAAAAGCTCGCGCCGCTCCAGCTCGTAGAGAGCAGCACCGCCTCAAACTCCTCCGTAAGGCCCGCCGCGGCCGCCAAACTCGTCGCGTTAGTGCATTCATGTCCCAGCGCACCGAGCTTGTTTGCGATACTTTGAGCAAGATAGCTTTCGCTCTCGATTATTAAAATTTTCATGCGCCCCGCGCCTTTACTGCGTGCTTTTGCCAGTCGTAAAATTTCAAGCTTACCGCAGCCTGAGCGGCGATGCCCTCGCTTCTGCCCGTAAATCCCAGCCCTTCGGTCGTGGTCGCTTTGACATTGACGCGCGCGCAGTTTAAAATTTCGCTTAAAACCTCTTGCATCTGCGCTTTGTAGGCTCCGATCTTCGGGCGCTGCGCGATGATCGTAATATCGGCATTTACGAGCTCGTAGCCGTAGCCTCTGACGCGCCGCATTACATTTCGTAACAGCTCCTTGCTGTCAGCGCCTTTAAATTTGACATCGCTGTCTGGGAAGAGCTCACCGATGTCGCCCAGCATCGCTGCGCCGCAAATAGCGTCGATTAGGGCATGGATTGCTACGTCGCCATCGCTGTGCGCGATCAGCGCGAACTCGCACGGAATTTTCACGCCGCCGAGCACGATGCCCGCGCCTTTTTCAAGCGCGTGCACGTCGTAACCCGTGCCGCAAAAGATATCGCGCGAGCAGGGTTTTAAATTTAACGCCGCCAGATCGCTTACGCGCGTGATCTTAAGTGCGCCCGCTTCGCCTTTTATAAACTTTAATCGTCCGCCCGCGCTGCCGACTGCCGCGCTGTCGTCGGTAAAAGCTTCGCTTCCATCAAGCGCCTTTTTAAGCAGCGCCGTGCGCGAGAGCTGCGGCGTTTGGATGAGGCGTAGATCCTCCCTCTTAACTACGTCCTTGCCGAGGTAGGTCGTGTCGTTTACGCCAAGATAGGGGCTGATGCAGTCTGCGCCTCCTAAATTTCGTATCAGCGAAGAGATTAGCCCTGGCGAAATTTGTGCGCGGGCTACGTCGCTTACGAGCACGAGCTCGCTATCTATGAGCTGCAGCGCGTTTTTTAGCGAGCTTTGGCGATTTGCACCGCCGGGGGCGAAGTGAAATTTTAAATTCGCAGGCCCGCATTCATACGCGTTGCATTCGACTTGAGCTTTAAAATTTTCCGCGCTCTGCGGCTTGCTTGCGTCGTTTAGATCGTCTGCGCCGCATTCGATCCCGCCCTGCTTTCTTTGAAATTTATACTCGCTCGTGTCGCACTCTGCGCTTTTGCCGCGCGCCGAAGCCGAGCTGCACGCATAGAGGCGCTCGCAATAGCCCACGTCCTCCTCGTTTACGGCTATTATGATTTTTTTAAATGTGTGCGCCCGCGCAATGCTCTGCGCGACGTATTGCCAAAGCGGCAGCTCGCCCACGCGCAGCCACTGCTTTTTGACGCTCAGCTCAAACCTGCTCGAATCGCCCGCGGCGAGCAAAATCAGCGATATATCTTTCAAATTTTATCCTTGAAATTTTGTTACGAAATTATACGTATTAAAAATGAAAGCAAAATTAATCGCGGCTTGCGAGCTAAAATATCTTAAACTTAGGCGTAAATTTACGCGGCGCGGCGGCGAAATTTCAGCTTACGTTACGAAAATAAACGGCAAAAGAAAAGTAAGGATTAATGAAATTTGTTATATTATACGCGCATTTTTAAGAAGCGAGGCGAAAATGACCGAAAGCTGCGTATCACAGATCTATTTTGCAAAAAAGGGTGAGCCGACGCCGCAGATGAGAGAGGTCGCGCAAAGCGAGCGCATGGACGTGCGGGTCTTGTGTGATCTTATCGCGCAAGGAAGAGCGATCATCCCCGCAAACGTTAATCACAAAAGCCTAAAACCCGTCGGTATCGGGCGCGCGCTGCGGTGCAAGATCAATGCAAACATCGGCTCCTCGGGCACGACGAGCGATATTGAGGGCGAGCTGGAAAAGTTTGAGGTCTGCTTAAAGTACGGCGCCGATACGGTGATGGATCTAAGCACGGGCGGCGATTTGGACGAGATCCGCGCCGCGATAATCGAGCGCTCGCCCGTACCCATAGGCACGGTGCCGATCTATCAGATGATCCATGAGCTGGGCGATATTAAAAATTTAAAAACGAGCGCTATTCTTAGCACGATCGAGAAGCAAGCACGGCAGGGAGTGGATTATTTCACGATCCACGCGGGCTTTAAGCTCGAGTTTATGCCGCTGCTTTCCCGTCGCAAGATGGGTATCGTAAGCAGAGGTGGCTCGCTGATAGCGTCGTGGATGATGAAATTTCATAAGCAAAACCCCTTCTACGAAGCGTTTGATGAAATTTGCGATATCTGCGCCGCCTACGACGTATCGCTATCTCTAGGCGACGGCTTGCGCCCGGGCTGCTTATACGACGCAACCGACAAAGCGCAGCTTAGCGAGCTTGAAATTTTAGGCGAGCTGGCCCTGCGCGCGAATGAAAAAAACGTGCAGGTGATGATCGAGGGGCCGGGGCATATCCCGTTTAACGAGATCGAGCTAAATATGCAGCTAGAGCGCAAGCTCTGCCGCGACGCGCCATTTTACGTGCTGGGGCCGCTTCCGACCGATATCGGCGCGGGCTATGATCATATCAGCTCGGCTATCGGCGGGACGATGGCTGCGTATTGCGGTGCTAGCATGCTCTGCTACGTAACGCCAAAGGAGCATCTGGGGCTTCCCAATGCAAGCGACGTCAGAGAGGGTATCATCGCGCATAAGATCGCCGCTCACGCCGCAGACATCGCGCTAGGCAAAGCGGGCGCGATAGAGCGCGATCACGAGATGAGCGATGCGAGGTATAATTTTGATTGGAACAGGCAGTTTGAGCTTAGCTTCGATCCTGCGCATGCGCGCGAGCTGCACGACGAGAGCCTGGGCGATGAAATTTATAAAGGCGCGGAGTTTTGCTCGATGTGCGGGCCGAAATTTTGCGCATATAAAATCAGTAGAAATTTAACCGAAAATAAGGAGAAAGAATGAGTAAAGACGAAGTCTTAAATTTGCTTAAAAGCGTGATCTATCCGGGCTTTTCTAAAAGCATCGTGGATTTTGGATTTGTAAAAGAGGTCGAGATCGGCGATAGAATTTTCGTAGGGATCGAAATCCCCAGCGCCAAGCCTGAGATCGCCGCAGAGCTCAGATCGGCGGTGCAAAAGGTGCTTGGCGCGGACGTGGAAATTTTAATCAAACAGCCCAAGATCGCCGAGGAAAAGAGCAACTCTCGCAGCGGTAAAAATATCGCGCCGCAGATCAAGCATTTCGTGATGATCAGCAGCGGCAAGGGCGGCGTAGGCAAGAGCACGACGACGCTAAATTTAGCCATCAGCACGGCAAAGCTCGGCAAGAGGGTGGGGATTTTGGACGCCGATATTTACGGACCGAACTTGCCGCGAATGCTGGGGGAGGATAAGACGCAAGCAAGCGTCGTGGGGCAGAAGCTAAAGCCGATCTTAAGCCACGGCGTGGAGATGATGAGCATGGGCGTGCTGATGGAGGAGGGCGCGAGCCTTATCTGGCGCGGCTCTATGATAATGAAGGCGATCGAGCAGCTGCTAAAAGACGTGGCGTGGAGCGACCTGGACGTGCTATTTTTGGATATGCCTCCGGGCACGGGCGACGCGCAGCTTACGCTCGCTCAGAGCGTGCCGGTGACGGCGGGCGTGTGCGTCACGACGCCGCAGACGGTCGCGCTGGACGATAGCGCACGCGGGCTTGATATGTTCGAAAAGCTCCACATCCCGATCGCAGGCCTTATCGAGAATATGAGCGGCTTCATCTGCCCAGATAACGGCAAGGAGTACGATATCTTCGGTCGCGGTGGCGCGCAAAAGCTGGCGCAGCGATACAATACCGAAGTAATCGGCGAGATCCCGATCGAGATCGCTATCCGCGAGGGCGGCGACAGCGGCAAGCCGGTGAGCTTCTACGCGCCGGATTCTTTAAGTGCGAAGCGCTACGAAGATGCCGCGCGCAAGCTGTGGGAGAAGATCGAGAAGATCGATCGCGAGGAGCTAGCGGACAACTCCGCGATCCAGCCGGTGATGGACGGCAAGAGCGCCTGCTCGAATTAGGATTATTTTGAAATTATAAGGAGTAAAAAAATGAAAGAAAAACCAAAATGCCCACATTGTGGAACGAATGAATATGTTGTTTTGGATAATACCGGCAAAGTCGTAGGAACCGGTACGGGAATTGCAGTGGGGGGGGGCGGCAGGCTATTGTGGCACAACGGCTGGAGCGACGGCGGGTGCTGCAATTGGCTCTGCAATCATGCCCGGTATCGGAACTGCCATAGGAGCTGTAGCCGGTGGAGCTATGGGTTTTTTAACTGGAGCAGCTGCAGGAGGAGTAGTTGGTAATAAAGTTGGTGAGGCAATTGATGATGCACGGGCTTCTTATAAATGCAATAAATGCGGTCATGAATTTAATGGAGATTAAGAATGTAATGTAAGAGCGCCTGCTCGAATTAGGGCATTGACGGGCGCGGCGTCGAATTTCTCTTGAATTTTGCAGATTGAAATTCAACGCGGAATTTCATAGTTTGAAATTTCACGCCTAATTTCGCTGCAAATTTTATAGTGCTCGCAAAATTTCGTTATACAAATCCGTCATAAAATTTTGCCCGTAAATTTCGCGGGCAAAATTTCACGCGGGTTTCGCGGCTTGGAATTTCATGCTGAATTTTGAAGCTCGAAATTTTGCGTTAAAATTTCGCCACGAAATTTTGAAGTGATTTTACGGCGAAATTTTATGGTGCCAGTAAAATTTTTGTGTATAGAATTTCGTGTAGAGTTTCGTAGCGCGAGTTTTTATACTAAATTTTAGAGCTTGAAATTCCGCTTTGATTTTGAGCAAATTTATAGCGCTCGCAAAATTTGGGCAGACAAAATTTCGTAGTTTGAAATTTCGAGCTACAATTTTACCCAAGCTTCGTTGTGTGAGGGTTCAGATAAAATTCTAAGCGCAGAATTTTACGGCGAAAATTAAATTCCAAACGCGCAATTCAGCGAGGTAAAATTTGCCGTAGAATTCCGCCTTGGAGTTTTAAATGTAAAATTTTAAGCATAAAGCTTTGCCGCAGAATTTTAAAATGTGAAATTTTATCGCTAAAGCTCTGTTTTAAAATTTTAAGATGGGGCTTTAAAATATGAATTTTAGGCTTGAAATTTTATCGCGCCTAGCTTTTTAGTGGTAGTCGCAGCATTGCGCTAGTTTAAATTTTTACTTCGCCGAGCTTTATGGCGGTGTAGTTTATCTGCGAAAGCCTCTGTAGAGTTTATTTGGGATGGAATTTTATCCGTAACGGTCGCGGCAAGGAAATTTCTCGCGCAGCTGAAATTTAAGCAGCTGGAATTTCATTCGTATAGGCTGTGGAGCCAAGGCGGCAAAATCCCTAAGCCTAGGGCTTTTAGGTTTATGGATTTTACTTTTATACGAAATAAGAAAGGTCGGTAATGAGGTTTTTGATTATTTTGGTGCTTGCATTTGCGGCGTTCGCGCAAGAGAGCAATATGCAAAAATGGGCGAAAGAGATTACCACGGACGCGCAGATCCCGCAGGATAAGTTTTTGGCGTTTTATCTGAATAAAGATGAGCCTAAGAAAGTGGTTTTCTCTGAAAACGTCGATCGCATCAGCGTCAATTATGAAGGAAATTCCTTCCATGAAATTCCATCTCCAAATCTTATGGCGTATTGGGTCGGCGAGTTTAATTTCGACGCCGATATCGAAAAGATGGTGCTAGGAGATTACGGCTGGTCTACGCTGGTAATCGCCGTAGATGGCACGGACGTGCTAGGCGGAACATCTAGCAATCAAAAGCGCCCGCTTACGTATAAATTTAGCAAGGGCAAGCACAAGATCGAAGCGTGGTTTTTAAATGACGCGCATTCCAGCGAGCTTTTCGTGGATTTTAAAGATGTAGAGCCCTTTTATCGTCAAAAAGACGCCGTAGCCAAGATCCCTGCGGATAAGGACTACGATCTGTGGCTGGGCGCGATCTACGAAAGCGCGCAGATGAATAATCGCGTCAAGCTAAATTTAGCTAAATCCGATAAGCCCATCGTGCTACTGCTTAGCTCATATCGCGCCGTGGAGTGGGAGATCTCAAATCCGCAAAATAACGAAATTCTAGCCGTGTTAATTTACAATCCCATTAGTAGCGTCCGTGGCGTAAGCGGTGCGCTTTACGTCGAGGATTACAGATACACAGAGGCTGCGGATGGGCTTAAATGCGAGTGCATCTCTGGCAATGTCTTTCACTGCGACGGCAGCGAGATTTATGATATGAACGGGCGCGTAAACGGGATATTTGGCAGAGGCCTGGGGGCATTTGCCGGCAAGCACGCCGTAAATTCCTTAGATTTGCCGGGGCTTGTTATCACTCCAAAAATTTTAGACGAAAGCAAAGCTCGCCTACTCTCGGTAGAAGCGGACCGCAAGAAATGCGAAAGCACACCGATGGATGATGTGTTTAGGTAGGATGGAATTTAAAATTTGGAGGAAAAAATGAGTAAAATTTTATATAATTTTTTGATTGATTTGTATTTTATGGGAGAAGTAGATGCCTAAAAGTCTTAAAAGCATTTTTGATAAGCTAAAAGAAATTTATGAGGGAATTTCAGTTACTTTAAAATTAATTTTTTCAATAGCACTTATACTTTCCATTATTGCAGGCTTTACTTTTGTGATTACTTATATGAGGGGTAACAGATTTTTTAGTTACGAAATTTTTAATGTAAGTAATATATGGATTTTTTTACTTGCAGGTATTTATGCAGTTATAATTTTAATATGTGCATACGGATTCTTTATTTTGGGTGCTTGTATGCGCATAACGCAATCCAACCCTAATGTTGATAGGTGTCTTTTATATAAGTGGCACGATAGTGGTTCCCTCTACATCTTTATAAATATATTTCTTGTAATTGTTGTATTTTTTATAGGTTGTTATTTTGGGCATAATGACAATTCTTTTACGACTTTCTTTGCGATACTTGCAATAATATTTTATGTTATGTATATATCATCAGTACTTAAAGATTGTAAAGATATAAAAATACTTTTTATGGTATCGGCAA
>NZ_CALIBF010000094.1 GCF_938045465.1 uncultured Campylobacter sp.
GACCGCAATGATTGACGGACGGTAAAAATTTAAACCGCTCGCGGGATGTTAAATTTGAAAGATGAAATTTTAGCCTAACGGCGAGCGGCAAAATTCTACGACCGAGTAGTGAATGCTAGAGCCTAAAGCGGCGCAAAATGGGTGCGCAGCAGCGAATATATCAGCTCTGACGACGAGCGATAGAGCTTAAAACGCCGTGCAGTCATAAAATTTAAATCGTCTCTTAAGATTGTTAAATTTAAAGATGAAATTTCACACCGAACGACGAGCCGCTAAATTTAAACGCCCGAACGATCGTCAAAATTTGAAGGCAAAATTTTATAACCGCGCGGCAAAAGATAAAATTTAGATCACCCGCTCAAGTATAAAATTTAATCGATCTTTAGCACGCTCAAAAACGCCTCGCTCGGCAGATTTACCTTTCCGATTGCTTTCATGCGCTTTTTGCCCTCTTTTTGCTTCTCGAGCAGCTTGCGCTTGCGCGTGATGTCGCCGCCGTAGCACTTGGCGGTCACGTTTTTTCCCATGGCGCGGACGTTTTCGCGAGCGATGATCTTGTTGCCGATGCTCGCTTGGATCGCGACTTCAAAAAGCTGCCGCGGCACGATCTCCTTCATCGCTTTGACGAGGTCGCGCCCCTTGGATTCGGCCTTTGAGGCGGGCACGATGATCGAGAGCGCATCGACCGCTTCGCCCGCGACGCGGATGTCGAGCTTTACGAGATCGCCGCGCCTGTAATCGATCGGCTCGTAATCGAAGCTTGCGTAGCCCTTGGTGCAGGATTTGAGCTTATCGTAAAAGTCCATTATGATCTCGTTTGTAGGCACGTCGTATTCGAGCAGGACGCGCTCAGGCGTGATGTAGTCCATCTTGGTTTGGATGCCGCGGCGCAAATTTAAAAGGCTGATGAGATTGCCCAAAAACTCGCTCGGGGTAATGATGGTCGCCCTGACGTAGGGCTCCTCGATGCGCTCGATGAAATTTGGCGCCGGAAGCTCGCTGGGGCTGTGTATCCGCACGCACGAGCCGTCCGTGAGATACACGGCGTAGGTCACCGTAGGCGCCGTGGCGATGAGATCGAGATCAAACTCGCGCTCGAGCCGCTCCTTGACGACCTCCATATGCAGCAGCCCCAAAAACCCGACGCGAAAGCCAAATCCTAGCGCGAGCGACGTTTCAGGCTCGTAGCTAAGCGAGCTGTCGTTTAGGCTGAGCTTATCCAAAGCGTCGCGCAGATCTTCAAATTTATCGGTCTGCACGGGATAGATGCCCGCAAACACGAAAGGCTTGGCCTTCTCAAAGCCGCCCACGGGAGCGGCGGCGCGATTTTTAAAAAGAGTGATCGTATCGCCCACCTGCACGTCGGCAACGTTTTTTAGTCCCATTACTACGATGCCCACTTCGCCGCTGCTAAGCTCGCGAATTTTGGTAGGCGCGAGCGGGTTGGGATACATCAGATCAAGCACCTCGTGGCGGTTCTCGCTACCCATGATATAGACCTCGTCGCCCTTTTTCAGCACGCCGTCGTAGAGCCTAACAAGCGCGAGCGCGCCTAGGTAGTTATCGAACCAGCTGTCGTAGATGAGCGCTTTAAGCGGCGCGGCATCGTCCGTTTTGGGCGCGGGGATGCGAGTGATTATCGCCTCTAAAAG
Source organism: uncultured Campylobacter sp. (assembly GCF_938045465.1). Classification (GTDB taxonomy): domain Bacteria; phylum Campylobacterota; class Campylobacteria; order Campylobacterales; family Campylobacteraceae; genus Campylobacter_B. The sequence continues at coordinate 1,653 of NZ_CALIBF010000094.1, forward strand.
CTCCTTGATGCCCACGCCCGTTTTGGCGCTGACCTCGATCGCGCTGCTGCAATCAAGCCCGATGACGTGCTCGATCTCCTCTTTTACGCGCTGCGGATCGGCGGCGGGCAGATCGATTTTATTAAGCACTGGGATGATCTCGAGGTTGTGCTGTAGCGCAATATAGACGTTTGCGATGGTTTGCGCCTGTACGCCCTGGCTCGCGTCCACGACGAGGATCGCCCCCTCACAGCTAGCCAGCGAGCGCGAGACCTCGTAGCTAAAATCCACGTGGCCCGGGGTATCGATCAAATTTAAAACATATTTCTCGCCGCCAAGCTCGTACTCGAGCCGCACGGACTGCGCCTTGATCGTGATGCCGCGCTCCTTTTCGATATCCATCGTATCCATGATCTGGCTGCTCATCTGGCGCGCCTCGACGGCGTTGCACTCGCTGATCAGGCGGTCTGCGAGCGTGGATTTGCCGTGGTCGATATGCGCGATGATGCTGAAATTTCTGATATTTTTTGTTTTCAAATGGCTTTCCCTGATGAAATTTTAAGTCGCATTGTGCCGAAATTTCATTTAAAAACGGGTAAATGAGCAAGTGGAATTTATAAAGCGGTTTTATATGGCAGATCTAGCCAGATTGGAATTTTACGAAGCGAAATTTTGAAGGATAATGGAAAATGCAGGCGGCTTTGAGCAATAGAATTTTAAGTTTTATCAGCGATGCGTTTTACCGCGATATAATTTTAGGATGAGGATTGGAATGCGAAATTTTACGAAACGGAATTCTGCAGCTATATTTGGAGGCAGAAAAATTCTGAGTGATGAAATTTTCCGGCAAATTTTACGCGATCGCGCCATGCAAAGCTTGCCATGCTAACAATCGAGAATTTCGTACGGTAAAATTTAACTGCAAAATTTTGCTTTGGAATTCTACTGCTTGAAATTAGCGCGTAAATTATATGTCATTACGACGCGCAAATCTTAGTAAGTAAAATTTACCGCCAAGTTTCGCAGCAAAATTCCGCAATTTAAAATTTCACAAAATTCTATCTCACAGAATTTTCAAGCAAAATTTACAAAGCATAATTTTAAAAAATCTGTCGCCAAGAAAACTAAAATTCCGCCCATAAAAAAAGGCTAGCCCGAAAGCTAGCCTCTGTATTGCGAGCTTAACGCGAATACTACCAATCAGTCTTTTGATTGTAGATATCGCGAATGTCACCCGTATCTAACTTTTTCGTAGAAGTATCACTCGTACTGTTATCCGATGTGCTACCGCCAGCGAACGATCCTACGTCATCTTCCGTACCAGACTTGACTTGACCTTCACCGCCCCAAACCGTAGGGTTAGCAGCCCTTACGTTTACAATAAG
>NZ_CALIBF010000095.1 GCF_938045465.1 uncultured Campylobacter sp.
TATTTTAAAAATTATAGCCTGCGCATTTTCGATGAGTTTTTGCTTTATGTGCATTTCGAGTTTGGCCGATTTTATGATAGAACCGTTTTTTTACACATCTAGCGCCCAGTTTGACGACCCTATAGAATGGCTGCAGAAAAAATTCGCATATTTCCTATTTTTTTGGATATTTTTCTGCTGGATATGTGCGATACTTGCCGCAAAGTTAAAAGATTTTGGTAAGCTCACGGATTTTTTCGTCAATCTATTTTTGCCTACCGTAGCGGTTTTAATTATATCGCCCCTTGTCGGGATAGCGATTGCTATGATGTTTAGGTGGTGCGGAGGTGATTTAATAATCAGCATTTGCGCAGCTTATATCCTTGCTTTGCTAGTCGTGAATAGGGTCTTAAAGCAGATTTATCCGTCCAAGTCCTAGCGCGCGAAATTTTAAAATTTAGCGCAGAGCTTTGCCGAGAAATTCTCACCTGCCGCCGCGATAATTGTTTTGTGCCTATTTTGCATAAGTGCTTCATTCTTGGCGGCGACATAGGTAGAATTTTGATAAAATTTATTGCCAGCGTTTCGGGCACTCCCGGCTCGAAAGCTTTTTATAATCATAGTCCTGTGCTAAAATTTTAAGGAAAAATTATGGAAAATATCTACATCATAGGCGATGTGCATGGCTGCTACAAGTCGCTTTTAGCTTTGATAGAGCAGCTGCCGCATAAATTTGATAGTAAAATTTGCTTCGTGGGCGATCTGATCGACCGAGGCCCTGCGAGCTCGGATGTGGTTGAGCTAGTGCGCACTCGCGGATATGACGCGGTGATGGGCAATCACGAAAAGCGCTTTGTGAGCAACGCAAAAACTGCCCTAAGGTGCGCAAAGACGGGCAAATTTACGAGCTCAAATGACCTCTACGCATTTTTTAGCCTGGATGAAAGCTGGCTATTTAATAACGGCGGTGAGGCGACGCTAGCGTCGTATTATCGTCACGGAGGCGTGAAACAATGCAAGGAGCATCTGCGGTTTGTCTCGCGGCTGCCGATTTACTTGGAGTATGATTTGCGTGATGAAAGCGGTCGCGCCCTCGTCGTGTCGCACTCCGCAGTAGGTCGCGCGTGGGGGATTAGACACGATGCAGAGCGTGCGAAAAGCTTCGCCGCTCATGTGCTAAGCGGGCGCGGAGATGATAGCGCGAATGATGGAATTTTTAACGTCTACGGGCACACGCCGGTAAAAAAGCCCGTAATTACAGAATTTAGCGCAAATATCGATCTGGGCTGCGTTTATAAAAAGCACTGGGGCGAGAAGGCGAGGCTTTGCGCGCTGGAGTTTCCCTCAAAGAGAATTTTCACGCAAGAATGCATAGATTTTTGAGTTTGTATCAGACCCATGCAGATTAAAATTTAAATTTAAGCGGGCTGTTTGAAGGCGAAATTTTAGAATTTAAAGGCGCGTTCTTGCAGCTCCCGTCGCGCAGTCAGGTCGCGTGAAATTTCAAATAATATCCCTTAGCTTGCGCGCTTCATACATCCACGCCTCAAGCTCATCCCAGCGCTCGCCCTCAATCATCCCCACGCAAAGATCTAGCTCGTTTTTAAAAGCGTCGATCGCGCCTAGTAGGTTTGTGCGGTTTTGCTTAAAAATATCGACCCACATCTGCGGCGAGCTCTTGGCGATACGGCTCATGCCCGAAAAGCTACCACCGGCTAAATTTATGATGTTGCGGCGATTTTCCTCTTTTAGCACGCTGTTTACGAGCGAGTAGCTGATCGCATGCGGCAGGTGCGAGATGAGCGCCACGTGGTGATCGTGGCTTTTTGCGTCCATAAATACGATCTTCATCCCCGCGAACGAAAAAATTTCGACCGCTCGTTTGATATGCACTTCATCTGCGCCGTGATCGTCGCAGATGACGACTACTGCGCCGTTTAAAAGCTCTTTAAACGCTGCTTGCGGGCCGGAGTTTTCGGTACCAGCCATTGGGTGAGCTGCGATGAAATTTCGTCTGATCTGCGGCGGGCAGCTTTGCAAAATTTTAAATTTCGTGCTTCCCAGATCGATGATTGTCGTCTCGCTTCTGCAGTCGCTTAGTTTTTGCAACGTCTCAATAATTGCCTCCACGGGGATTGCAAGAAAGATCGCGTCGCAGCTTTGCTTCATTTGCTCTAGGCTTAAAATTTCATGCACGAGCCCAAGTCTCAGAGCTTCTTTTTCGTTTTCGCGGCTGATGTCGCAGCCATAGACGGCGCTAATTATTTTGGTGCTTTTTAGACATAGCCCAAGAGAGCCGCCGATGAGACCCAAGCCGATAATTCCTATCTTCATAAAATTCCTTTTTGATATATGTAAGTTTTAATTTTAATGTGGTATTATACGCAAATTATTTTCGTTTTTAGGTAAAATTTTATGAAAAAAAGCGTTTTTTTACTCTTAGTAGGCGGGATTTCCGTGGCGTGCGCCGCGCAGATCAAATCCATTAAATTTGAAGGTCTTAGACATCTCTCTCCACAGGTCGCACAGCAAATTTCGGGGCTTAAGGTAGGCGATGAGCTTAACGGCGAAAACACCAATGCTGCGATCTCAAAGCTATTTGAGCAGGGCTATTTCAGCGACGTTTATATCAGCGAACAAGGCGGCGCGGTCACTATCAACGTAACCGAAAAACCGACTATCGCTAAGGTCGAGATCAAAAACGTAGTGACCAATGATCGCGATAAGATAAATGAGCTCATCGGCTTGCGTCCGGGTCAGGTTTACGATGAGGTGGCTGCTAAAAAAGCGGAGACCCGCATCAAGCAATACTACGAAGTCAAGGGCTTTTTCGACACCGTGGTGGAATTTTATCCAAAGCCGATAAACGACGATAAATCGGTCATCTTGCTAACGATCGAGGTAAATCGCGGCGAAAATATCATCATCGATAAGGTAAATTTAGTAGGCGCGGACAAGCTAGACTATGATGATATAGAGCCATCCGTCGCCAATAAAGAACGCGAGATGCTGGGCTGGATGTGGGGCTTTAACGACGGCAAGGTAAAAACCGCCGAGCTTCCTAACGACGCAAATAGAATTCAAGAAGAATATTATAAAAAAGGCTACTTAGACGCGCAGGTTTCGGCGCCGCTACTTAATGCCGATATGGATAATTACACTGCCGATCTTACCTACTACATCAGTGAGGGCGAGCAATACACCGTAAGCTCTGTAGATATCGAGTATCCTGCAGATATAATCAAGCTTGATAAAGAAAAGGTTTTGGACGATTTTAAGCTTCAAAAGGGCGATACAATGAATTCAGAGCGTTTGCGCCGCGATATGAATACGCTAGAGACTTTAGTCGCGGATCAGGGATACGCCTATGTGCGCATCGTGCCTAAGACTAAGCAGGACAAAGAAGCTCGCACGGTCGCTATCACGTATCAAGTCATCCCGGAGGATAAAGTCTATATTAGAAACGTAACGATCTCGGGTAACGATAAGACCGAGGATAAGGTCATTCGCCGCGAGATGTATCTGACCGAGGGAAATTTATATAGCAAAACCGATTACAACGATTCGTTAAATTCTTTAAAACGCACGGGATATTTCGATGAGGTGGAGATTAAAGAAAACCGCGTTTCTAACGATCAGATCGATCTTGAAGTCGCAGTTAAAGAAGCTCCTACAGGCTCTATCACTGGCGGTATCGGATATGGCAGCGAGGATGGAATTTTACTTAGCGGCGGTATCAGTGATCGTAACGTATTTGGCACCGGCCTTCACGGCGCATTCTCGGTTGAAAAGAGCGACGATCAGTTAAGCGGACGCTTGAGCTTAACCAATCCTAGAGTATTTGATTCTGAGTATAGCTTAGGCGGATCGATCTTTGCCAACGATTACGACTGGGACGACTACGATGAGAAATCTTACGGATTTTCAATCACGGGCGGTCGCAAGATCGGGCGCAATACCGATGTAAGCCTTACATATTATCTAGAAAAAAGCGAGATTAAGGGCTTAAACGAATATTACGCCAAAGCAGGCTATCTAGATGGTAAGAATTTAAAAAGCTCGATTATCCCGTCTATTACATACAACAGCACCGATGATTATTACTTGCCAAGAAGCGGTATGATCGCAAGTGCTAGCTTAGAATACGCGGGTCTTGGCGGCGATATGGACTACACCAAGGCGCGAGGATCATTTAACTACTACTTTGGCTTGCGAGATTATATCGATCACGACATTATCTTTAGATACAAAGCTGCAACGGGCTATATGTGGGAAGGTAATAAAAAGATCCCGATCAACGAAAAGCTATTCCTAGGCGGAATGAAAAGCATTAGAGGCTACGAAGGTCGCAGTATCCCGAAAAAAGAGATCTGCTTAAATGCAAATAATTGCCGCTATATCGAGACGGGCGGTATGCAGAGCTTCAATAACTCCTTTGAGCTAAGCTTTCCGGTAGTTGATAGGCTTAAAATGCGCTTCGTAACGTTTTTTGACTACGGAATGATCGGCGATCATGACTGGAATGAGGAGGAGCGCTACAGCACGGGTGCTGGTATCGAGTGGATGACGCCGATGGGGCCTTTGCAACTATACTTCGTCAAGCCGCTTAATAAAAAACCGCACGACGATACAAATAGCTTCGAATTTAGCATCGGCGCTAGATTTAATTAAACGCGACGACTTGCGAACGCTGTGGCGTGCGTAGAATTTTCTACCGCACGCCTTAAAATTTAGTAACGCTGCAATTTTGACTTTTCTTGTCGCGCTAATTTGCAGCCGAATTATTGTAAGCGGGTTGAGCTAAATTTTAATTGGAATTCCGCTCGGCTTAGGATAAAAATTTAAACGCATAGCTTACTTGGGACTTTTTAAAGTTTTAGTTATCAAGATAGTTTAAAATTCCATTCGTATGGTAAAATTTTAAGCACAAGAGTTCTAAAAAATCAATACAAGCCATTTGCATACTTTAAAGAAATTCTAATATTGAAATTTTAAAGATTACGATATAGACGATAAACGCCGCTTTATCGCGCGCGGAATTTCACTGCATAGGATTTAGCGCGCCACCAAATTTTAAAGCTCATAAATTTTGAGATTCTAAAATCGCGAGAATTTAAAATTTTAAATCGCCTCGTAAATCGCTAAACATTTGCGTTAAATTTTGTCTCGCTTTACCGATAATTTAAGTTAAGCTTGTAAAATCGCGCTCTAAAATCATATCAAAGGCTCTTTTATGCGTAGAAATGGCAATGGAACGAAGCTTAAAATTTTAATATTTCTTATTATAATATGCGCTTTGGTTTATGGAATCTTTAGAATTTTTACCTCGCCGAAATTTGAAAAAAATCCTCCGCAAATTGCGCTGGAAAATGAAATTTATTGGAATTTAACCTCGCCTTTAAAGATTAAAATTTCAGACGATACCGGCATTAAGCTTGTTCGCGTTAACTTAAATGACGGAGCCAGCACGATACCGCTACTAAATGAGGAGCTGAACGTTCCGCAAACGACGCTAGAGCTTGCCGTGCAATTTCCTAAAAATTTGATGCTTAATAAAGATAAAAACTACAAGCTCGAGGTTTTTGCAAACGACATTAGCTCGTGGAATTTTGCGCAAGGAAATAAGAGCGTAAAAACGGCAAATATAATAATAGATGACAAAAAGCCCCTCATAAATATCATCAATCAATCCTATAAAATCACTAAAGGCGGTAGCGCTGTAGTCGTATTTTCGGCAAAAGATGAGCGCCTAAACGAAGTCTATGTCAAAACCAACTATGGCAAAATTTTTAAAGCGATTCCTTTTGTAAAAGAGGGCTATTATGCGTCTCTCGTAGCGTGGCCTGCAAATTTAGAGGAATTTCGCGCAGAAGCGGTCGCCACCGATCGTGCAGGCAACGAAAGCATTTCGCAGATAAAATATTTTTATCAAGACAAAAAATATAAAGTCTCTACTATCAAGCTAAATCCGGGCTTCATTAACGGCAAAGTAAGTGATCTGGCTAGCCAATATGCGCAGAATTTTAACTCGATGAGCGATTTGGAGAAATTTAAATTCGTAAACGAAACTCTGCGTAAGAAAAATGGAGATGATCTGCACGCTGCTACTAGCGCGGTGCACGAGGATAAAATAAATGGATTTGAGCTAAAGCCTTTTTATCCGCTTGCTAAAGGCGCAGCGGTAGCAAGCTTTGCCGATCATCGGATATTTTTTATGAACGACGAACAAGTAAGCGAGTCATGGCATATGGGGCTCGATCTAGCAAGCGTCGCAAACGCCGATATCAAAGAGAGCAACTACGGCAAGGTAGTTTTTGCGCAGGAAAACGGAATTTTCGGATTAAATTTAGGAATTTACTACGGCTTCGGCTTATACGGCATATACGGACACTGCTCGGCGACGCAGTTAAGCGTCGGCAGCGACGTAAAGCCGGGCGACATTCTAGCGCAAACGGGTTCAAGCGGCTTTGCTTTCGGAGATCATCTGCATTTTGGCATCGTAGTTCAGGGTGTGGACGTAAGACCCGAGGAATGGATGGATCCTAAGTGGATGAAAGATAACATTACCGACGTCTTAGAATCGTCCAAAAAAGTAATAGAAAAAGGTAAGTAAATTTTAAAATTTTCGCTATAATGCGCGGGTTAATGAAAACGAGGATAGAAATGAGACAGACAACGATAGCTAAGAAAGTCCATAACGTCGGCATCGGGCTACACAAAGGTGAGCCTATCAGACTTACGTTAGAGCCTTTAGAGGCGGGCAGTGGAATCGTATTTTATAGAAGTGATCTTGGCGTTAGTTTTAAAGCCGAGCCGAAAAACGTCATAAATACGCAAATGGCGACCGTCGTAGGAAATGAGAAGGGCTATATATCAACAATAGAGCATCTAATGAGCGCCATTAATGCCTATGGTATCGATAATATCCGTATCATCGTCGATGCTAATGAAATTCCCGTGATGGACGGAAGCTCCGCGAGCTTTTGTATGCTTTTGGACGAAGCGGGAGTAAGAGAGCTTGACGCGAATAAAAAAGCCCTCATAATCAAGCGTGTCGTGGAGATTCGCGAGGGCGATAAGCTAGTGCGCCTAAGCCCGAGCAAGAGCCCGAAATTTGATTATACAATTAAATTTAGCCATCCGCTCATCGGTACTCAGCACCATGTTTTTGAATTTAGCAAAAAAGCCTATCTTAAAGAAATTTCGCGCGCCAGAACTTTTGGGTTTTTGAAAGATGTGCAAGCGCTGCGCTCTATGGGGCTAGCTCTAGGCGGCAGCTTGGAAAATGCCGTCGTAATCGATGAGAATAAAATTTTAAATCCCGAAGGTTTGCGCTTTGAAAATGAGTTTGTCCGCCATAAAATTTTAGATGCGATCGGCGATCTTGCGCTCGTGGGCGCTCCGATTTTGGGCGATTATACGGCGTTTGCGGGAAGCCACGATCTAAATCATAAACTCACTTTGGCAGTCCTTGCCGATGCTAAAAATTTCGAGCTCGCTGACCTTACCGCCGAGATCGTACGCGAATATCAAAAAGTCTTTGCTTAAGGCTGCAAAATCAAAGAGGTTGAAATTCTAATTGCCGCTCTTAGCTCTCCATGCCTGATCGGCGTGTATGAAAACGGCGCTAAGATAGCGGAATTTACAAGCGCCGAAGGCGAAAAAGCCGATAACTTCCTGATCTGCAAATTTAGCGAAATTCTAAAAACTTATAAAATCAAAGAGCTCATCTACGCAAACACTCCCGGCAGTTTCATGGGCATGAAGGTAAGCTATGTCATCTTGCGCACGCTTAGCATCGCTCTTGATGTGCCTCTGCGCGCGATCAGCGGCTTTGAGCTAAGCGGCTTCGGGCCGATCAGAGCAAATAAAAACTTCAGCTACGTTTATGAGCGCGGTGAAATCAGGATGAAAAAATGCGCCCCCGCCGCGCTATCTTTGCCGCAGGATTTATCGGTTTTAAATAAAAGCGATGATATACTTCCAAATTACATCATAGAAGCGGTTTAGGAGAGAGCTTGATTATAAGAATTCCTGCGACGAGCGCAAATTTAGGCCCAGGTTTCGACGCGCTAGGCCTTAGCTTAGGGCTGTTTAACGAAGTAGAGATTACCGAGCAGAAGTTTTTTTGCGTATCGCTTAGCGGCGAGGGCAGCGACAGAGCGTGGCTTAAGAAGGGCAACGCTTTTTTGAATATTTTCAATGAAATTTACAGAAAACTAGGTGGCGGGCAAGAGTTAAATTTTAAATTCGCCTTTCACAACAACATCCCGTTTTCGCGCGGGCTGGGTAGCAGTTCGGCCGTGATCGTAGGCGCCATTGCAAGCGCTTATAAAATTTGCGGTTTTGAGATCGATCGCGCTAAAATTTTAAACACGGCGCTAGAATATGAAAACCATCCGGATAATATCGCGCCCGCAACGCTCGGCGGCTTTGTCAGCAGCGTCGTGGATGGCAAGATGGTTCGCACGCAAAAATGCGAAATTTCGCAAGATCTGCAAGCCGTCGTCGTTATCCCCGATACGCCGATGCCTACGAATGAATCGCGGGGCAAGCTGCCTAAGAGTTTTTCGATCAAAGATTGCGTTAGCAACCTCTCGCACGCGGCGTTTCTAACCGCTTGCTTTATGCGACGCGACTACGACAGCTTGCGCTACGCCTGTATCGACAAGATGCACGAGCAGATGCGCATGGGCGTGCTTCCGCAGCTTTTTGGGGTGCGCGAGATCGCCTATGATAACGGCGCGCTTATGAGCTCGCTCTCCGGTAGCGGCTCAAGCTTTTTAAATTTAGCCTATAGATCCGACGCTGCAAAGCTTAAAGCCTGCCTTAGCGAAAATTTTAAAAACTTCCGCGTCGAAATTTTAGAGATCGACAACGGCGGCTTTAATATTGACTAAGAAAAATAAAGATATAATCGCATGAGCGAACCGATTAGGATGTGCGTTATTTGCAAGGGGCGCTTCGCCAAACGCGAGCTCCACGCCTTTTTGCAAAATTTTAAAAATATAAGCTCAAACAGACAATTTTATATTTGCGACGGTTGCATAAATCAAAAAGAGAAAATTTCAAAATATCTATCTAAATTTGCGTCTAGTGCAGATTTGGGACATATCAAGGAGAGGGTTTTAAATGGGTGTTCTGATTAAAGATATCGCGGATGAGCTTGGATACGCAAGCAAAGAGATAATCGAAAAAGCGCAGGAGATGGGCTTTAAAAAGGTAAAAACCGCGTCGAATAAAGTAAGCGAGGAAGAAGCTGCCGCTATTTACGATTATATCCAGACGGGAATTTTGCCGGGGAAAAAGTCAAAGCCTGCGAAAAAAAGCTCCGAAAAAGCGCAAGAAGACGAGAATAGGCCCGCTAAAAAACAGAGCGAAACTAAAAGAACCGCTAAAAAAGAGAGCCCTAAAAAGGCGGAAAGCTTAAAAGCTTCCGAATCCAAAGAGTCCGCGCAAAGCGCCAAAGAACCTAGCAACGAAAAAGCGCGTACACAAGAGCCTGAGGCAAAAACCGAAAAATCCCAAAATCAAAAAGAAGAAATTTCCTCCACTGCGCAAGATAAAGAGGATAAGCAAAACGCCGCTTCAAAGCCTGCTCCGGTGCAGATAAACAGCGGCGATAGTATCGCTAGCGAGAGCTTGCAAAAGCGCCGCGGTCTAGTCATAGTCAAAAAGAAAAAGGAAGTTCAAGCTCCGGCGGCACAAGATAGAACCGAGCCTAGGCGCGAAAAGATGAGCGCGAGCTTGGAGGCGATCTTCTCAAACGCTGAACTAAATTTGAAAAAGAAAAAGATCGAAAAGAAAAAAGCTCCCGCGGCTAAAAAAGAAGACGCCCTTAAAATCGACATCATTCCTGATCACGAGATGGCGGATATCGTCATTGAGGACGAAGACGTCGTGGTAATGCCCGATTTCACCGTCAAACCAATTCAGACCGAAAATCGCACCAAAAGTAAAAACCAACCTAATATTTATCGCGCCTCGCAGAATCAAATTTTTAGCAGCGAAGGCGGTATAAGTCGCGGCGGTCGCAAAAAGCATAAAAAAGCCCCTCGCGAGCAGGGTAGCGAAATCGTAAGCTCGGTAAATATCCCAAAAGAGATCCGCGTCTATGAGTTCGCCGATAAGATCAAAAAGCAGCCTAGCGAGATCATCGGCAAGCTATTTGCGCTTGGGATGATGACGACGAAAAACGACTTTTTGGACGAGGACGCGATAGAAATTTTAGCAAGCGAATTCGGTATCGAAGTAAATATCATCGATGAGGCGCAGGAGTTTGACTATATCAAGGCTTACGAGGACAGCGAAGGCGAAGAAAATTTAATCGCTAGAGCGCCTGTCATTACCATAATGGGACACGTTGATCACGGCAAAACGAGCCTGCTCGATTATATCCGAAACTCTCGCGTAGCAAGCGGCGAAGCGGGCGGCATCACGCAGCACGTAGGCGCGTATATGGTCGAGAAAAACGGCAGAAAGATTACCTTTATAGACACTCCGGGTCACGAGGCCTTTACTTCGATGCGCGCGCGCGGAGCCGAGGTTACCGATATCGTAATCATCGTAGTGGCCGCAGACGACGGCGTCAAGCCTCAGACCAAGGAGGCTATAGCGCACGCCAAGGCCGCAAACGTTCCGATCATCATCGCGATAAATAAAATGGACAAGCCTAATGCTAATCCAGATCTCGTAAAAACTGGGCTTGCAGAGCTTGACATCATGCCTACCGAGTGGGGCGGCAGCTACGAGTTCGTGCCGATCTCCGCAAAAACGGGCGAGGGAATTGAAAATTTATTAGAGATCGTGCTTTTGCAAGCCGATCTTTTGGAGCTCAAAGCAGATCCTAGCAAGCAGGCTAAAGCAACCATCATCGAAAGCTCCCTTCAAAAAGGGCGCGGCGCCGTTGCCACCGTCATCGTGCAAAACGGCACCCTACGCGTCGGAGACACCGTCGTAGCGGGCATCGCGTACGGCAAGGTGCGCGCGCTTAGCGACGATAAGGGCAGGGCGCTAAAGCAAATTTTACCGGGCGAATGCGGCGTCATCATAGGTCTTAGCGAGGTTCCGGGCGCGGGCGAGACGCTGATCGGCGTTTCAAGCGATAAGGAAGCGCGCGAGTATGCGAGTAAAATTTACGAGCATCAGCGCCAAAAAGAGCTTAGCAAATCGACCAAGGTCACTATCGACGAGCTAAGCGCCAAGATCGCCGAAGGCTCGCTAAAAAGCCTACCCGTGATTGTCAAGGCCGACGTCGCGGGCTCGCTGGAGGCTATCAAAGCAAGCCTTGAGAAGCTCCGCAACGATGAGGTCAAGGTAGATATCATCCACAGCGGCATCGGCGGTATCACGCAAAACGACATCGCCTTAGCAAGCGCTAGCGAAAACTGCGTGATCTTGGGCTTCAACGTCCGTCCTACGGGCGAGATCAAAGAGCTTGCCAAGGAGCGCGGCGCGCAGATTAAGACCTACAACGTCATCTACAATCTCATCGACGATATCAAGGCGCTTTTGGGCGGCCTTATGAGCCCGATCATCAGCGAGGAGGCCTTGGGCCAGGCCGAGATCCGCCAGGTCATCAACGTGCCTAAGATCGGGCAGATCGCGGGCTGCATGGTTACCGACGGGCTCATCGCTCGCGGCGCGAAGATCCGCGTCATCAGAGAGGGCGTCATCGTTTTCGAGGGCAACGTCAGCTCGCTCAAGCGCTTCAAAGACGACGCCAAGGAAGTCGCCAAAGGCTTCGAATGCGGCGTAGGCATCGAGGGCTACGACGATATGCGCGTGGGCGATTTTATCGAAAGCTACAAGCAAAAAGAGGAGCAGGCTACGATAGACTAATGCTCGCGAAATTCCGCGTGGGCATTGGCTTCGTTTGCACGGCTTTGCGGCTAAATTTTAAGCCTCGATCGCGCTTTGAAATTTTATGCTCGCAGAATTTGGGCGTGAAATTTCGTCTTTTAAATTTAGTGACGGAATGCGCGAGCAAGGCTTTAAATTTTGTCGGTTTCTGCGCGAGGCTTTGTCGCGTAGCGTCAGTTTTGAAATTTTAATGTTTGGATTTTTTTACGGCGCAGCTTTGCGATCAAATTTTATTTTATGCCGCTTACAGGTTGCGAATTTTCCGCGCGACTTAAATTTTAAATTTAATCGTAAAGTTGAAATTTAAAAGCGGCAAAATTTAGATTTCGCGCAGCATCGAAGCGCTTTTAAAATTTAAGATAAATTTCGAAACAGTGCAGTGTGCGGCAAAACAGCAACGCGGAGGACGGCGCTGTGCAAGCGGCGCAAAATCAGGCCGCAACGGCGCGAGGTTTTGTAGCGGCGCTAAGACGGCAGCGGTATAGATAGCGCCGTGGCGAGCAGAATACGGCGTAGAATAGCACCGCGTCTTGGCGCGGAAA
>NZ_CALIBF010000096.1 GCF_938045465.1 uncultured Campylobacter sp.
CACGGGCGGCCGTGGCGAGGTGGCCGACGGCGTCGCGGTTGATCTGGAGGCAGCGTTCGGCGTCGCTCTCGGCGCGATCGACGGCGGTGTAGGCGGCGCAATTGATGATGTAGGCGTAGCGGCCGCGGCGGACAAAGTTGGCGACGGCGTTACTGTCGCAGAGGTCGAGTTCGTCGATGTCGGTCAGGGTGAAGGCGTAGTTCGGGTGGCGGTAGATGCGGCGGAGCGATTTTTGCTTACATGGACGCCCTTGTGCGAGCGATGCCGCCTTTTCTTGCATAATCAAGCCGTTTAAACGGAAAACGATTAAATTCTAAAAGCGCGCGTGATTCAAGCAGCGCTTTTTTTGCGTAAGCACCGCCTTTGCTCGCGCTAGCGATGCCGCCCGTTTACGGCGTCGTAATATTCGGCAGTTTGTCGTCGTTTGGATCAAATTTTAAAATTTTACCGTCCGCGCAGCGCTTCGCGTAAAAATAATCTTTGTAAAAAGAAGCGCCGCAGCTAAGCCCGCGACCGATCGCTTCGTCGTTTTTAGGTTTATTTCCGGAGAAATTTCCCCAAGTAGTCGTACCCGGATTTTTTGCGACGAGCCGCAGCGCGATCATCTCTATAGCTTCTTGCGTCTCTGCTCGCCCATGCCTTCGATGATGCTTTGATGCATATCGTCGTAAAATATCCTTACGGGCGATTAGGGCTCTTGCGGCGATTCTAGCGAAATAAAAAATTTAAAACTTTGCTCCCGATCGCTTAAGTTTCGGCGGCCGCCCACATCGATTTTTACGGCACTATAAGCGCCGCCGCTTTTTTGCAAATATACCGTCCCGCCGCAGCCGGCAAGGATGTCCGCGATATACGGAATAAAATCGCCGAGCGGCATAAGAAGGTGGACGCGGGGCATTTTATCTGCGTTTTAAATTTTACTTTTTATGGCTTCGGCGATCGTGCGCCGCTTTAAATCGATGCTTATCTTTTGATCGCGTGTCCGCATAAGCAAAGCGCGCTTTATCGCATAAATTTAAAAAGCGGCGCCCGAATTTAGCCGAGCGCCGCAATTAAAAATTTAACCGATTCGCGCATTTAAACGAGTGGTGTGATCAGGCGCATCTATCGGTTAAATTTAAGCGGGTGCGATCAATACTTAAACGAGCTGCCCGGCTCGATCAATTCAACCTTTTTCTTGTAGTTCATCTTAAGCACCGCAGCAGGCCCTAGCACGGTCGCCTTTTCGCCCTCAAGCCAAAACGCCGTACCCTCCGGCATCGCGTACACGGTCGATTTTTGATTAGCGATCAAAAATTCCTCCAGCCTCTCCTCTCTGCTCTCGCCGTTGTGCCCCACAGGCTTGCCCGAGATGAAGTGCGGATTGATCTGGTGCGGGAAGATATTGAAGGTATTAAACGACTCGGGCTCGATGATCGGCATATCGTTCGTCGTCATCATCGTAGCGCCCGCGACGTTCGAGCCCGCGCTCCAGCCGATATACGGCGTGCCGTCCTCGACCATTTTGCTGATTAACGCGATGAGATCGTTTTCATACATATCGTGCACGAGCTTGAAGGTGTTGCCGCCGCCTACGAATATGCAATCCGCGCTCGCGACTTCCTTCGCGGCGTTTTTAGCGTGATGGACGCCGACGATGTTTAAATTTAAGCTCGCAAGCGCCTCTTTGACACGCTTTTCATATTCGTCGTAGCTCCTGCGAAGGCTTGCGTAAGGGATGAAAACGATCTTTTTGCCCGCGAGGTTGTTCTCCTGCGCAAATTTACCGATCCACGACACCGCGTGCGATAGATATTTCGTGTCCTTGTAGCCCGAGCTTGAAAGCAGCAGCGCTCTTTGCTTGCTATGATCGCGCTTTGAGAGCTTAAATGCCTTTTCGCTCGCAGCTAGTTCGCTCGTACCGAGCATCGCAGCGCCCGCCGCCAAAGCGGCTACCTTTAGTAGGTCTCGTCTTTGATTTTGCATCTTTTCTCCTTTAATCAAAGTTGATATCTGTTTTGAAATTATATTCCTTTGCATATAAAGAGGGGCTGAATATTCGGTTTAAATTTTCGCTCGCCTAAAGGCCTCGGCAAAGCAAAATTTTAAAACTACTAAATTTTGAAATTAGGCGAGGCGTAGCGTCGTAAAATTTTTAAAGCGCGGCTAAATTTAATGAAATTCATGGCGCTGGCACGAGGTTAAATTTAGTAAAATTTTGCCTAAATTTAAACACGAAAGAGTATAATCGCGCCATGGTTTTGACGCAAAATTTGATCTATGAAATTTTACCCTTGTGGGGGAGATCCCCGCAGGCAGGGTCGCTAGCTACGGACAGATCGCGCGCCTGATCGGGCTGCCCGCTTGCTTGCGGCTCGTGGGGCGCGTGCTCTCGCAAGCAGAGCTCTACGGCGACTACCCGCGCCATCGCGTCGTAAATCACGCAGGCGCCTTGTCGGCGAGCTTTGCGGCTCAGCGCGAACTGCTAGAAGCCGAAGGCGTGGAATTTAGAGGCGAGCGCGCCCGTATGAAAAAGCACCGCTGGGAGTGCGAGTGAACTGCTTTAAAACGCTAAATTTAAAGGCTGCAAGCTTTTGCGGTCGTAGAGATTTGAAATACGGCATTTTAAGGTCGCACGGCATGGACGGTGAAATTTAAATTCCTACGTTGGGGTTTGAAACAAGGCACCGGTGAAAATGAGGCGAAAGCTATTTTGGTGTAAATTTACTCCGCTGGGGTTTGAAATAAGATGGCTGCAGGCAAAATTCCTACCGATGAGAGTGTAAATTTACTCCGATGGAGTTTGAAACTATTCTTTATAATATGCGTAGTAATAATATGTGCTAGTGTAAATTTGCTCCGATGGAGTTTGAAACGAAATATTTTTTAACCCTTGCTCAATTTGCCTTATGTGTAAATTTACTCCGTTGGAGTTTGAAACTAGGGACTTTTGCGTCTATTCGCGCAGACTTAGACATGTAAATTACTCCTTTGGGGTTTGAAATTTGTCGTTTCTTGAGTAATTTCGGAGCTGTAAGCCTACATAAATTTGCCAGATAAATTTAGAATTTTAAAATAGAATCGATCGTCAAGGACATAGCGTCTCGGCAGGCAGGCTCGAAATTTTATCCGTTTGGAGCTAGCCAAATTTAAACCGGTTTTGAAATTTACGAAATTTTAGAAAATTTAAAATTTGCGCGGTTAAATTTCAAAACGGATCGGCATCCCGTTAATACATGATGCTTTTGGATCAAATTTCGTGCGGCTGAAATTTTAAATCTCATAAGCTTGGGAGCCTCTACGAAATTTAAAATTACGCATTTGCGGCTAGCGATCTTTACGCGAGGGCGTAAATTTGGGCGCGGATAATCAAGTCGTTACGAGCGGTAAAAGGTGCGTCAAACTAAAATTTTGCGCCGCAATTCCGAGCCGCTCACGCTTTAGGCGGCTCAAAGCTCTTCAAAACCGCGTTGTATACGCTCTCCTCATCGCAGTGGACGAGCAGCAGATCGCCCTCTTGCAGCACCGTCGAGCCGGTAGGCTTGATGTATTCGCCGTGCCGCCTGATTAGGATGACGAGGAAATCCGCCGGCAGCTCAAGCTCGGCTAAAATTTTATCTATCAGCACGCAGCCGTGATCCACGGTGTATTGGCGCAGCGTGCGATAAAAGATCGGCATATTCGAATTGGGCTCCGCACTCTCAGGCTCTGGCGGCTCGCGTACGCCGCATCTATCCGCGGCGCGCTCCAGGCTCATTCCCTGTATCAGCACGGAGATTAGGACCATAAAAAAGACGGTGTTAAAGATAAGCCCCGCGTGCTCGATCCCCGCGGCATACGGATAGGTCGCAAGCACGATAGGCACGACGCCGCGAAGCCCGACCCATGAGATAAAGACCTTCTCTTTCTTGCTGTATTTAGAGAACGCGAGCGATATGAATACCCCCAAAGGTCGCGCGACAAACATCAGCCACAGCGCCGTTATGAAGCCCATAAGCGCGACGGCGGGTAGCTCGGACGGGAAAACCAAAAGCCCCAGCGTGATAAATACCGTGATCTGCATAGTCCACGCTATGCCGTCGTGAAAGCCGATGAGGTTTTTCTTGTGCGCGAATTCTCGCTTATTGACGAACATTCCCGCAACGTAAACGGCGATGTAGCCGTTGCCGCCGAGCTTCATACATAGCGTAAAAAGCAGCGCCACCCACGCCATCGAAAACACCGGATACAACCCCCAATGCTCGAGCCTTAGTCTATTAAAAATCGACGGTAGCGCCCTGCCGAAGGCGTATCCCATAAGTCCGCCGATGAAAAACTGCTTAATTAGCAGCGTCAGCATATCGATCGCGCTCAGGCTTTGATTTAGCGAGATGATCTGGATGATCGTGACGGTCAAAAAGATCGCCATCGGGTCGTTGCTGCCCGATTCTAGCTCAAGCAGCGGGCCGAGATTGTTTTTCAGCGAAATTCCCTTTGCGCGCAGTATCGCAAAGACCGCCGCAGCGTCGGTCGAGGAGATGATAGCGCCCAAAAGTAGCGCTTCAAGCCAGCTGAAGCCGAGCAGAATTTTAACCAAAACCGCCGTCGCGCATGCGGTGACCACCACCCCGAGCGTCGCTAAGATGATGCCGCTAGCCATTACAGGGCGGATCGATTTTAAATTTGTATCTAGCCCGCCCGCGTATAAAATATAAATAAGCGCGATCATACCGACATCTTGAGTGATGCGGTGGCTCGTAAAATCGATGCGCAAAAGCCCATCCGAGCCCGCGAGCATCCCCACTGCCAAAAATATGATGAGCGAAGGAAGTCCGAATTTGCCCGAGATCTTGTTAAGCACGATGCTTGCGATGAGTAAGATCGCGGCGAAGAGTAGAAATTTTTCCAAAAAGCGTTCCATAATTTTTCTAAGATTATAGCGGGTTTTCCCCATTTTTAGGCGGGTTTTTGCGATAAAATTTTATTAAACGAGCAGGGGACGAAATTTTAAAATTTATTTCAGATTAAACGAAAGCCTATCTAATCGGTAAAATTTCATTTGAAAGGCAAAACTCCCGACTCCCGATATCGCCGAGCACGGCGCGTTTTTCCCGTCGCCGTTTTCGCTGTCGCAGTTCATGGCACCCGTGAGCGATTTGGCGGATTTTAATTACGAGAAAAAATACGACGGCAATAAGAAAATCCTCATCATCGCGGCCGACGAGCGGTACTTGCTGATGGATAACGGGACGTTTTTCTCCACGGGCAACCACCCCGTCGAGACGCTCGTGCCGATGTATCATTGGCGCAGGCGGGCTGGGACTTCGAGATCGCGACGCTCTCTGGAAATCCCGTAAAATTTGAGTTTTGGGCGATGCCTGCGAAGGACGAGCGGCTCAAGGACTTTTTCGAGAGCTACGCGGCTAAATTTAAAGAGCCTAAAAAGCTCGCCGATATCGTAAATAAGGGCTTTGATGAGTATTTTGCGCTGTACATCCCGGGCGGCCACGGCGCGCTGATCGGGCTTGATGAGAGCCGCGACGTAAAGGCCGCGCTAAAATGGTTTCATGAGCAGGGTAAATACATCATCACGATCTGCCACGGTTCGGCCGGGCTGCTCGCCGCGGCGCTTGACGAGGATAAGTTTTTGTTCGAGGGCTACGAGCTCGTGCTGCTGCCCGACGTCATTGACCGCACCTCGCCGGGTATTGGCTACATGCCAGGCCATCTGCGCTGGTATATGGGCTCGCGGCTAGCAAAACTGGGGATGAAAATCCTAAACGAAGGTATCGACGGAGCCGTGCACAAAGACCGCAACCTGCTCTCGGGCGATAGTCCGCTAGCAACCAATAACCTGGGCAAACTGGCGGCTAGGACGTTTTTGGAGTCGCTGTAAATTTTACGCCGCTAAGGTCGGCATCTCGGCATAAAATTTTAATTTTTACGCGGCGAAAAAATTTAAAATTTCAAAGCGTGCCCGCTTCGGCTTTAAATTTAATGATCGCCGTCCTGCGCGCGGTGTAATCGTTTAAAATCGCCGCTCGCCTTCGATTTGCAAGCGATGCGCTGTGCAGCGTCTAAATTTAAGTATTCAAATTTTATCGCACTTTTGCGCGCGAGCATTAAAATCTTTTGTGGCCTTTTAAATTTGCCGCTTTACGGCGCCGTGCTCTTCGCGGGCGTGAAAAGCCCTCGCATATCGACGCCCCCTGGCTGCAGCAGCTTTATTTTCCTATCGATGCCGCCCGCGTAGCCTGTGAGGCTGCCGTGCGTGCCTACGACGCGGTGGCAGGGGATGATGATCGAGATT
>NZ_CALIBF010000097.1 GCF_938045465.1 uncultured Campylobacter sp.
TATCCCCGATATCGCTTCTTATGGATTCTAGTTCATATATTATTTTAAATGGATTATCCGTAACTTTTTTACCAGTATTTTCGTTGTTTATATCTCTTAAATCGATCTCTATATCTTTACCTTTATAGTGCAAAAGCCATATATCCTCGCCGCTATAGTTCATATCTCTAGGATCTCCGATAGTGATACTGCGCACTGAAAAAAGCCAAATACCTCTTTCTCGATCTATGCACCAACTTCTTGAATTTAAATCTACCCAATCAAGCTCACCCTGATAATACTTATTGCATATCTCATTGCAGGGTTTTAGTAAATCGTATTTCTCGACATCCTCTTTTGAAATACGCTCTGTAACAAACGCCATTCTCTCCTCCTTAAGAAATTTAATAATCTTAGATTTTATGATATGTTTATATTCGCCTATGCGCTAATAAATATAGCGCAGGAATTAAATTTATAATTAATTTTCGCTTTGAACCGTGCGCAACGCTCGCATTAAAATTTTTCAAATTCCGAAGCGCAGTTTAAATTTACAGCCGCGGCTCGGCGCGCACTAAAGTGCAAGCCGCCGCCGTATGTTTAAAATCCCACTATAAACTATGCGGCGCTACGTATTCAAAACCCGCGCATATCAAGCGCTGCGATGACACGCCGAGCTATGCGGGCTCGGTAAATTTAACCGCGACGCACCTAAGCTTCTATCGCGTAGGGGATTTTATCTTTCGCGCCGGCGCCAGCAAAGCCTTTAAGCCGCAGCAGGCAGCTGTCGCAAAGCCCGCACGCAGCGTCCTCACGCTCGTAGCAGCTCCACGTAAGCTCCAGCGGCACGCCGATTTCAAGCGCCAGCGAGACGATCTGCGCCTTGCTAAGGTGCACGAGCGGGGTTTTGATGCGCGGATGAAAGCCGCGGCTCGTGCCCAGATCGAGCGCTCGCTCAAACGCGCCGATGAACTCCGCGCCGCAGTCGGGGTAGCCGCTGCTATCCTCCTGCACCACGCCGATGAAAATCGCGTCGCAGCGCTCCTTCTCGGCGAGCGCGGCGGCGATGCTCAAAAACACGCCGTTGCGAAACGGCACGTAGGTGCTCGGTAGATCCGAAAACACGCTCTCGCCGCTTGGCAGTGAAATTTTATCGCTTTGGCTTGGCGATAAAATTTGATTGTTTTGGCTTTGTGGTGAAATTTCACCCCCTGCGTGCTTGGGTGGAATTTCATCGCCCTGCTGCGGCTCGGCTCCGCTTTGAGATGCAATTTCGCCGTCTTGCAGTGAAATTTTGTCGTCGCGAGCTAAAATTTTGCCGCTTTGAGTTGGAATTTTGCCGCTTTGCGGTGAAATTCCATTGTACCCGAGTGAAGCTTCACCGCCTTGGGTTAAAATTTCACCGCTCTGCGCGCAGCCGCCGCTATTTCGCGCCGAATCTGCACCGAGCGGAGCGTCCGCAGGGCTCGCCGAGAAATTTGACGCAGTAAAATTTTGCCCGTCTAGGCGAGCGCTCTTGAAATTTGCCACGCTATCAATCTCGGCGCCGACAGAATTTGCCGCGCCGCAAAGCTCCGCCGCGCCCTTTCTGATCGGCAAGGCGCCGTCCGTAAGGGCGCTGCCGCCGATTTGCGCGATGAAGCGAGCGTCTAAAATCAGCCTCTTTGCGACCCCTAAATCGTCGCAAATTTTACCGAAGCACTCGCGCTCCTTGCCCATCGTGCGCTGATCGTAGTCAAAGTGCAGCGCCACGATCTCGTAACCTTCGCGCTTCGCGATATAGGCGCAGGTCGCGCTGTCCATGCCGCCGCTGATCACGCATAAAGCTCTCATTTTCGTCCTTTTTTTGCTAAAATTATACGAAAATTTTATAAAAGAGGGGTAAAAATGATACTTTGCGAGCAGCCCTATCCCGAAATTTTAGACGCTATCGCGGCGGAGCTGGGCGGCGGGAGCGTCGAGCTAATTTTTGTGCGCGGCGAGGAGATGCGGCAGCTAAATGCGCAAACGCGAGGCATCGATAAGGCGACCGATGTGCTGAGCTTCCCGCTCGATCCTGCGGCGTTTGCGGGCTTCGGCGAGGATTTGGGCGAAGAGAATTCCACGCATGAAAACAGCGGCTCTAAAAATCAAAACGCTGCGAATTCCGCTAGTGAAAATACAGGCGTCGCGAATTCCGCTAGTGAAAATACAAGCGCCGCAAATTCTGCGAGTGAAAATTCCAATACCATAAATTCCAAAAATTCCGAGGGCGAAAGTCCTAGCGATGAAAATTTAAAGAATGAAAATTTTGGCGACGAGAATTTCGCTCCCGCGCTGCTCGGCTCGGTCGTGATAAATTTAGACCTCGTAGAGCTGAAAGCCGCGCAACTGGGGCACGGCAGGGATGACGAGACGGCGCTACTTTTTACGCACGGCATGCTGCACGTGCTAGGTTACGATCACGAGAGCGACGACGGACAGATGCGCGCCAAAGAGTGCGAGATCATCGAAAAATTTCGCCTTCCAAAAAGCCTGATCGTGCGAACGGAGGGAAATGAGGAGTAGGCGCTGTATATCGAAAAGGGGCGAGCAAGGCATGCGCGGCGGCCTAAAATTCTAATCAAATTTTAAAAACGCAGATTGGGAAGCAAAAACTACAAGCCCAAAACCGCAGCGATAAAAGGATTTTTAGGATAACTCGCCATGATTTCCCAACCAAAATTTCGCATGCTCAAAATTTATCAATCGCAACTGAATGCGTTTGTATGATTAACTACTTAATGGTAAATTTTTGTATTTAAATACAAATTTCTACAAACGGATGTTTGTGAAACTTTGTCTTTAAATTTACTAATTTTAATAGAAACCGCTTTAAGACCGTTTATTAAATTTACGGAATCGATAAAAAGCAAATAGTCTTCGTCTTTATATTTTATCGGTCCGAAATAAATCAGGGTGTTTCCTGCGATCTTGTTTCGATAATCCTCAAAATCTATCCTGCTATGATATGAATCGTTTGAGGGGTCTTTTATAATCTTACCGCACTTTTGCGGATCTAGAATATACATAAAATTTGCAAAAGACATCTCGTATAACCGAAAATCTCTATACGTCATAATATACAAAAGCTTATTATCAAATTTATACAATGTAAATCCTCTCCCGATAAAGCCGTCTCTAATCGTTTTATTCATATCCATATACCAGCAATCGCCCATATTTTTCTTTAAAACGGGATTGTTGTAATTCGTCGTATCAAAAACCAGAGGTTTGATTACGCTTATATTCTTCCATTCGAATAGATCGTCGTAAAAGTCATTACAGAAGTCTCTCTCTTTTGATAAATGCTCTTCATATTCTTTTTTGAGCGTTGCATTTTGTTCTATTCGCCAAAAGCCAACTATTTTTCCGTTGAAAGTGGTTTCTCCTTCTGTCATACCGGAAGCATTGCTTCTGACTATTTTCTTATCGTGAGCCTTCCATAAAGCTATTTTTAAATCAAAATGAATTTCTGTATCGCTCGCATCGTATGCATTCGCAAATAGTGCGAATACGATCATTAAGATAAAAATATGAATCCGCATAACTAACTGCTCCTATTGATAAAGCTTCGTGTTTAAATACGAATTACTACAAACAGGCATTTGTAAAATACCGTCTTTAAATTTCCTGATTGCGACATTGAGTAATTGACCGCTATGCGTATTGTCAAAATCTATGAAAAGTAGATAGTCTATATCTTTATAACGTATCGGTTCGGCATAAAACAGACGCGGTTTATATATAATATTGCCCGGAATTTCTAAATTTACCCTGCTGCGAGGGTTTTTTATGATTTTACTACATTCCCGCAGATCTAAAATGTAAGCGAGATTTGCGAAATCATCCGTCTGATATATATAAGAAGTAGTTTTGTAAATCATAATATACAAAAGCTTATTATCAAATTTATACAATGTAAATCCTCTCCCGATAAAGCCGTCTCTAATCGTTTTATTCATATCCATATACCAGCAATCGCCCATATTTTTCTTTAAAACGGGATTGTTGTAATTCGTCGTATCAAAAACCAGAGGTTTGATTACGCTTATATTCTTCCATTCGAATAGATCGTCGTAAAAGTCATTACAGAAGTCTCTCTCTTTTGATAAATGCTCTTCATATTCTTTTTTGAGCGTTGCATTTTGTTCTATCTTAAAAAAATAAAAACTCTTGCCGTTAAACGTAGTTGCGCCCCGAATCATAGGTTCGTGAAGAGCTTTTCTTACAACTTTTTTATCTTGAATTTTCCATAAAATAGATTCCAGTTGCCATGGCATCGATGGCTGCTTTATATCATCCGCTTTTACGAACGATACGGCAAACAAGATCGCTAAAATAAAAGCACGAATTTGCATCCCTTGCTCCTTAAAATGGGATTTTGGAATCCTAAAAGCGTTTTTTGTTATCGGTTACATAAGCTTATATAACATAATTACTTAATCTGATATAAAATATATTATCATATCCGCACAAATACTAATTTATGCATATACCGCCGATCTATACGGCAGGCTTTCAGTGTTTAAAGCACTAATCAATTTTATTCACATTCATGGATATATGGATCTTTTAGGGTAAATTCACCGTAATTTCCCAACCAAAATTTTGCATACTCAAAATTGTCAATCGCAAATGTCGCATGGTGCTCGCTGTATACCCTGCGCGATCTGCATTTTTTGCCTTTGTAATCATAGTGATCTGATAGCTTTTTATAAAACTCGATGCTTTCGTTATCAAAGTCGTAGCCCAGCGCGATATCTTGATTTCGCCCGTCGTAAAAATGAATATAGTCGAAATCGAAGTTATAATAAACCTTGCAATGGCCATTTTCGCCGTTTATTATGGCATCGCTGCAATATTTTTCTAGCTTTGATTTCTCTTTTTCAAACTCATGCCTTAGCTTGGTTTGCTCAGACGGGTCTAAATTTTGTGTTTTCTCAGTAAAAAATTTCTCTTCATACCCAAGCGCCTTTTGCAATAAAATAGCCGCATATTCGGCTCTTTTAGAATAAAAATATAGAAAATAAGAGGTATATAGCATAAGGATGAAACCTGCAAAAATCATAAAATTTCTAAGTAGTTTTTTCAAATCGTCGCCTTTCTATGTTCTATATCGGTGCAAATAGTTTTGCCTCTTTCAAAAAGAGCGATGACTTATTATATCCCCCCGTTAAGATTAAAACGCTGCAATTTGATATTATATTTTGATTTTAATCTGATATAAGAATGACGGGGCGTAAAATTTATAGTCGTATCATGTAAATTCTGCGAGCAAAATTTAGATAAATAAAATTCGCTTAACTGCACGCTTAGCCAAAACTCACAGAGTATGTATTTATTCCTGCAGACAAACCCTCAAGCGCGCCGATTTAGAATTTAAATTTCTTAAATTCTATCTTTTCATCGAAAACCGACATCGTGCGCCGTAGCTCATCTATATCGACATTTAGCACGGCTAAGAAATACTCCCGTAGCTGCACGTATTCATCTTTGTTTGCCATCAAAATATTCATTATATCGACGTTGGCATTTTCTTTATATAGCACGAGCTGATCGTGAATGCCGAAAAATCCGAGGCTGCCATTATGTAGATGCATAAATATCTTAGAGCCGTAAAGCAGGGTAAGTACCATAGTAAAAATACAAACTATATTTCTAATATTAACACTCACGCTTTCGTCGTCTCCGCCAAACTTAAGCGCGAGTAAAACCCAAACGGCGATAACGATCTTAAGGGCTAACGGCATTTGCTGCCTCCAACTCCATCTGCAATCGAAGCTAATC
The DNA here is from genome assembly GCF_938045465.1 of uncultured Campylobacter sp. Classification (GTDB taxonomy): domain Bacteria; phylum Campylobacterota; class Campylobacteria; order Campylobacterales; family Campylobacteraceae; genus Campylobacter_B. The sequence goes on from NZ_CALIBF010000097.1 coordinate 5,788, forward strand.
GCCATCGCACCGATCTTTTGTAGCTCAAAAAATTTCACAATTTCGCCCTTTTTATAATACGCGACGGCGGAGTTCGTCATCACGAAATATGCTTCGCCCTCGCGCCTAGCTGCCTCTATGAGCGGCAAGGGCACTAGGATAAACATTTGCAATACGCCTAGCTCTGGCGGCCCTACCACGATGACGGCAAAAAACAAAAATATTAAAAATACGCAGCACATCGCGGGGAATTGATATTTAACGTAATCGCGATAGAGATGATCCGTGATGATTAATGGGGCTCTGTCATAATCTATGATTATGGTATTATCCTTGCTCGAAAGGCTCGCGTTCTTGTAGGTATATGTTTCTGTACTATCATCTGCAAACTCCGAGCCATCTAGTTTTAAATCCGGTTTTAAATTCAGATCGCAAGCATCAGGCTTATCACTATCTGTCTGCGATCTGCGAGGCGCCTTTGCATGACTTCTGCGT
>NZ_CALIBF010000098.1 GCF_938045465.1 uncultured Campylobacter sp.
GGTTTTTGATTATATTACTGATGGTGATGCTACGGTATTCGAGCAAGCTCCGCTTTCAAATTTGGCTAAAGACGGCGAGCTTTGTGCTTTCAAGCACTGTGGTTTCTGGAAGCCGATGGATGCCTTGCGTGATAAGCAAGTATTAGAAAAACTATGGGATAGCGGTAGCGCTCCATGGAAAAAGTGGTAGCGGATGAACAACGCAATAGCGGCGCAAGAAATGCAAAATTTATACTCCGGAATTTATAAGGGCAAAACCGTTTTGCTTACCGGTCATACGGGTTTTAAGGGCTCGTGGCTTAGCTTGTGGCTGCAGCGCTTGGGCGCGAAAGTGATAGGGTATTCGCTTCCGGCGCCTACAGAGCCAAATCATATAGGACTTTTAAATTTAAATATCATCCAGGTAATCGCCGACATACGAGATCTTGCTAAATTAGACGAGGCGTTTACGACTTATAAACCCGACATTGTATTTCACTTTGCCGCTCAGGCGCTCGTACGTCCATCTTATGCCGATCCGATAACAACCTACGAAACCAATGTTATCGGCACATTAAAAGTCTTTGAAGCCTGCAGAAAAGCAGGCGTTCGCGCGATCGTAAATATCACCAGCGACAAGGCTTACGAAAATAAAGAGTGGGTTTGGGGTTATCGCGAGAACGATCCTATGGGCGGATATGATCCATATAGTTCGTCGAAAGGCTGCGCGGATCTTCTGGCTAATTCATATCGAAACTCCTTTTTTAACGAAAAAGATTACGGCACAAAGCATCAAACGCTGCTTGCCACGTGTCGCGCAGGTAATGTCATAGGCGGTGGAGACTGGGCGCAAGACAGATTGATCTGCGACGTAATGCGCGCGGCAGCTAAAAATGAAGCGGTAACGATCCGCAATCCGAATGCGACGCGTCCTTGGCAGCATGTGTTAGAACCGCTTAGTGGATATTTGCTCGTGGGGCAAAAGTTGCTTGAAGGGCGAAAGGAATTCGGCGGTGCGTGGAATTTCGGACCTAGCGATGATGGTGCGATTAGGGTGCTTGATGTACTAAAGAGCGCCAAGCGATATTGGGATAAGATAGAATTTAAAATCGGCTCCGACACGGACCAGCCGCATGAGGCAAATTTATTGAAGCTTGATTGCTCTAAAGCACATGCGCTGCTTGGCTGGAAGCCCGTTTGGAATAGTGAAACGGCATTTGAAAAAACCATAAGATGGTATAAAAATTTCTACGAAAACGGCACGATTGATACCGAGCAAAATTTAAACGACTACGTAAAAGAGATGATGCGATGATAAAAGTTAGCGATTTTATAGCAAAATTTATAGCCGAACACGAAGATACCGCAAAGACCGTATTTATGGTCTCGGGTGGCGGCAATATGCATCTGATAGATTCGCTTGGCAAAAATGAAAATTTAGAGTATGTCTGTAACCATCACGAACAGGCTTGCGCGATAGCTGCAGAGGGCTATGCGCGCGTCTCAAATAAGATCGGTATCGCGTATGTTACCACGGGTCCCGGCGGGACGAACGCGATTACTGGCGTTTACGGCGCTTGGGTAGATTCGATCCCTATGATGATTATATCGGGACAGGTAAAATTTCAAACGACCGTCGCTTCGCAACCCGAGCTAAATTTGCGTCAGCTCGGCGATCAAGAGGTTAATATCGTTGACATCGTAAGGCCTATCACAAAATACGCCGTAATGATAACGGATAAAAATAGCATAAAATTTCATCTGCAAAAAGCTATTTATGAGGCTAAACACGGCAGACCGGGGCCCGTATGGCTGGATGTGCCGCTAGATATACAAGGCGCGATGGTGGACGAAGCGGATTTGGTAGAATTTGAAATCCCAGAAGAGCCGAAATTCGACACAAAAATCCCACAGGTTCTAGATGCGTTAAAAGCTGCTAAACGCCCCGTTATCATTGTGGGTAACGGAGTGAGGTTAGCCAATGCAAAAGATGATTTTAGAGCCTTGATTGACGAGTTAAAAATCCCTGTTTTGACTGCTATTTCAGGAGTTGATTTAATAGAAACTTCAAATAAGTATTTTTTTGGTAGACCGGGAATTTTAGGTGAGAGGGCCGGGAATTTTGTAATTCAAAATAGCGATTTGGTAATAGTATTAGGTACAAGATTAAATCTTAGAATTTTGAGCTTTAATTGGGAATTTTTTGCGCGAGAAGCCAAAAAAATTATGATTGATATAGATGAAAACGAACTTAATAAAAAAACTTTTATTCCGGATATAAAAATTAAATCCGATGCAAAGGTTTTTATAAATGATCTTAGAGAAAAAGCTAGAGATTTAAATCTAGAAATTGGAGACTGGCTTAAATATTGTAATAGAATAAAAATGAAATATCCTGTTTTTGATAAGTCCGTATTGAAAGAGAAGAATTATGTCAGTTCATATTATTTTCCAAGATTACTTTCGGAGAAATTACCAAAAAATTCTCTCTTGCTTACCGGTAATGGCATAGCATATACATCAACATTTCAGAGCTATCCGGTACGAGCAGGTGATAGGCTTTTTGCAAATGTCGGATGTGCTTCTATGGGCTATGATTTGCCGGCACTAATTGGTGCATGCGTAGCAAATAATAAAAGACAAACTATATGCTTAACCGGTGATGGAAGCATTCAGATGAATATCCAGGAATTGCAAACTATTATTCATTATCGGCTTCCCGTTAAAATTTTTATGTATAACAACAATGGATACCTCTCTATACGCATAACTCAACATAATTATTTCAATAACAATTTTGTCGGTGAAAGTCCTATAAGTGGTGTAAGTATACCGGATATGAAGGCGCTCGCTAAAATTTATGGCTTTAAAGTATTTCAAATTAAAAATAACGATGATGCCAATGCAAAAATAGATGAAATTTTATCATGTGAGGGATCGGTGTTTTGCGAAGTGATGCTGCCGCCTAATGAAGCCATAGGGCCAAAAGTTGCATCTATGAAGCTTCGGGATGGGACTATGATATCAAAACCATTGGAAGATCTTGCTCCATTTTTACCTCGAGATGAATTTTATAAAAATATGATAGTAAAGCCTTTGGATTGATATGAGATTTTTATTTTTGGATTTTGACGGCGTCCTTTTTGATACTGTACGTGAAGCCTATGAGGTTTGTAGATCTACGCCAAGTTTTTTAAGGCAAAAATTTGATGAAAAGCAATATGCCGAATTTTTAAGATTTAGACCTCATGTGGGTCCGGCATGGAATTATTATTTCGTTATGACAGCTATAACTAATAACAATAAAGAGCTTTTAGCTTTTGATTATAACAATGAAGCAAAGAAATTTGAAAAAGACTTTTTTGAGACTCGTAAAAAGTTAAAAGCAAATAACTATGAAAATTGGTTGGCTTTGAATAGGCCATATCCGTTTTTATT
>NZ_CALIBF010000099.1 GCF_938045465.1 uncultured Campylobacter sp.
GGCTAAGCACGGCAGACCGGGACCCGTATGGTTGGATGTGCCGCTAGACATACAAGGCGCGATGGTGGACGAAGCAGATCTGATAGAATTTGAAATCCCCGAAGCGCTGAAGTTTGACACAAAAATCCCGCAGGTTCTAGATGCGTTAAAGGTTGCGAAGCGCCCCGTTATCATTGTAGGTAACGGCGTAACGCTTGCCGGCGCTAACGAAGAATTTCTAAAACTAATCGAAATTTTAAAAATCCCCGTTATCGGTACTTTCGCTAGATACGATATCGTTAGAAATGACCATGAGCTGTTTTTTGGTAGATATGGCACTATTGGCAATAGAGCGGCAAATTTTGTCGTACAAAATTCCGATCTCATCATTGCTATAGGTGCTAGATTAAATATCCGTGCAGTCAGCTATAACTGGGAATTCTTCGGCAGAGAAGCCAAAAAAATTTTAGTTGATATCGACCAAAACGAACTAAACAAAAAAACTATTGCCACAGATATTAAGATAAAATCCGATGCGAAGGTTTTTATATCGGATTTGCGATCTGCGTTGAAAGACGAGCTGGATTTTGGATTTTGGCTTGAAATTTGCAAAAATTACAGAAAAAATTATCCTACGATTGAGCCTTTTAGACAAAATGTAAAAGAGTGGGTTGATTCATATAATTTCTTCGATGTGCTATCTAATCATAAACGAGATTTAGTTTATGTATTCGGTAACGGTACGGCATGTGTTTCATCTTATCAGAGCTTGCGCTTATATGAGAATCAAAAGGTGGTAGTAAATTCGGGTTGTGCTTCGATGGGGTACGATCTGCCTGCCGCAATCGGTGCTTGTTTCGCAAATGGTAAAAAAGATACGATTTGCGTTACGGGTGAAGGTAGCTTGCAGATGAATATTCAAGAGCTTCAGACAATAATTCATAATAAGCTTCCGATCAAAATCTTTGTTCTGAATAATGCAGGCTATATTTCTATCAGAAATACTCAAAACAACTTTTTTAAAGGGCACAAGGTAGGCTCGGATAAAGATAGCGGCGTCAGCTTTCCTAATATCGTAAAATTAGCAGAGGTTTATGGCTTTGAAGCCTGCAGGATAGAAAATCAGCTAAATTTAAAAGGGGAGTTGGAGGAAATTCTATCCAAACCAGGTGCGGTAGTTTGTGAAATAATGCTTTCGCCTACTGAAAAAATGGAGCCAAAATTATCGTCTAAGATAAAGCCTGACGGCAAAATGGTTTCAAAGCCACTTGAGGATATGTTTCCGTTCTTGCCGCGAGAAGAATTTTATAAAAATATGATAATTAAGCCGGTAGATGAATAAAGCTGTGGTTTTTGACTTAGACGGGACTATTTATTTTGGGAGTAAAATTGCCGATTTTGCTTTGCAAACTATAGATGAGCTTCAATCCAATGGTTATAATGTCTTATTTTTTACTAATAATTCAACTAAAACAAGAGTTGAAATTTTAGATAAATTAATTCATATGGGTATAAGAACTACTGTAGATAAAATATATACCTCAGCTTATGCTAGTGCTATATTTTTGCAAAGAAATGATCTAAGAAATATATTTTTAGTTGGTAGCCGTGGTTTTAAAAGTGAATTAACGAATGCAGATATAAATGTCGAGGATGAGTATAGTTGTGAAGCCGTGGTAATTGGGCTTGATTTAAATTTTAACTATGAAATTTTATCAAGAGCTCTTATTGCATTACAAAAATCTCGTAGAATAATAGTGGCAAATACAGATAAAAATTTCCCGGTAGAAAATGGTCTTTTAAGACCTGGTGCCAATGCTATGCTAAGTGCAATACTTGGTAGTATTGATGAAGAAATTAAGCTGGATATAGTAGGAAAGCCAAATCCTTTTATGCTCGAAATTTTATGTAAGGATTGGGGGCTTGATAAACAGCATATCGCTGTGGTAGGTGATAGGATAGAAAGTGATATGGCTATGGCAAAGAATTTTAATTGTAAAGGAATTCTAGTTGGCAATAATATTACATTGCTGGATGTTAAGAATAAAATTTTAAGGAGCTAAAATGAATGTTTTAGAATACGAGATGATCGATATTCTTAAAAGACTTAAAGACGAATATGGTGTTTTTGAGATCAAAGCAGAGTACGAGAATGAAGGTAGTAGGCAGGAGGAACTTTGTAGACTAAAAGATATTACCTCTAAAGTTGGGCTTCCTATTATTATGAAAATTGGAGGCGTCGAAGCGGTAACCGATATATATAACGCTATTACTCTAGGTGTAAATGGTATCATAGCGCCGATGGCAGAAACAAAATTTGCCGTTAGTAAATTTTTGGGAGCTATAAACACTTTTGTTGCTGAGGATAATCGCAATGACATAGAATTCGCGATTAATGTAGAAACTATAACCTGCTATGATAATTTTGATGATATTCTATCCTTGCCTAATATAAATACTCTTTCTGGCGTAACAATCGGAAGAGTCGATTTTACAAGTTCGATGGGTAAAGATAGGAGCTTTGCAGATAGCGATGAAATGCTAAGACATTGTGAAAATATTTTTACTAAAGCGAGAGCTAAGGGATTAAAATGCGGTTTAGGTGGAGCCATATCTGCGAAGTCATGCGATTTTATTAAATATCTCATTTCCAAAGGACTACTTGATAAATACGAAACGCGAAAGATAGTATATCACAAAGATGCTGTAAACAATATAGAAGCCGGAATTTTAGCTGGCGTTGAATTTGAATTAGCTTGGCTTAAAAGCAAGCGTAGGTATTATCACAGAATCAAGTCCGAGGATGAGAAAAGAATCGAAATGCTTGAAAAAAGGCTAAGTAACAGATGAATCTTTTCATCACGGGCGGTAGTGGTTTTATCGGCTCGCATCTAAAAAAGCGTCTTGCGCTAAATGGAAATTTTAACGTTTTCGCTCCCAAAAGCAGCGAGCTAAATTTGACCGACGAAAGCGCGGTTGACGATTTTGTCCGTGCGCATAAAATCGATACTATCGTTCATCTCGCCAATCGCGGCGGCGGTCGCGATACGCTGGATATGACAAATGTGACCGAGTATAATTTGCGGATCTTTTTCAATATCGCCAAGCAAAAAAACAAGGTCGCAAAGATTATATCGTTTGGAAGCGGTGCAGAGTACGGTAAACACAAGCCGATAATAAATGCTCGTGAGGATGATTATAAAGAGGCGCTTCCGCTTGATGAATACGGTTTTTACAAAGCTATCACGTCGCATTACATTGAGGATTGCGCGGATAACATTATCCAGCTTCGTTTATTTGGAATTTACGGCGAGATGGAGAATTACCGCTATAAATTTATCACAAATGCCGTAGTAAAAAACTTACTGTACCTACCCATCACGATCAATCAAAACGTATTTTTTGATTATATGTATGTCGATGACCTGTTAAACGTAGTGGAATTTTATATAGAAAATGACGCGCGGCATAAAATTTACAACGCAAGCAGCGGGACAAAAATCGATCTACTCGGCTTGGCTGCGCTAGTAAATGAAGCGAGCGATTTTAAATCGGAGATAATCGTACTAAATAAAGGGCTAAATAACGAATATACTTCCGACAATAGCCTGCTAAAATCTGAGATGGGAGATATGTTTAAGCTTACGTCGCATTTGGAAGCGATCGGTAAAATTCATAAATATTTTAAGCAAAATTTTACTAGCCTAGACTTAGATACCATCAAAAAAGATCCATATTTGGGAAAAATCAATGAAATTTGGAAAGGCAAAAAATGACCCCTCGAGAATTAAAACAAGAAATTTTAGAAAAGACAAAAGAGTATTATAGGCTGGTTCATGAGCCGGCGCAGAGGGCTAAATTTGAACCAGGCAAAAGTCGCGTAAATTACGCAGGCAGAGTCTTTGATGAGCACGAAATGGTAAATTTAGTAGATAGTTCACTTGATTTTTGGCTCACATATGGCGCATATTCTAAAAAATTTGAAAAAGAATTTGCCAAAATGCTTGGCATAAAATGGGCATTTTTGGTAAATAGCGGAAGCAGCGCAAATCTACTTGCATTTTTTGCACTTACCTCGCCACTTCTAAAAGAGCGCCGCATAAAAAAGGGCGACGAAGTCATAACAGTAGCGGCAGGCTTTCCTACGACGGTTGCGCCTATCGTGCAATACGGTGCCGTTCCCGTTTTTGTCGATATGGAGCTTGAGTATTTTAACATAGACCATACGAAGCTTGAGCTTGCGCTTGGTCCAAAAACGAAAGCCGTCATGTTAGCTCACACCTTAGGAAATCCTTTTAATATAAAAGCCGTGAAGGAATTTTGTGATAAGCATGATTTGTGGCTTATCGAGGATAACTGCGACGCGCTGGGTTCTCTGTATGATGGTAAGCCGACCGGCACATGGGGAGACATAGGTACAAGTAGCTTCTACCCGCCTCATCATATGACGATGGGTGAGGGCGGCGCCACATACACAAACAATCCGCTGCTTAAAAAAATTATGCTAAGTATGCGTGATTGGGGACGCGATTGCTGGTGTGAGAGCGGCGTAGATAATACCTGTGGCAGGCGCTTTTCGCAAAAATTTGGTGAGCTACCGCTCGGGTACGATCATAAATACGTTTATTCGCACTTCGGATTTAATTTAAAAACCTCCGATATGCAAGCTGCCGTGGGATGCGCTCAGATAGATAAATTTTCTAGCTTCGTGCAGCATCGTAGGCAGAATTTTAAAAAGCTTTACGATGGGTTAAAAGATATAAAGGAGCTTATTTTGGTTAAAACCCAGCCGCATTCTGAGCCTAGCTGGTTCGGCTTTATGATGACGGTTGCAGACGGGGCAAAATTTAGTAGAAATGAGCTTAGCGAGCATCTAGAGAAGGCGGGCGTGCAAACAAGAAATTTATTTGCGGGCAATATGATCAAGCACCCGTTATTTGCAGATCTTAAACGCGGGGTAGATTATAAAATTTCAGGCGAGCTAAAAAATACCGATAAGATAATGAACGATAGTTTCTGGGTAGGCGTATATCCCGGTATGAGTGATGAGAAGATAGGGTATATTATAAAAGTAATTAAAGAATTTATATCCACTAAGAACTAAGTTGGATTTGATGAATTGAAAGAATTTTAAAAATAGGGAATATAAAATATGCCAAATAAAGCTGTTTTAAAGCTATCTGTATTATTTTGTATTATTGTATTTTTGATTTATAAAGTAGGAAAAAAAATTTTTATTGCATATGTTGATCCAACCGTAGATAAATATAACTATTTTAAATGGGTTTACTATTTTATGAATCAAGAAAAGGTTTTTACATTCAATTTTTATCTATTCTATATTTTTATCATCTCTGCTTTCTTTTCTTTAATTTTATGGTATAAAATTTATAAAGATAATATCGATGAATAGCATTTTGCTTAAAATAAAAGGTTTTAATTTTCATCTTTGTGCTAAATTGGCTATAGTAACTTTAATAACTATACAAATTTCATTCTATTTTTATGGGATTTTCTCGGATTTTAAACTCGCAAACGAGTTTAGATATATAGATGAACAAACAATATTAGATAATAATAAAATTGTTTCAAACGATCAATATATCAAAGAAAATTTATGCTTTAGTCCTAATAATATAAATTATAAATTTAATTCATACGATAATATTTTTTTATCCGGGAATAAAGGAGGATTTAATTTTCAAAATAATCCCAAATTCTTAGTCTTTGATCCGTATTATAGGCATATCAGTGTAGATATTTATAACAAATTTAGAACTCATATAGAAAACATCGCTTATAATAAAGATTATAATCTAACTTACTATGAAGCTAGAAATTTAAATAGCATAAATAGCATAAATAGGTACGGCGTAGATGTCTTTTCGCATTCTTATCCTATGTTTGGTGCTGATACACTAAGCAAGCTTAAAGAAAAAACTGATTTTATAGCATATAATATTTTTGAGCAAAATATACAAATTCTTAGTAGATATTATTGGGAAGAAACTCCGTTTATGTTAAATCCCATAAATGAGTTGGATTTAGGTAGAAATAAGTCGGAAATTTTTTCTCAATATGGCTTTCTAAGCCTATATCCTATTAAATTTATAATGGAAAAACTTGGTGGCATAAACGTTGGTAATTTTGAAAAGGCAAAAAATATAGTATGTATGGTTTATTACGTTATAGCGATAGGTTTTATATTTTTATTTTTCAAGGATAATTATCTAAGACTTATTTTTATATTTTTGTTAAGTATCAAATTCTTTTCGATTTCTTATTATTTGTATCATTACGGTCCAACATACTTTGATACAAGACATTTCTTTGATTTGATAATAATATTATTTTTATTATATGCTATAAAATTTAAAAATTTTAATTTTATGTTTGAGATAATCTCCGCACTATTGGCACTACTTTCTATTTTAATAGCGAATGATTTTGGGCTCTATATCTTTATATCGCTCTTGGGGACATTTATTGTAGAGTACGGGACAATTGCTGCAAAGAATAAGACATTGTTAGATATAAAAAAGCTCTTTTTTATATTAATTTATATTATTCTGGGAGTGTTAATTTATATAAAATACCCTTTTATGAAAAACCCGTCGGTAAAATATTTTTTAAATGGTTTCTATTCTTTTAATATTCCCTCTGCTTTATTGCTTATGGTATTGTTAGTAATATTTATTCAATGGCTATTATTAATATTCTTTTATAAGAAATTACAAGATGATAAGCATTTATTAAGTTATATATTTTTATTATTTTATACAAGTTTTTTTTATACTTATATGGTTTGGAAGGTAGATTTATCTGCCGTTAATTTCTTTATTAGCGCTATTCCTTTTATTGTAATTTTAAATTTGTTACCCAATAAAATTAAAAAAGTGATTTCTATATTTTGCATATTTATATGTGCGTTAATGTATGCTAAATTCTCTATTTCTTATATTAAAGAGATTTTTGGCTATGAAAAGATATTTGCAGCGCATAAAACCTATAAATGGGATCATGATAGAGCAGGAGGTATAATTACCACATATCCTTTTGATAAATTTCAAAACTCGATTGATCTTATAAATAAATACTCTTCTAATACAGATGAAGTATATATGATATCAAAGTATGACAATATACTGCAGTTTTTCAGTAAAAAATATAGTGGATTAAAGTATTTTGAGTTACGCTCCTTTTTAGTATCAGATATAGAATATAATGAAGTCTTAAATCTTATAAATAATAAAGCTGATATTTTATATGTAGATAGCGATATAGATAGAGACTATAAGGCAGAAATGAAAGAAAGACGATTCTTTGATATATATGATGAATATTGGTACAATGAAAATGTAAAGCAGAGAATACCGAAGTTGGAAATATTATCTAAGCTATTTGATGAAGTCAAGGAGGATTATATTTTGATTGAAAGGGGAGAATTAATAGATGTATACCGAAAAAAATCAAAATAAAATTTTTGAAGATTTTAAAAGAAACGGTTTTATAGATTTTTTGAAATTTATTTTTGCCATTATAATACTAATTCATCATAGTTGGCAATTTTATCCAATATTACCAATAGGGTATATAGGTGTAGAATTTTTTTTCTTGGTTACGGGTTGGCTTATAGCTAAAAAATTTTATAATTTTGAGGTTAAAGTTAATGAAAATATATTTGTTATTACTAGAAATTATATAGCCAGAAAAATAAAAGTATTTTATTTAGAATACCTTGTAGCTATCGTTATAGGCTTTATTTTTATATGCTTGTTCGCTTGGAATGAAATTCCATCCATATCAAATATGCTAGCATTGACGATAGGAGATATGCTATTATTGCAAATTTGGGGTTTCCCAGTAAGATCCATAACCGGAGTTATGTGGTATTTATCTGCTATGATAGGTGCCATATTTATATTGCTTCCAATTATACTTAAAAATCAAAGAATGTTTATAAATTTCATTGCCCCGCTTGTTATATTGATTTCATTCGGATCTATAGCGTATCAATATAACTATATGGGCGTCATTATGGAACCGCTCGGTGGCGGCTTTATTCATATGGGATTAATTAGGGCCATTGCAGATATTTCTTTAGGATATTGTCTATACTTTGTGACAGAAAAGATTAATTCAATTAATTTCACAAGAATGGGTCTTATCTTAATAGCTATGTTAGAATTTCTTTTATATGCTACAATTTTTTATCTTATCATTTTCGTAAAAAAACCGAGCAATGCTGATTTTATTATAGTATTATTTTTATCTATATCTCTTAGCTTCTCTTTTAGCAAGAAATCATTATTGGCTGTATTATTTCAAAAAAAATTTTTTAACAACTTAGGGCTACTAAGCCTCAATATCTTTTTAAATCACTTCTATGTAGGCTGGGTAATTATGACTATAAAATCTAAATATTCTATAGAGCCATATCAATCTGTAATTTATTATTTTTTAGGTTCTTTATTTTGTATTACTTTGAATTTCATCATATCGAGATCTTTAAGAAAAATCGAATATAAAAAGATAATTGACGCTTCCTTGGTTAAAGAAGAATAACTTGAATGCTCAAATTATAAAATTTATTCTCGTCGGTATCCTAAATACTACCTTTGGGTATGGGCTATTCGCCCTTTTTATCTATTTGGGTCTATATTATCCTCTTGCCGTATTGTTTTCTACGATACTAGGCGTATTGTTTAACTTTAAAACTATAGGTAAATTAGTGTTTGGTAGCAGTGATAATGGTTTGATTCTTAGATTTGCCTTAGTTTATGTCATAACCTATCTTTTAAATATATTCTTTTTATGGCTATTTAAGAAGCTTGGTTTCGAAAATATGTATATAAACGGTTTTGTGCTTTTGATCCCGCTAGCTGCGGTGTCATTTTTGTTAAATAAATTTTTCGTCTTTAGGAGATGATATGAAAAAGATCAGTATAGTTACCGCCTGCTTTAATGAGGAGGAGAATGTGGAGGAAGTCTATGCGCGCGTAAAAAAAGTTATTGGCGAATTTCCGGAGTATGCCTACGAGCATATATTTATCGATAATGCTTCGACTGATAGAACGGTTGAAATTTTAAAACGCCTAGCACAGGATGATAAAAATTTAAAGATCATCGTAAATTCCAGAAACTTTGGTCATATTAAATCACCAACCTATGCGCTTTTGGGTGCAGATGGAGATGCTGTTATCTCTATCGTAGCCGATTTGCAAGATCCGCCCGAGATGATTGCGCAGTTTATAGAAAAATGGCAGGAGGGCAACGACTTGGTTTTGGCTATTAAGCGAGATAGCGAGGAGCGCGGCGTGATGTTTAAAATCAGAGAATGCTATTACGAGCTTTTATCAAAGTTATCTGAGATCGAGATTTTTAAGAATTTTACCGGCTTTGGACTTTTTGATAAAAAAGTGATGGCGGCTCTTAGGCAGATGCATGATCCATATCCGTTTTTTCGTGGAATGCTCGCGGAGGCGGGTTATAAAGTGGCCAAAATTCCTTACGATCAACCTGTGAGGATTAAAGGAGTTACCAAAAATAACTTCTACACGCTTTATGATATGGGGATACTAGGTATAATCTGCAATTCTAAAGTGCCACTTAGGCTCGCGACTTTTATAGGCATGATAATGGGTATTTTAAGCATAATAGTGGGGCTTGTGTATTTTATCCTAAAACTCATATATTGGAACGAAATGAGCGTGGGGATCGCGCCTCTTATCATACTTTTTTCGTTCGTTTCATCTGGAATTTTATTTTTTATCGGTATAATAGGCGAATATATCGGTGCAATTTATACAC
>NZ_CALIBF010000100.1 GCF_938045465.1 uncultured Campylobacter sp.
AAACTCCCTTGCCATAGCCATTTGCGTGGCAAAATTTTATCGCGCAAAAGCGCTTGTTACCAATCGTTAACCCCCCCCCTATCATTCCGTAGTTGTTTTGCATACGGGGTTTGCACGCACAAGGCTCGTTTTGTACGCCGTAGCCGCAGGTGCAGTTGCGCCGCGTGCAGTGTGCACCTTAGCATCTCTTGGCGCTTTGCTGCGCCATAGTATTTCGGCGCATCCTTCCGCGCGAGTTGCGAAAACACCCATAAAACGAATGAGAGGCTGTGCTAGCCGCTAGAGGCAGGCGGTTTGCTTGATTTACATAAATTTATAAAGAGGTAAGATATGCGTATTCTAGGCAACATTATTTGGTTTTTTCTAGGTGGTTGGATTTTAGCTATCTTAGCTTACCTATCGGGTTTGATCCTTACCATTTTAGTCGTGACCGCTCCCGTGGGGTTAGGTCTTATGGAATACGGCAAATTCTTATTTTTACCCTTTACACACGATATGGTGCGTAAAAAGAAAGGATCGGTAAGCGACGCGGTGCATATGACATACCAGACTTACGCAAATATCGTTAAGGTCATTTATATCATAGTTTTTGGTATTTGGCTTTTTATTGGTGGAATTTTTACGGTTATAGGTCAGTTCATTACCATCATCGGAATTCCGTGCGCTATCGTGCTTGCCAAGTCATTAGGCACTATCTTTAATCCCGTAGATAAGGTCTGCATCAGCCACGATTTAGCCGAGGAACTAAGACGTAGAGTGGCTGCAGCTAAAGCGGACGAGATAAGCGGAGTGCAGCAAAGCGCAGCCGCAGAGTCGCTACAAAACTGCGAATACGACGTAACGCCTCAGAAGCTATCCGTAGTGCCTATCATAGGCATCGTAGTAGTTGTTTTGCTCGTAGTATTGATTGGGCTACCGAGATTATCGGCTACTAGAGATGATGCGGAGATCTCTAAGTTGGCGACAAATTTAATTACCGTTAAATACGATCTAGACGCTTATTATATCTCCCAAGGCAAATTCGCATCCGATTTTTCGGTTATGACGAATGTTCCGCTAGAGCCCAACGGAGCGAATTCCGCATATCTTAAAAGCGGCAAAGGGGATAGATGCTTCGTAATTAGCGTAGATGCCAAAAAGAAAACCTTCACTGTAGAAAAGGGTCCTGATGCCGAAAATAATATCTGCCGGGGAGCATATGAATTACCGGGCGTCCCTAAAATGCTATCGGAGCCTATTAGCATGAAAAAAAGCTATTAATTCACGCGATTTAAGAGTGGATTAGATTATGGCGGCGGATTTAAGAGCCCTGAATTTTATATAAAATTTCGTCTTAAATTTACGCCGCCTTGTGCGTACGAAAGTGATCTGATCGGAAATCAGATAAAGTCGCGCGCTCTGGCGTGAAATTTAGCCACTATTTGGGTGGGCCTAAGTTTCATAAAATTCCGCGGTTAGAATTTTAACGCCGTTTTAAGATTATTTTTGTAAAATCACATTTCTTTTACCACGCGGCGGGCTCATAGCTCAGTTGGTTAGAGCATCCGGCTCATAACCGGATGGTCCTAGGTTCAAGTCCTAGTGAGCCCACCACCACAAAATTTTTTGCTTTTCACTACATCAAAATCCGCAAAATTCTATAAATTTCATACGTCGTTTTTCCTTTGAAATTCCGCTTCATAACTTCAAAAGACAAAGCTTGCCGCATAATTTCAGCTTTATGGTTAAGCTCGCGATTGAATTTTCAAATTTAACTTTCATTTGGCGACTGATTAAATTTTATTTTATGGCAAGTTGCAGTAGAATTCCGTTAAAATTCTTAGTGCAGGGAGATATCCATGTCAGAAAATCAAACGAAAAAAGGCGGAATTTTAGCCTTTTATTTTAACTCAAGCTTGCTTTGGCGCATCATTATCGCTTTAGTGTTGGGCTCTGCGATTGGTATGTTACTACCTAAAAATATGCCGGTGGGTGATACCACGTGGGTGGCGATTTTAACACCTTTGGGAGATCTTTTCGTGCGGCTTTTAAAGATGATTATGGTGCCGATCATTATCTGTTCGCTCATCGTGGGCACTAGCAGTATCTCGCCCGCGCACCTGGGCAAAGTAGGCGTTAAGGCGATCATATTTTACGCTATAACTACGCTTTTTGCGATCGTCATCGGTCTAGCGTGTGCGTTTGTATTTTCTCCGGGTAGCGGGCTTGATCTAAGCGATGCGTCCAAGGCTGTCGAAAAGGCAGCGAACGCGCCTAGTATGAGTAAAATTTTGCTTAATATAATTCCTACGAATCCTTTTGATTCCATAGCCAAGGGCGAAATTTTGCCGATCATCGCGTTTTGCTTATTTCTTGGCGTAGGGCTTGCGTTTTGCCGCGACAGTAGCGACGCGCGTATCAAAAGCTCCGCCGACACGGTTTATAATTTTTTCGATGGAATGAGCGAAATTATGTTTAAGGTCGTGCATTGGGTGATGCAATACGCACCAATTGGCGTTTTTGCGCTAATGTTTGTAGTGTTTAATAAAAGCGGTATCGAGGCTTTCAGCTCGCTATTAAATGTCACGATTACCCTATACGTGGGACTTGCAATCCAAGTATTTGCGGTTTATTGTGTTATTTGTATGCTTATCGGAGTTAGCCCGATTAAATTCCTTAAAAAAGTGCGTCCGCCGATGCTTACGGCTTTTGTTACCCGCAGCTCCAACGGCACGCTTCCGATTACGATGCAAACCGCCGAAGATATGGGAATTCCAAAGGCGATCTACGGCTTTGTTTTGCCCGTGGGCGCTACGGTGAATATGAACGGCACGACCGTGTATTTGGGCGTGTGCACGCTCTTTATCGCTAATGCTTGCGGTATCGATCTAAACAGCAGCCACTACCTCACGATCATCATCACTTCGATGCTTGCTGCGATCGGAACTGCTGGAGTTCCGGGAGCTGGTGCGCTAATGCTGCTTTTAGTGCTCGAGTCTATCGGCGTCAAGGTAAGCGGTAACGTAGCGATCGCTTACGGAATGATTTTGGGCATTGATGCGATTTTGGATATGGGGCGAACCTCGATGAACGTAACGGGCGATGTTGTCGCGTCGATCTACGTCGCAAAGAGCGAAAACGAAATGGATATGAGTAAGTGGGAGAATTAATCCAAGTAAAATTTAGAAAGGACTAGCTATGAAAAGAGTTGGAATTATCGGCGGAATGGGACCTTTGGCGAGTGCGGATCTGTATATGAAGATCATAGAAGAGACTGCTGCGGGCAGCGATCAAGAAAATATTCCGCTTGTAATCGATAGCTATCCGCAGATTGAAGATCGCACGGCATTTATCTTAGGCAAAGGTGAAAATCCGCTTCCGCGCCTAAGCGAGAGCGCTGTTAGGCTCAAAAATGCAGGCTGCAAGGCGTTTGCGATGGCGTGCAACACGGCGCATTTTTTCGCAGACGATGTAGAAGCTGCGGCGGAAATCCCGCTAATTCATATCGCCGAGGTCACCGTAAAATCGATTCGCAAAAATTATCCAAACGCCCATAAGATCGCTGTGCTAGCCACTATCGGTACAAAAAAAGCTAAAATTTACGACGATCCGCTCAAAGAAGCGGGGCTAATCAGCGTGGAGCTTGGTGAAGAAAATCAAGCGGTTTTGATGGATTGCATCTACAAAGGTGTTAAGGCGGGCAAGACTGCCGAATACGTGGGAGCTTTTGAGAATTTGCTAGGCAAAATCGATGCTGATATTTACGTCGTTGCCTGCACCGAGCTGCCGCTATTTTTGCCGTTAATCAAAAGCGATAAAATTTTCGTTGATCCTACTAGAGAGCTTGCTAAAGCGATCGTGGAATTCTCAAGATCGTAGAGCCGCAAGGCTTTGCAAACGGAATTCTAAACCGCAAAATTTTATGATGATTTAAGTCGTAGAATTTTGCGGAATTGCGTTGGCTCAAAATTCCAGGTAAGCAGAATTTATATGACAGCAAAATTTCATCACAGCATTTTAAACTTAAAATTTTGTCAAAATTTAATCCGCAAAACCCAGAATGTAAAACCTCTGAAGTAAAATTCCGTAACAAAATTTACTCGTAAAATTTCGCACTGAAATTTAAGCTAAAATTCCATTAAATTTGACCGTTTCTAAAGCCCGAATTTACTATAATATCCAAATCAAAAAAGGACCAAAAATGAGCGACTACACCCACCTGCACCTTCACACCGAGTATTCGCTGCTAGACGGCGCGAATAAAGTAAGCGAGCTCGCCGAGCTTTTGCAGAGCCGCGGCACCAAGGCATGCGCGATCACCGATCACGGCAATATGTTCGGCGCGATAGACTTTTATCAGACGATGAAAAAGCACGGCATCAAGCCGATCATCGGCATCGAGACCTACCTGCACAACCACGATGACATCGGCGATAAAAGCGACCGCCAGCGCTATCACTTGATACTGCTTGCCAAAAATGAAACGGGATATAAAAATCTGATGTATCTTAGCTCGCGCGCGTTTTTGGACGGCTTCTACTACTACCCGAGGATCAACAAAAAAATTTTAAAAGAGCACAGCGAGGGGCTCATCTGCTCCTCGGCATGCCTAGCGGGCGAGGTGGAATTTCATCTAAATAGAAGCGAGCGAAATTTAAAGCGAGGCGCGGGCGGCTACGAAGCGGCGAAAAAAGTGGCGCTTGAGTATAAAGAAATTTTCGGCGAGGATTTTTATCTCGAGATCATGCGTCACGGCATCGGCGAGCAGTTAAATGTCGATAAAGACCTCATCCGCCTCTCGCGCGAAATCGGCGTCAAGATCATCGCTACCAACGACGCTCACTACTCGCGCAAGGATCGCGCCAAGGCCCACGACGTCTATCAGTGCATCTCTATGGGCAAGACGATCAACGACGGCGACCGTCTAAAACACGTCGTTTCGGAATTTTACGTAAAAAGCGATGAGGAGATGAGGCGGCTTTTTGCCGACATCCCCGAAGTGATCGAAAATACCGCCGAGATCGTGCAAAAGTGTAATTTGAAATTTGCTTTCGACGAGAAGGACTACGCGCCGACGCCGCCGAATTTTAAATTTACGATCGAATACGCCGATAGGCTCGGGCTTTCGCTGCCGCAGCCCTCGGAGCGCTATAGCTTTGCAAACGATGATTTTTTATTTGATCATCTCTGCCGCGAGGGGCTTAAAGAGCGCCTTAAATTTATCGATCCGCAGAATCATGAAATTTATCGCGAGCGCCTGGAAAAGGAGCTTGCCATCATCAAAAACATGCATTTTTCGGGCTATATGGTTATCGTGCAGGATTTCATTAACTGGGCGAAAGATCACGACATCCCGGTTGGCCCCGGTCGCGGCTCTGCGGCGGGCAGCATCTGCGCGTATGCGCTTCGCATTACCGACCTCGATCCGATCCCGTATAATCTGCTTTTCGAGCGATTTTTAAATCCGTCGCGTATCTCGATGCCCGATATTGACGTGGATTTTTGCCAGGCGCGCAGAGGCGAAGTGATCGACTACGTCATCGATCAGTACGGCAAATACAATGTCGCGCAGGTTGCGACCTTCGGTAAGCTACTCGCGCGCGGCGTCATCCGCGACGTGGCTCGCGTCTGCGACATGCCGCTTTCGCAGGCCGATAAGATGGCAAAGCTGATCCCCGACAAGCTCGGCATCACGCTCAAGCAGGCTTACGACGCTGAGCCGAAGCTGAAAGAATTTATCGACGCAGATCCGATTGCACAGCAGGTTTGGGAGTTTGCGCTGGGACTTGAAGGGCTAAATCGCAACGCAGGCATGCATGCCGCAGGCGTTGTGATTTCAAACGAGCCGCTGTGGAACAAGGCGCCGCTATTTAAGCAGGATAAGGGCGAGGATGCGCGCCTGGTAACGCAATACACCAAAAACTATCTCGAGGACGTCGATCTGATAAAATTTGACTTCCTGGGTCTAAAAAACCTCGATGTGATCGATAATGCCGCTAAGCTTGTCAAGCGCCGCTACGGTCGCGATATCGTCTGGGAAGAGATCGATTTTAACGACCGCAAGACCTACGAGACGATTCAAAGCGGCAATACGCTGGGGATTTTCC
>NZ_CALIBF010000101.1 GCF_938045465.1 uncultured Campylobacter sp.
TATAAGCCAATTCACGTCAAAACAATATCAATTTCATCACGTTTTGCTGCAAGCAATTAATTTTATTACAAACCAGAATTCTATTACTCCAAGGCTTAACTTTTTACAAAATCCACAACCTACAATTGGTATATAAATTATCTAAAACAATTTATTGACTTTTTTAAAAGCAATCCTAAAAACCATATTGGCAAGATATTTGGTTGTAGATATCTTTATATTTTATAACTTATTTACTAAATTTATAATTTTCTGTGCCGATTCCTCCCAGCTGAATCGCTTAATATTTTCAAAACCTTTAGCGCGAAGCTCGTTTCTTAAATTCTTATTATCTAAAATCAATTCTATCTTTGTTTCTATGTCATAAATATTTGTTGGATCAAAATACAAAGCACCACTACCGCAAATCTCCGGCAAACTCGTAGTTCCTGAACACAATACCGGGCAACCACATGCCTGGGCTTCAATCGGTGGAATTCCAAAGCTTTCATATAATGATGGAAAAACAAAAGCGGTCGCATTCTGATAATAAGCCATTAATATATTTTCATCATTAATTTGTCCTACAAATCTTACGTATTCGTTACTGGCTGTATCGCTTGAACGAAATATTTTTTGATCACAGCCGCCCACTATGTATAATAGAATTTTTTTATTTTTACTATTTATGTTATTTATAGCTTTAATCAAATTTACTATATTTTTACTCTTAGAAACCGATCCAACATATAAAATATATTCTTCAATATTGCCATTAAAAATATTACTTACTATGTTATTTTTACTTCGAACAATATAACTATTATATACAACATCTATATTGCGATGTAAATTATATATATTTTTATAGTATGATAATATTTCCTGTTTCGTATAATTACTTACCGTAAAAATGAATTTACTATTTTTTATTATCAACGGAATTAGAAATTTATACATATTATGAAATAAAAAAGAATTCCATTCCTTATTTAAAAAAGACAAACTATGTATGACCGTAACTTTATTTTTATAGAATACTGGCGCCATATTGGCTAAATTTAATAACAATGGGTTCTGTCTCTTTACCAAAAACCTTGGTAATTCCAATTGCTCCCATAGATATCCTTGTAAATTTCCAATACAAATTACATCTAGCTCTTTTGCCACATCTATGTGAATTATATTTTTTGGAGCAATGAATAGAATATTATCTTTCAATATCCTTTTAAGCCACAATGAAATTTCAATTGCGAATCTTTGAACTCCAGTGATATTTTGGGTTAAAAACCTAGCATTCACAAACAGCATATCTTATACCTACAATAGAATATTTAATCCACATATATACCGATTTCCTTCAAAAAAAATTTTAAGATACAAAACCAAGAAAGTTTCTGCAAATCATATTCTTTACCATGACCATATTTTATTGCATTACAAAACTCGTCTTTTGTATTAACCAAATAAATTATATCACTCATATCTTTAATCTGCTCCCACTCTACGCTAACAACCCTTAACCCGCAAGCTAGATACTCATACATCTTTAAAGGATTTATACTATTTACTAAATCAGGATAATCCTTAACATTAAAAGGAATTATGCCCACCTGCGAATTATATAAAAACGCAGGAATTTTATTATACGATATAGCTCCCAAAATATGCACGTTTTTTAGCTCCCTAAGCAAGGATAGATCTTTTTGCTCCGGACCTATTATAATAAAACTATAATTTGGCAAATTTTTAGCACAGTAATACACTAAGTCCACATCAAACCAATCATGTATTGCGCCTACGTAAATTACCCTAGGCTCAGGAATATCTTCAAGCTCCTGCGGCAAAGACCTATCTGCCGCTTTAAAGAAATCAAGATCAATGCCATTTGGTACATATTTCATTTTAGATTTATCTTTTATTTGATCGTATTTTTCTTTTAAATTTCTCGCCGTATAAATGACTGTATCTACCTTGTTTGCGATATTTATCTCGGCATTAAACTGCACGTCCGAAACCGCATTAAAGCCTTTTGAATAATCAGCTATCCTTAAAATAGATTTCTTATAAATTATAGTATCCAATAAAAAGCCAAACAATGGGCTATCAAACCACAATATATCAACCTCGCCAAAACCCCGCTCCTTTATAAAATTTAATAAATTTGGATACGTAAAATTTTGCCAATTATTTAAAACAAAATTCGACGATAGAAATGGCTTGTTTTGAGGAGTAAAAAGGGAGCGTGGAACATAATAAAAAATACCGCCCGCGCTTTCACCCCCTTTTTTATAAATTCTTTCCCGCTCTTTCAGCTCGTTGCTATTTGCAAAAATTTTATGTATCGGCGAGATAGGATTTGAGATAAAAAGCACCTCATACCCTAGCTTTTCAAACGCCCTGGCATAGTGATGACTACCGACCTGAAACGGCGAAGTATAGTAATTTGCAACGGCCATTAAAACTTTTTTAGACATTTTTCATCAACTTCCCATATCCATTCGAATATAACTCAAATTTACTATAATAAAATTCCCTATTTGCCATATCGATAATCTCCAGCTCGCCCTCTTTTATCTCAAATTTTCTAATAATTTTTACGCCTTTGTATTCTGCGGTGAGACTTATAAAATTTTCTCCAAAATCCACCACTTCACATCTGCATTCCGAAAACATCCCAAATAGTCCTATCGCTCCCTCGCACCAACTATTTTGTTCCAGATCTCCCACAATCGGCACATTGTGCGCTCTGACGCTTCGAAATTCATTTCTTCTGCTAGGGATCGGCGTATAAAGATATGTACCGGGATCTCTCGCTATGTCGCGACCGTCTATCCACAACTCGTAGCCCAGCTTATCGTTATGCGTATGTCCGCCGTGATCATTCTGCCCGAGCGGCGTAGCGCAGATGGCAAGGTAAAAATTACCTGATTTTAAAATAAAAATTCCGCTGTCGGGATAAAATATATTTTTGATCTCTTGCGAATTTGAAATTTTAAATTCCATGCTTTTTCGGTGCGGCAGTTCGCCGAATTTCATGCCCGAGGCGATCAGGCTTTTGTATGTTTTATCGCCTGCTTGCAGCGTGCACCCTGCGAGCGAGCGAATAAAACTCCGCTCAAAGTGCATATCGTTTTTAAATATCTCATCGTCAAAAATCCCGTCCATGCAGCTAATTAGTGTAGAGTGGCTTAAGATATTTTCATCCCAAAACGGCTCGTCGCCACCCTCAAAGCCGCTTAAATTTAGATATTTTCGCGCGGCTTGTTCGTTGCTCAAAAACTCGCCGTTTGGGCTAAATTTAAAAAACCTACCGCTGTCGTTATCGCCGAATTGCGGTACTTCGCCGTTTGGTTTTGTAATGTCCGCGGTAAACCTGCCGATTTTATACAGCCTGTCCACGAACCACTGCGGCAGCGCTATTTGTCCGTTTAAAATTTTAAATTCCTGCTCGTTTGGCGGCATGAGTTTTGGCTTTTTGCGCCAAAGCTTTGCGTCGTAATTTTTTAGCGATGAAATTTTTTCACTTTTTAGACCCAGTATCAGAGCCGTGGCATATGCCATTAGCTCACCGCCTAGACGGTGATAGCTCGTAGAACTCTCAAAATTGCCGCCGTCTTCGTAAAATTCCTTTTTCATTTCACAGGTTATCTCTTGCACGGCAAACGCCAGCCACGCGTCCGTCTCGCCGCCGCCGTCCAAATAAGCGCAGCTCGAGGAGGACATGCAGCACGCGCTCGATTGCCGCCTCATCGCCCGCC
>NZ_CALIBF010000102.1 GCF_938045465.1 uncultured Campylobacter sp.
TACGTGCTTTTATCCTTTTGCCACTCCACGTTGCTAGTAACCGCGCTATAGAAGTCAAATCCGCGCTCCTTGCCAAATTCCCACGTCTGCTCGACTGTGCCCTTTTTCTCGTCGATCTTGTACTCGACCGCGCGTGAGTATTTTTGCTCTTTTAGCGCAGGCTGCTCCATACCACGGCCGTCGCCGTTGTCAAATACGCTGATGTGCTTGATTGGGCCCTTGTTATCGTAGCGCGGAGTGAGCCACGCGGTGTGCTGCGTCCACGACCAGTCGAAGCCGCCCTCGCATTTTGAGTTTTCGCATTTGATTTTGTTGCCGTTTTTATCGACGGGAACGAGCACTTTTTCTTTAAAGTCCGCGCTCCAGCCCTCAGGCGACGCTAGGATCCATTTTACCTTTTTGTCGCGGCCGATCTTGACGATGCCTTGGTGGCGAAGCGAGAGGATGATGCCGTCGTCGCTAGGATCGTACGAGATCGAGTTTACGTGCGCCCAGTTGCGTCCCGTGCCAGTCGAGGTCACGTCGCCAAAAGGCAGATCGTCGCTGATTTTGATCTCTTTGGCGTCCATGTCGATGTTTAGGCACACCGCGCGGGCGTCAAGGGCCTTGATGAGGTTGCTGCGGTAGACGTTTTTGCCGAAAATTTCATTCAGATCCCACTCGTCCACGACCTTGCCGCTGCCATCCACTTCGATGATGTGATCTCTGATCGTGTGCGAGAGCCTGCCGTCTGCGTGGTGGTAGTTGTATTTACCAACGCGAAGCAGCAGATGATCACCCTTTAGCGGCATTACTTCGTGGCTAAGGTCGATGTAGCCGCGCGGCAGCTCGCGGTTATACACCTCCTTACCCATCATATCGTAGCGCATATATCGCTGCGCCATACCCCAGCTCAGATCGCCGTTTGGCAGCTGATGAAAGCCCATCATCATACCGCCATCTATCACTCTGCGCTCGCTGCGGTCGTAAAATTTCTGATAGTCCAGATACCATCTGACCTCGCCCTGCGTATCGACGACGAAATTTTCTGTAAAGTCGTTCCAGCTAGCAGCACCTCCGTTTTTCCAATCAAGCGGCTTATAGACGCTCGTGATTGTGTTGTTGATGAGATAGAGCCTGTTTTTAAACGCAGGATCGACCTTTTTAACCTTCATCTTTTGCATGTGGCTAAATCTATAATCTCGGCTATACGTGACGATCGGCTGAGCGTAAATTTTATACTTTTCGACCTTCTTTTCGCCGTTAAAAACGTAGCTTACTTCGACCTCGTTTAGATAGTCCGGATACAGCCCCCAGATCGGCACGCCGTCGTGCGTCAGCAGCGCATGCTCGGAGACGTTATAGGCGATGTCGATACCGCCGCCCGGTTTACCGAGCACCCGCACGCGGATATCCTTGATGTCCTTGCCCGCCCTATCGATGACGGCCGTTAGAGGCGCCACGTCGTAAGGGTTGATAAACACCGAGCCGAGCTCGCCCTGGGTTTTTACCTGATGCGCCAAAACGCCCGCACTCGCAGTCTGCGGCACCGCTATAAACGCGCCGCCCGCCAAGGCCGCAGTCAAAACGATAGAATCGAAAAAATTCTTACGCATATTCGCTCCTTTTGGGTAAATTTATCAAATTTTACTACTACCAAGTCACATAATAATCATACTAGCTTTAAATCAAATTTAAAGTTAAATTCTAATATATCTACTTAAATTTTAGAACGCAAACGAGACGGGTAATAGTCTAAAATTTGATATAATTAGCCCTGCTTTATCAAATTTAAGGAGAGAAAATGCCATTCGTAAATATAAAAGTAGCCGCTCCAGAGCCTACAAAAGAGCAAAAAAAGCAAATCATCGCCGAGATTACGGACACGTTAGCGCGCGTATTAGGCAAAGACCCAGCCGCAATACTCGTGATGATCGAAACGCTCGGTATGGACAGCATCGGTAAAAGCGGTCTAAGTCTTGAGGAGATCAAACAAAATAAAGAGAAAAAATGAGCGAATTTTTATAGGATTTTGAGCCAAAGATCACGCTCGCAGCGGACACTACTTGCGCCGCTAAGCGGTCTAAATTTACCGAACACGCAGGCAGGCAGCAGTTTAAAAACCGCCGCCGCAAGCCGTTCTATCGGGCGAGCATCAGGTCTCTAGCCGAGGATTATCGGCGGACGGACGATCTGAAGGCTATCAAAACCGAGTTCGCTCATGCGCCGCTCGATCTGCCCTTTGGCGCGCAGATAAAAGCTTGGCGAACCTTCGCTCGCATCCGGAGCTGATACGAGCACGAAGCGCCGCACGCCCACTGCTTTGCCCCACTTTGTCGCCGCATAGATGTAGTCTACATCCACGCGTAAAAACGCCTCGCGCGAACCCGCCTGCTTCATCGTCGTGCCCAGCGCGCAAAAAAATTCGTCAAATTTATGCTGTGCGATATCCGAGATACCCTCAAAATCAATGATCCGCGCGTGAAGCTTAGGGTGGCAAAAGCCTATCTCGCGGCGCGTCCATACTTCTACCTCATCGTAACCCGAGCTCTCGCAAAGCTCGCGTACCAGCTCCCTGCCCACGACGCCCGTAGCGCCTAGTACAAGAGCCGATTTTCCCATTTTCGTTCCCTGAATTTCTTTAAATTT
>NZ_CALIBF010000103.1 GCF_938045465.1 uncultured Campylobacter sp.
CAGGCGACATCACCTATCAGCTGCGCGGAGAATTTTAGACTTGAAAACTCTAGCTGAATTTACGAGCCAAACTCCGCTGCAGGCGGGCAAGGATAAAATTTGAGATTTTTAGTATTTGTTTTCGCATTTTTATTTATCGCGGCGATCTTTTTCGTGCGGGACGAAATTTTAAGCAAAAGGGCCAAAATCATCGCCACGGCGCTGATTGTACTGCTGTGCGCGGGAGCGTATTTTTATGAAAGCGCGAGCGAGCGCTCCGCCAAGCTTGAGGAGGAGATGGTGTTTAAATTTAACGCAGGCGCCAGATTAAGATGCGGCGGCGCGATAAATTCCGCTGCCGAAGCTCGCGGCGCGGCAAATTCCTTCTCCGAAAAACATAGTGCGGATGCGAAAAATTTAGGTTCGCAAGCCGGCGAGGCAAATTTAAACGCGCAGGACAAGGCTGCTTCTGCCGCGCAAGCAAATGATACGCAAAGCTCCGCGGTGCAAACGAACGAGCAGGCTTCCGCCGTGCAAATAAACGGCGCCATCTCGGGCGGGCAAAATTCCGCGCAAAGCCCTACTTTGCAAAATTCTACAGGGCAAGGCGATACGCAGAGCCTCACGCCGCAAAATTCCGCGCAACGAGACGACACGCAAACCTCTAATCCTCAAGGCTCCGCGCAGAATTCTAAAGCTACGCAAAATTTTGCTGCAGACAAAGAACAAAGCTCCGCGCAGATCGTGACGCGAGAAAATTTCACCTACTCCTTTTCGCTGGGCGCTTTCATCGCCAAAAAAAGCGCGGGCGCGGAGTTTAGGGGCAAAACTTATAAAATCAAAGAGTGCGTTTATGATCAGTGACGAACTCTTTACGCGCCTCGATCTAGGCGAGTATCTAGCCAAATTTAAAAGCTTTTTGGCGCGCGAAAAGCCGCTGTTTTTAAGCGGCGATAGTAAGCTAAATTTTGAAAAAATTTCAGAACTTACGAAATTTGATCTGGCGCAGTGCGAGAGCGTCGCGAACCTAGACGACGCGCTGATGCGCATCTCAAAGCACGGCGTGCTTCATATCAGCGAAATTTACGAGTTTAGCAAGATCGTCCGATATTTTCTGTATCTCAAAAAGCAGCCTTTTGAGGGCAAACTCGCCGCTTGGTTTGCAAAGATCGAAATTCCTGCGCCCATCGCGCAACTAAAGGATTATTTCGACGATCAGGGCGGCTTTCGCGACGCGATAGACGAGCGCTTCGGCGCGCTGAACGAGGCGTTTAAGATAAAGCGTGACGAGATCGAGCAGACGCTAAAAAGGCTGATCTATTCCAAAGCCCTTTCGCCCTATCTTGCCGACACGCAGATCCACTACATAAGCGATACCGAGGCTCTGCTGGTGCGCGGCGGCTTTAATCACGTGCTAAAAGGCAGCGTCGTAGCGCGCTCAAGCGGAGGCTATTTTTACGTGCTTCCAGACGCGATCGCGGCTCTGAAGTCCGCTCAAAGCGCGATTTTGGATAAAAAAGAACAGATCGTTTTCGAGCACTGCAAGCAGATCAGCGCGGTTTTTAATAAAAGCTTAGCCTTTCTGAAATTTATAAACGCCGCCTTCGATCAAATCGATGCGCTGATTGCGCGCGCGGCGATGGCAAGAGCGAGCGATTATGAGTTCATCCTGCCTGAGCCCTCGCGCGACATCGTATTAGACAGCTTCGCCCACCCCGCGCTTAAAAATCCAAAGCGCGTGAGCGTGGAATTTACGGGTAAAATTCTGCTCATCACCGGTGTGAATGCGGGCGGAAAATCGATGCTTTTAAAAAGCATTCTAAGCGCGGCGCTGCTAGCTAAGTACCTCCTTCCTATGCCTATTCGCGCAAGCGGCAGCCGCATCGGCACCTTTAAGGAGTTCGAGCTCATAATGGAGGATCCGCAAAACTCCAAAAACGACATCTCGACCTTCGCGGGCAGGATGGTTGCCTTTAGCAAGCTATTCGGGCGCAAAGAAATTCTAATCGGCGTCGATGAGATCGAGCTGGGTACCGATTTTGAGGAGGCTGCGAGCCTATACGGCGCGATGATCGAGCAGCTGATAAGCGGCGACGTGAAGATTATCATCACCACGCATCACAAGCGCCTGGCGATGCTGCTTGCAAAGGATCCGTGCGTGGAGCTGCTAGCGGCGCTTTACGACGAGAAAAACAGCGCGCCGAAATATGAGTTTTTAAAGGGCACGATCGGCAAATCTTACGCCTTTGAAACCGCGCTGCGCTACGGCATAGCGCAAAATTTGATCGCCGCAGCGCGCAAAAACTACGGCGAAAACAAAGAGAACCTAAACGAAGCGATCTCAAAAGCGATAAATTTAGAGCTTGAGCTAAAACAAAAACTAGCCCAAACTCAGCAAAAAGAGGAGAAATTAGACGCGCTAAGCGAGGCTCTAAAAGATCAGCGCGAGCGCGCGCAAAGCGAGCTGAAGGCGGAGCTTTCAAGGCTGCAAAACGAATACTACCGCGCGATTTCGGAGGCCAAACGCAGCGTGAGCCTAGGCGACATGCGCGAAAAGCAGCGCGCCATAAACCGCGCAAACGAGCTCGCACGGGCCGTGCAGCAGCCCGAACTCAGCACGCCCGAGCCGCAAAGCCTCAAGGTGGGCGATCGCGTCAAATACGGCAAGATCAAGGGCGAAATTTTATCGCTTAGCAAAACCCAAGCGCTGATGCTAAGCGACGGCATCAGGCTGCGCGTGCCGCTTAGCGAGCTAAAGCGTAGCGGTGCAGTGCCCCCGCCCGTAAAAAATATCAGCATCAAGGTGCAAAAGCCCGCCTCCGCGTCGCTGAGCCTCGATCTGCACGGCCTACGCGCCGAGGAAGCGATCAGCAGGCTTGATAAATTTATCAGCCAAAGCCTCGTGATGGGCTTTGATGAGATCATCGTCAAGCACGGCATCGGCACGGGCAAGCTCGCGTTCGCGGTCAAGGAGTTTTTAAAATCGCACCCGAGCGTCAAGGGCTTTCGCGACGGCACGCCCGCAGAAGGGGGCTTCGGCTCAAAGGTCGTATCACTGTAGTATTTAGTTTAAAGACTCGTTTAGCTCTAAGCTTCGACTCAAAAGTTTTTCGCCTCAGACGCGGATGCGAGCAACGCGGAATTCGCTCATTTCATTTATGCTTTGCCGAGGTTTTGCAAAAGCACGGGTGCTTTTAACGTAGAATTTCGCCGCGAGATTTTAAATTTTACGCCCGCGAAGCTATAAAGCTTTTAAATTTAAACTTAGGATTTTAAAAATTTAAAACGCAAGAGCTCAATTTGAAATTCTAAAATTTTATGCGGCGCAAGCCGCAATAAAAAGAATTTAACGCGAGCCGCGAGGCTCGCCCCTTGAGCGTGCCAGGGGTTAGGGGATTTTAAGGGGAAAGGGGAGCGCCTCGCAAAACGAGCGTAGCAACGCAAGGCTTAGCCTGGCGGCGTTTCTTGCGAGCGCAGCGAAGCAGAGTAAGTAGC